>CAXTVY010000051.1:0-21480 GCA_964247665.1 uncultured Chthoniobacterales bacterium | reverse complement strand
CGGCGGCGGCCAGCGGGACGGTCAGCGCCGGTTGCCACCGTCGGCGGCACGCCAATAACAAGGTCGTTGCCCCCACCAGAAACAGGCCCTCGTAGCGGGTCAGGGTGAGCACGCCCGCTGCCGTTGGCAGCGCCCAGCTTGGCAGCGTGTGCCGGGGAAAGCCGGTTTGCGCCAGAGCAAGGCAAGCTAGGTCTAGGAAAACAAGGCTGACCAAAGCGTGGAAACAGTGCTCCATGCCGATGAGGATCAATAGGGGCAAGGGGGTGAACGCAGCCACGGCGAGCAGCCCGGCAAACACCAACCGGGGTGACGCCCCGGCACGACGCAGCATCTTGTCCGCGTACCAGAGCAGCCCGAGGGCGGACAAGAGGTTGAGCACCAGGGTGGCGTGCGCGTTGACACCGGTGACTAGGAAACTCGCGGCGAGCAGCAACGGCCACGCCAGCGAGGAAATTCCCGAGTCGAAGCCGTTGGGCGCGCTGTAGGTCCAGACGCCGCGCCGGACGAGGTTTTTCGCCACTGCCAAATGGCCGTACGCATCGTCGATGGGATATTCCCAGTGGCCGTCGTTCCGGGCCAGCGCCTGACGCACGAACCAGCCCGTTGCCACCAGCAATAACCCGCTGACCACCAACAGCGGCCAAGCGGCAGCAAGGCGACGCCACCGGGCGGCTGCTGGCAGGGTGAACGTCTCGGACGAGGAGCGGACGGGTTGAGCAGCGGGCATGGGTAGGTGTCAGCCCGGAGAATGCAGGAAGACGGCACGGAAGGAAAGCCGACCTTTTCCGCGCAGCCTTCCATCCCTCCGGCGGTTTGCCCTTGTGAACGGGCCCGAACCGGTGCTAGGAGGCTGTTCTTCTCTGCCCGCGCGACCGCCGTAGACCCTTCTGACCTTTTTTCCCTGCGCGGCACCGATGACGACGCCTTTCTTCCGCTTCTGTCTGGTCGTGGTGTTCAACCATCGCTTCGACCAGAACCTGCCCCTCTTGCGGGCGCTGCTCCGCCCCCGTTTTTCCACGGTGCGTTTTCTGGTGCCGTTCTATCGTGGCGCTGACGCCGACGTAGTGCCCGTTTTTGACAGCTCGGCCACTTTCCAAGGTTACTTCGCGCAGGCTCGCGCCCACCTTCCTAGCGAGGAATTCAGTCATTACATCTTCGTGGCGGACGACCTGCTGCTCAATCCGGCCATCAACGAAGGGAACCTGCACGTCTGGCTTCAGCTGCGGCCTGGCGTTGGCTACACCAAGTATTTGAAGCCTTTTTCGTCGATGACCTCGCATTGGACCCACTTCAACCGGACGCTGCGGGCGTTGCGCTTCGACGAATTTGTCAACGCCCGCGCCGAACTCCCGCCGCGTGAGGAAGCCGTTGCGCGCCTGGCCGCCCACGGACTAGAATGTGGCCCACTCGGCTGGCGCAATCTGGAGGTCGGCCCAGGTTCGTGGGTTCACCGGGTCAAGGAGTGGGTGACAGCCCTTGCCCTGATCCGCCACCGGCGAGAGAGGCGCGGGTTACCTTACCCATTGCTGATGGGCTATGCCGACCTCCTGATCGTGCCCGCGTTGGCTTTGCCGGAGTTCTGCCACTTGTGCGGCGTGTTCGCAGCGATGGGAGTTTTTGTCGAGTGTGCGGCTCCTACCGCGCTAGGGTTAGCGGTGCCGCACCTCAGCCTGGAACGAGATCTGACCCAGCAAGGTTTGGAACTCTGGAGTGACGCTGACCGCTTTGCCTTTTGGGACCGCTACGGTGGTCGGTTGCCAAAGTTACTGGCTGATTTTCCTGATGAATGCCTCTACGTCCATCCAATCAAACTTTCGCATTGGAACACGGGCGAACAGTGATCACCGCATTGTTACAGGTTGCGCAAAAGCAAAGAAGGTTAAACACATCCTATTTTTCGCCTGACCATCGCTCTGCAGCTGGCGTCTCCGGCTCAAACACAGCCACTGGGTGGCGCTTCAATAGCAGGACTCAAGACGATGCTACGAGATGCACAGATAAAAATATTGGGGCTTCGATTTACGCTCAAAATGCATGGCACTGCCTGGCTGTAATTTTGCGTGTTAATTCATTTCAGTGCAAGAACGCCAAAAGTGATGAAGCAAAGCAAAATGCATGGAACCAACTAGTTGCATATAATCGCGTATCATCATGAAACTCACAAAGCGAGTTCGAGCTCCGTTAGCTCCGGGTTCCTCATCTTGAGGCACTGGCAAAGCAAGAAACCGGCGAGTGAAAATGCGACTGCGAATATGTCCGGCCTTTTCCACCCTTGTCCGTCCCTGTTTGCTTGAACTGCAAGCGGGTATATCCATGTTCTTGCCAGGATTGGAGCCAATCTTATGAACGAAGCTTTTGCGCGACGTTTTCAAGAGCTTGCTTCCCAATTTGAAGCACTTTCCCACGACAGCCGGACAAGGGGGAAAGACCTACGAAGGCGAAACGCAAGCAAAATTAGGATGCGTTCACCCTGCGATCCGGCCGTTCCTAATTTTCAGCCGCCCTTTCTCCTGCTAAAGTAGGCTGTGTCTTCACTCCACGATCTTTCCTTCTCTGCGTTGGAGCGCATCTTGACAGACGCCGGGTTGCACGCTTCCCACGCCCGAGTGCTCTGGCGCACGCTGTATCGCGATGCGGTGACGGACTTGCAGGCGGCCGATCCCGGCCAGGTTCTCCCGCCGTTGCGCCGCTGGTTGGAGCGATCCGTATTCACTGGAGAACCAGCAAGATACACGCTGGACGTGCCCACGGCCGCCGACGACATCCCGAGCAGCGACGGACTGACACGCAAGTTCCTCCTGCGCATGGCCGACGGCCAGACGGTCGAGACAGTGTTGATGGCCTACCCCGGCCGGCACACCGCTTGTCTGAGCACGCAGGCGGGTTGCGCGATGGGCTGCGTGTTTTGTGCGACCGGCCAGATGGGTTTCGCCCGCCACCTGCGTTCGGGTGAGATCGTGGCGCAGGTGCTCCACGCGCAGCGGGCGCTCCGTGCCGCCGGGCGGCCGGGCCTGCGAAACCTCGTGCTCATGGGCATGGGCGAGCCGTTGCACAACTATGACCATTTGATGACCGCGCTGGAGATCATCACCGATGACCGCGGCCTGAACCTCGGCCCGTCCCGGATCAGCATCAGCACGGTGGGCGTGGTGCCGGGCATCTTGCGGCTCGCGCGGGAGCGGCGGCCGTACAACCTCGCGGTGAGTCTGCACGGCGCGAGCGAGGCGGAACGCGCCGCACTCGTACCCGTCAGCCGCCGCTGGCCCCTGATGGAACTCATCGCCGCCTGCCGCACTTACGGGGCGCAGACCGGTCGGCGCATTTTTTTCGAGTGGACGCTGGTGGCGGGGGTCAACGATTCCCCAGCGGTTGCCCAGCGCCTAGTGGTCCTGCTCGCGGGGATCGATGCGCACGTCAACCTCATCCCGCTTAATCCGACTGCCGGTTTCGCGGGCGCAGCGACCGGCGAAGCGGCGGCCGATAAATTTCAGAAGGTACTGCAGGAGAACGGCTTCCCCTGCACAGTCCGCCAGCGGCGCGGCATCGACGTGGCGGCGGGCTGCGGGCAGTTGCGAGCCGAAAAGCAGCGGCCCAGCGCTGCCGTCACGCTCGCCGCACCCAGCGTAATTTAGCCGCCGTGGAGCGCGGGTTGTCGCGCCGCTCCTGTGGCCCCGCACGGATCACCTCGTCGGCGACCTCCGCGTACACGCCAGCCCGCAGGCCGTCACGGAACGCCAGCTTGACTCGCCGATCCTCGCCGGAGTGGAAGGTCAGGATCGCCGCCCGGCCTCCCGGCGTGAGACAACCGGGCAACCCGCGTAGGAGGGAGTCCAGCGCACCGAACTCTTCGTTGACCGCGATCCGCACGGCCTGGAACACCCGCCGCACCGTGTCTTCGGCATCGGGTGCGGGCACGATGGCGGTCACGGCGTCGGCCAGAGCCAGGGTATTAAAGAAGATCCTCCCCGCCAGTGCCTTGGCGATGCGTCCCGCCCGGGGTTCGTCCGCGTTCTCCTCCAACGCACGGGCCAGGATTTCGGGGGTGGCGCGGATGAGCCATTCGGATGCCGTCAGGCCGCGCTCGGGGTTCATCCGCATGTCCAGTGCGCCGTTGAGCTTCATGGAAAAGCCGCGCTGCGGCTGGTCAAGCTGCATGGACGAAATGCCCAGATCGGCGAGGATGAGGTCCGCGCCCCCAAGCCGAATCGTGGCCAGCAAACCCGGCAGCCCGGCGAAGTTACGCCGCTCCCAGGTGAACACGTCCGGCCCGAGGCCCGCCCCGCGCAGGCGATCCAGAGTGCGTGCGCCCTCGATGGGGTCAGCGTCGAGCGCCAGCAGGTGCCCGCCGGGCAGCAACCGCTCCAGAAGGGCCTGAGCGTGCCCACCATAACCGAGCGTGCAATCCACGGCGAACTCACCCGGCTGCGGCGCGAGCACCGCGAGGATCTCCGCCAGCATGACCGGCCGGTGGGTGCCCGCTGGCGTCTTGCCTGAAGCGAGCACCTTTTCCACGGTTTCCGGGAACCGCTCTGGCTGGTGCTCCTTGTACTTCTCGTCAAACGCACGGGGGTGCTTGCCACGATACCGGGGGCGGCGTTGGTGCGGTGTGTCGCCGGGTTCCATGGAGTCATTATAACCCCGTCACCCCGCACCGTCACCCTGCCCACCATGGTGATGCCGCCGCTGCGGGTGCCATCGCTTTTGACCGGAACCACGTTCGTGCCCGTGGCCGAGCCACCGACATGGCTGATTGGGCGAACATCCCGCCGGCGAGGTCCCCGGCTACATTGCACTCAGCTCAAACTCTCCTACTCGCAACCCGTCGCGCGATGCCCTTACCACCCGAAAAACCCCGCTGCCGGAATCGAATCCGGCAGCGGGGTAGATTCTTTCGCCGAAAAGTCAGCGACAAATATCAGGCGCTCTTCGTGTCGGTCGCATCCAGCCACTTGAACATTGGCGTCGTAGCGGGATCGAGACCGGCCTTCTGCGCTTCACCCGCGTACCAATCCTTCTTCTCGGGGCTGTAGAAAGGATTCATCTCGTCCATGGAATCTGACCACGCCGAAATTTCCTCGGACGACTTCTTCGTACCATGGGAATCGAGGTGCTTCGCCAAGTCCTCGTCGCTGGCACCGGCCACGATAGCCTCCTTGACCTCGGCGTAGGGCACGCCCTTCCAATCGAGGAGCATGTGGTCGAGCGGGCAATCGGTGTGGTATTCACCGATGTTGCCGCCCAGGAAGTCAGCGCGGGCTTTGTCGGCCAGGCGGGCGAGAATCACGTACCCACCGATGCGCTGGCTCGGGCTGGCGGGGGCTTCTTTGGTCAGGTCTTTGGCTTGTGTGCTCATAGAATATTTTTGGGGTTGATGTTCCACGACCTACCCGCCCACAAAGATGGCAGGCGGCGAAGTCGATTAACATTGAATGATTCGGGTGACGCAACCTCGCTGGTTGCCTCAGAGCAGCCCGCCCGCGCGCAGCCGTTCCTCGCAGTGCAGGATCGCCAGAGCGCAGGTGCCCGTGCGCATCTCGCCCCAGCGCACCAGCGCCAACGCTTCCGCCACGGGCATCAGCAGCGTCTCAATTTGCTCGCCAGGCTCGGGCTCGGTGGCCTGGTCCAACCGCACGTCGAGCGCCAAGAAGAGGTGACACACCTCGTCGCTGAGCGAACTCGACGAGTAATACCACGTCACGTATTCCAAACTGCCCGCTGTCCCGCCGATCTCCTCGCGCAACTCCTTGCGCGCGACTTCCTCCAGGCCCGCGTCGGACGTGTCGCGGCAACAGCCGGCGGGCAGTTCGTAACAGAACGTGTCCACGGGGTAGCGGTATTGGCGGATCAGCGCCATCCGGCCGTCGGCGGTGACGGGCACGATGATCACCGATTCACCGCGCTCCAGGTAGGAATACTGGATGCGGCCCCGCGTGCGGACCTCGATCTGGTCCACGCGCATCCGGTTGACCGGGCTCTCGAAGACCTTACGCGATTCCAGCACGCGCCAGCCGATGCGCGCGCCCTCGGGTTTGTCGTCGGGCACAAGGGCCGGAGCGTCGGCGGACGGGTTCATGCGCAGAGTTCAGGCGGCCACCGGCACGGCAGCCACCTCTCCGGCGCGCAGGTCGTTCATCCGACGTGCGGGACCGGCGAAGATGAGCAGCGAGCAGAGGGCGTAACCCAGCCCGCCGCCGAATATCGCCGTGCGCAAGCCGATCCGGTCGGTCAGCGCCGTCACGGCCAGCGAGGTGAAGGGCATCACGCCAACGAAGCTCAACATCGCCAGCGCCGACACCCGGCCGCGCAACGGCCCGGGCGCACGCTCCTGCACGGTTGTGTTGGCCAACCCGTAGTTGAACGATGTGCCCGCGCCCAGCGCCCCCAGCGCGGCGATGGCCATCCAGAAGTTCTGTGCCAGTGCGAGGCCGGTCATGGACACGGCGATGACCGCCGTGCCCGCGATCATCCACGGCAGGCGGCGCGTGCGTGGCACGAGCAGGATGCATGCACTGGTCACCACGGCCCCCAGGCCGGACACTGCCATCAACATGCCTGTGTGGTATGAATCCAGGTGGATGATGTCCCGCGCGTAGAGCGGCATCATCACGCCCAGAAACGGGAAGATCCACAGCGCGTTGGCCGCCATCAGGCCGAGCATGGCAAGGGTGGGCTTGTCCTGGCGGACGTAGACAACGCCTGCCTTCATTCCGCTCGTCCGCTGTTCTTCCTCCTCGGCCGAACCTTGCGGCCGGGGCTCGATGGACGCGATGGCGGCGATGGAAGGCAGGAAGCTGAGCGCATTGGCGTAGAACGCTGAGGATTGCCCGAGGATGCCGATGAGCCAGCCTCCGAGCGCCGGGCCGATGAGCCGGGAGCCGTGGAAGACCGAGCGGTCTACGGCGATGGCCGTGGAGATGTGCTCCTTGTCCACCAATTCGGGCACGAGCGCGTTGGTGGCGGGCATCTCGAACGCCGCCGAGATGCCGAGCAGGAACGCCGCCGTGATGATGTGCCAGATAGCGATTTGGTGCGTCATTACCAGCCAGCCCACCGCTACGGCCAGGATGACCTGCACGGACTGGCAGATGATGATGATGCGGCGCTTGTCGTGCTGGTCGGCCACGCTGCCGCCGTACATGGACAGCGCAAGCATCGGGATGGAGCTGGCGAAGGTGACCGTGCCCAGCCACAATGCGCTGCTGGTCAGCCCGGTGATCACCCAGCCCTGCGCGAAGGTCTGCATCCACAACCCAACCATGGAAACGCTGTCACCCGCGACGTAGCGCGCGAACGGTCCACGGGTCAGGAGAGCCAGCGTACGGCGGTTGAACAGGCCGCCCTCGGACGACGGGGAGGCTGAGACGGACGTGGGCGCGGGCGCGGGTGTCGGCACGGTGTCTGCCGCCGGGACGGCATCGGGCGAGGGCGCGGTGTCGGGTGTCGCCGGTTCGGCGGAAGGTGGCTGGGCGGCGGGCGGGCTCATGGCGAAGCGCCGAACATCGGCCAGACCCCGGATGGAGGGAAGGGAGATTTTGTGATTTTGTGGGCACGGCGCTTGCCAGCTGCGGTGAAAATGCCCATGCTCGTTGCCGGGCCGCCGCTGCCGGACCAAGGGAACCGGGCGAACGTAAAGGATGTTCGGGCAATCCATTGCCGCCAGGACCGCCGTCAGCAGAAGCCATCCGAGAGTTGACCAACCGCCACATCCGCCGAGCCATGGAAAACACTGTTCCCAACGTCGATATCGCTGCGAAGACCGCGACCACGCCCACTCTCCACCCATCCGTGGAGGACCTGGGCATCGAGAAGTACATTCAGGATGCCGCACGGTTCCTGGAGACAGCGCGCTTGGACGGGGGCATCGCCGAGCGGCTGGCGGGCTACGGCTTCGACGACGAGGAACTTGCGCTGGGCATGGGTTTGCAGGAAGCGGCGTGGCAGGCGTTCGTTTCCACGCATGGCGACCGTGCGCCGGACCCTGTGGGCGACACGACGGAACTGCCCGAGCGCGTGGCCGAGGCACGCGAGGAGTACGCGGATTACCGGCTCGTGGCGCGGGCGGCGTTCCAGGGCCTGTCGGACCGGGTGAACCTGCGCGTGATCGGCGATGCGCCGGACGACTTGCAGCGTTTCATCAACGCGGCCTACGCGGGCTATGCCGCCGCCGCCGAGGAGCCCTACGCGGAGAAGCTCGCCAAGCGGGGCTTTCCCAAGGGAAAGCTCGACGCGCTGCGCAAAGAGCTTAATGAACTGGCGACAATGGACGCCGCGAACGAGAACGTCGAGGGCAGCCCCGCGACGGAGGATCGGGACGCGGCATACAAGGAGTTGAGGGAATTTATGAAAGAGATCAAGGGCGTGTCCCGCGCGGCGTTCCGCAAGCGCCCGGAGGCGATGGCGAAGCTGGGGCTATAGGCTGGCGGCTTGGGGGCAGCCGAAGGCGGTCGTCAAAAGGTCCGGATGCCTCTCCGAGCTATCCGCGGCTGTATGACGCTTTGAACTTTCATTATGCCCGCCACCCGCCCAGACCGGATCGATGACCGCACACCGCTGATGCTGGCGGCGTGCGCGGACGATCTTTGCACACTTTTCGAGGTGATTCTGGAAGGGGCCGATGTGGATGCTCAGGATGCCGACGGTTGGACCGCACTAACCCACGCCTGTGCAAAGGCACATTACGAGATTGCCCAGCAGTTACTCGACTCGGGAGCCGGTCTCGACGTGCAGGAGTCTAACAGCATGAAAGACACTCCGTTGAGCATGGCTGCCCAGTGCGGCAACTTTGATCTGGTGCGCCTACTCATTCATCGTGGGGCCGATCCTAACCGGTACGCTGGGATAATGGCGGTGACGGCCGAGTGTTACGCGCGACGGGGTGGTTTTCGCGAGATTTCCGAGTTCCTGCGTGACTGCGAGGACAAACAACGACGCTCGAACAAGCTTCCGTGATTTCTCCGCAAAGAAAAGCCATGGATGGCTCGGAGAGCCATCAAGACCTTGTTGACGCCGCCGCTGGCGCGGCGGAGCGCACGCCACTCGCGGCGTGGCTGCTCTTTACGCCGCTGGCGGCGTGGCTCGCGCTGTTCGTCGTCGCGCCGACGGCGATGCTTGTGGTCATCTCGTTTTGCGAACGCGATTTCATCGGGCGCGTCGTCTATCAGTTCACCTGGGCCAACTACGCCCGCGCTTTCGATCCGCTCTACCTGACGATCCTCGCGCGCTCGGTCGGCTACGCGGCGGTGACGACGGTGGCGTGCCTACTCGCGGGTTACCCGCTGGCATACTACATCGCGCGGCGGCCCGACGCGCGCACCCGCGGCTGGCTGTTGTTGCTCGTGATGATCCCTTTCTGGACGAGCTTCCTCATCCGCACCTACGCCTGGATCACCATCCTTTCCCACGATGGCTTGCTCAACAGCCTGCTCGTGTCCGCGCGCCTGCTGGCGGAACCCGCCGACCTGCTCTACACGCCCGGCGCGGTGTTGCTCGGGCTGATTCACAACTATCTGCCCTTCGCCGTGCTGCCGATCTACGCTAGCGTGGAGAAGCTGGACCGCTCGCTCGTTGAGGCGGCGCACGACCTCGGCGCGGGCCCGTGGCGCGCGTTCCGCACCGTGACCTTGCCGCTGACCGCGCCGGGCATCGTGGGCGGGGCGCTGCTGGTGTTCATCCCGGCCGTGGCGATGTTCGCCATTGTCACGCTAATGGGCGGCGGCTCGACCGAACTCATCGGCAACACGATCCAGAAGCAGTTCACCACCGGGCGCAATCAGCCCTTTGGCGCGGCGTTGGGGACGCTGCTGCTGATGGTGTTCCTGGCGGCCTTCGCGCTGGCCGGTTGGCGACGGTCCGGCCAAGCGGCGCGGCGGTGAGGATGCGCCGACGGGTCAGTGCCCGTGCGACATGCCGCTCTGGATGGCGGCGAGGGCGGTCGTGATGTCGCCGTGCACCTTCTCTTTGTTGCCTGCCTGCGCGTCTGCGAGGCCGATGTCGATGAGCGCAATGGCCTTGTCGCGGAACCCGGCCTTTTCCTTCTTTACCCGCTGGAGATCCTCCTTCGCCTGGCGCATCAGCGGCACGGGGTCCTCGGCTTTCAGGGCGTCCTGCAGATATTGCACCGCCAGTTCCATGCGCGGCTGCTTGAACTCGGGTTTCGCCGCCAGGGACCCGGCACACGAGAGGAAAGCGAAACAGGATTTTCATGAGGTTGGTCGATAGGTTGATGTGGACGTGCTTCGCGTGATCAAGACCTAGCGACGGCAAGGACGAAAGCCAAGCCTGAAACCCGGGTGGCTTGTGCGGGGGCGACGTTCACGGCAGAAATGCCTGCCTTTCACCTGTTGCCCGTCCCCTTGCAAGCGATGACCCACCCCGCGCCGCCGACGCTCCGGTTTGTAATCTGGCGGCAGCGGTGCAAAGTGTGCGTTCGCCCTGTTTTTACCCATGGACCCCACCCACTCCCTCCCGCTCGCCAATCAGGTCGCCGTTGTCACCGGGGCCGGCCGGGGCATCGGCCACGCCATCGCCTTGCACTTGGCGCGCGACGGGGCGCGCGTGGTGGTCGTCAGCCGCAGCGAGGCCAACGCCCGGCGCACCGCCGACGAGATCAACGCCCGCCAGCCGTCCGGCGGAGAGTCCAAGGCTTACGCCGCCGACGTGAGCGACCCGGCCGGGATCAGTGCTGTGGGTCAACAGATCCTCAAAGATTTCGAGCGGGTGGATATCCTCGTCAACAACGCGGGCGTCACCCGCGATGGCCTGAGCCTGCGCATGTCCGAGGGCGATTGGGATATCGTGCTCGACACCAATCTGAAGGGTGCGTTTTTCTTCATCCAGGCGTTCCAGCGCAACATGCTGCGCCTGCGTAAGGGCCGCATCATCAACATCAGCAGCGTCAGCGGCCTGACCGGCAACGCCGGGCAATCCAATTATGCGGCGAGCAAGGCCGGGTTGATCGGCCTGACGAAATCGCTCGCGCGGGAACTGGCTAGCCGCTCGATCACGGTCAACGCCGTCGCCCCGGGCTTCATCGTCACGGACATGACCGATTCCCTGCCCGAAGAGGTGAAAAAGAAGGTGACCGAGAACATCCCGCTGGGCCGTTTCGGCCAAGTGGACGATATCGCTGCGGCCGTGGCGTTCCTGGCCAGCCCGGCCGCGAGCTACATCACGGGGCAAGTGCTGACCGTGGACGGCGGCATGGTGATGTGATGGGGAGGAAATGACCAGGCTCCAATGACCAAGACCCAAGCGGAAGAGGGGATGCGGCGAGCAAGGATCGTTTAAGTTTGGTCATTGGTCATTGGAACCTGGTCATTTATGATGCTCTACCTTTTGCGACACGCCGACGCCGAGTCGGCGGCCACTTCCGACGACACCCGCGAGCTGACCCTGAAAGGGCTGGAGCAGGCACGAACCGTGGCTGCGTTTTGCGCCCGCAAGGCGGTTCGTCCGGCCCTGGTCTTGACGAGCCCTTTTCGCCGCACGGTGCAGACGGCGGAGATCGTGGCGGAAGCGTTGCAGATCAAGGGCGGGCCGCAGGCCGAACTATTCCTGGCCAGCGGCATGGCTCCGGAGACGGCGCTGGCCGAGTTGCAAGCGTTCGGCTGGGTGCAAAGCCTCCTGATTGTCGGCCACCAGCCGGACCTCGGTTTGCTGGCGACAACGCTGCTGGGCCTGACCGACGGCAGCGCGCTGCCCTTCGGCAAAGCGTCACTGGTGTGTCTGCGGGCCGAGCGTCTCGCGCCGTATGCAGCAATCCTGGAGTTCGCGATTCCCGTCGGCATGATGTGAGCCGACGCGCTTTGCCGGGTGCCGTTGGTGGCTTGCCAGCAAGCCCGGACCGGCGTTCATTGGGCGGCATGAAGCCCCGGACATTCCTCCTCGCGGCTGCCCTCGTGGGTATGTGCCTGACGGTGCCCGCCCGAGCGGCGGAGCCAGCGGCGACGGGCGGAGCGGTCTCCGCGCTGCCACCGGGGTTCGACGGCCACCAGCCGCAACTCGCGGCGGACGCGTGGGACCACGCGCTCTACCTCGTCGTGGGCCAGCCGAAGGGAGACGTGTATTGCGCGCGTTCCAGTGATGGCGGCGCGACATTCGCCGCACCGGTCAAGGTGGCCAATTTGCCCGGGCTGGCGCTGGGGCTGCGGCGTGGGCCGCGCGTGGCGGCGGTGGGCGGCCACGTGACCGTCACGGCCATTGATTTCCAGAGCGGCGAACTGCTCGCCTTCCGCTCCGCTGACCGTGGCCAAACGTGGGCGGCCGGGGTGTGCGTCAACCCGGGGGTGGGGGACAGTGCGCGCGAGGGTCTACAGTCGTTGGCGGTACGGTTCGGGGACGGCCTGTTGTACGCGACTTGGCTGGACCAGCGTGGAAGCGGCGCGGAAATTTACGGTGCGTCCTCGGCCGACCACGGCCTCACTTGGAGCGCGAACCAAGCCGTTTACCGCTCACCCGACGGGCACGTGTGCGAGTGCTGCCATCCTTCGGCGAGCTTCGATGCCGATGGAAAGCTCGCCGTGATGTGGCGCAACTGGCTGGGCGGCTCGCGGGATCTCTACGTGGCCGTCAGCACCGACGGCGGCCGGACCTTCGGTCCGCCCGCCAAGCAGGGAGCGGGCACTTGGAAGTTGAGCGCGTGTCCGATGGACGGCGGTGCGGTGGTGCCGCTGGACGGTGGAGGTTTCGCCAGCGTGTGGCAGCGGGACAAATCAATCTACTACGCGGAAAACAGGGAGGAGGCGCTCCCTGAAAACAGGCTGGCTGCAGGGACGCAGCCCGTGGCAATTTTGGCGGCCGACCGGACGGTTCGGGTGGTCTGGCAGGAGCAGGACGGTACGCTCAAAACAGTTGTCGCTTTTGCAGGTCAATCACGGACGGGTTCGGTGCATCCTGGACCAGAAAAGCTGGCTGGCCCCGGGTGCGCATTCGCTTCACTCGTGCCTTCGCCGGTGCCGGGCGGTATAATGACCGTCGCCTGGGAAGCCCCCAGCGCAGACGGCGGGAAGCAGGTGTTCGTGCGCAGTTTGCCGTGATCACACCGCCACATCCTGCTGGCTCTCTCCCGGCAGTAGCCGGAAGTGGCCCGAGCGGACCAGCTCAATCACTGTCTTGAAGAACTTCAGCTCGCAGAACGGCAGTTGCTGGCACAGCTCTTCCAGCGTCATCATGCTGCTGTAGCACGTCTGCCAGATCGCCTCGGCCACCGGTCGCAACGCCGTGTCCTCGTCCTCGGGCCATTCCAGGTTCAGCCGTTCGCGTTTGAGCAGCGACGACGGGTCGGGCAAGTCATCCATGATCCCCTTGAACTCGTCGCGGTACTGCAAGCCTGTGATGAGCAGATCCGTGGGATTGCGCTGGATTACCTCGCCGTCGCGCATCTTGACGGGATCGACGATGGCGAAGGAAAAGGTGCCGTTGAGCTTCTCGTGCAGGAACAACTGCCAGAACGCCTCCACGCCGGTGAGGTGATAGAAGCGCGCGAACTTGGTCTGGCCTTCCTCGAAGGAGAACACCGCGCACGTTTCCTTGTTCTCGTTGACGACGCTCAGCTCGCCGGTCTGCGCGGAGTTGAGGATCGTCTGGTACACAGTCACCATGTCGAAGTTGGCGAGGTTACCGCTCAATTCCAGGCAATTGCTCTGCACGAAGGCCAAGTCAGTGATTTTGCTGATCTGGCTGGCCAGCTGCTGGCTCAGGTAATAGAAAAACGCCGGGACGCGGCGGATCAACTCCGGAAAATCCTTTTTCTTGAAACACTGGATACTGGCGGATTCGCAGGTGCGAATCGTATTCTTGCGATCCATGCCGCTGAGCGCTTCCGTTTCGCCAAACATGTCGCCGCGCGACAGGTAGCTGACCGGTGTGCGGGAGGCATGGTCGGAGCCCTCGTGAACCAGTTCTAGGGTGCCGCGGTTGATGATGTAGACGGCCTCGGCCGGTTCGCCGCCACGGTAAACGGTGACGCCCTCCTCCAGGTGCAGCGTCTGGGACAGCTCGCCGATGGCCTTTAACTCAATGGGCCGCAGGGAGGTAACGAAGGAGAAGAAGTCGCTCTTGGACATCGGCTGGATTCTCGTGAAGAAGCAGTCAGGCGGATGCCTGCGTATACTCTGGGAAGAGAGCAGGAACCAGTCCAAACATTCCTTCCACGATACTGACAACCAAGGATTTTTTTGGCTGCTGGTGCAGGCGGACGGCTAGCGGATCGTCCGCACGAGTTCGCCCAGGGCTTTGCCGAGTTCCATGATCTGCTCGGGCTGATGTCGGGCGGTGACCGTCAGGCGGAGCCGGGCCGAACCCTTTGCCACGGTCGGATAACGGATGGCCGGAGCGAAGAAGCCCTTCTTGGCCAGCCACGAGGAGAAGTCCACGGCATCATGCTCCGCGCCGACGATCCACGGGAAGATCGCGCTCCCGCCGCCCTTGCGCGGGGCGCGGTTGAGCAGGGCGGGGGCGGGGATAGCGGGCGGGGCCGCCTCGGGCAGGGCCATGGGCGGGGGCGGCATTTGGCTGCCCAGCAAACGGATATTCTGCCAGAGGGCCAGACGGCGGCGCTCGCCCTCGTCGGTGAGCAGAAAGTCGATGGCCGCCTCGCATGCCACCGCGAGCACCGGGGGTTGGGCAGTGGAATAGATGAAAGTCCGTGCGCGGTTGACGAGCAACTCGACGAGGCTGCGGCTGCCCGCGATGTAGCCGCCGCTGACTCCTAGGGCCTTGCTCATCGTGCCCAGGTGGATGTCCACGTTCTCGGCCACGCCCAGCTCGGTGGCCAGTCCGCGCCCGTTGCGGCCGATGACGCCCATGGCGTGCGCCTCGTCCACGAGCAACAGCGCGCCGTGCAAAGCCTTAAGTTCGACGATCTCCGCCAGCGGCGCGCGGTCGCCGTCCATGCTGAACACCGCTTCCGTCAGCACGAGGACCCGCGCGTCGGGATGTTCCCGGCGCGCCCACGCGAGATGGTCCTCCAGCTTGCCCAGGGCGTTGTGCGGGAACACGCGCAGGACAGCCCCGCTGGCACGGGCGGCGTCCACGAGGCAGGCGTGGCAGAGCTTATCCAAGATAAGGACATCGTGCTTGTCCACCAGCGCGCCGATGGCTCCGGCCGCCGCCGCGTAGCCGCTGGAGAACGTCAACGCTGCCTCTGTGCCCTTGAATTTGGCCAGTTTTTCCTCCAGCCGGGTGTGCGCGAGGCGGGTGCCGCTGACCAGCCGGGAGGCACCCGCGCCGACGCCGTAGCGGTCAAGCGCCGCCTTGGCGGCCTCGCGCAGGATGGGATCATCGGCCAACCCGAGGTAGTCGTTGGAGGCGAAGTTGGCCAGCCGCCCGCTCGTGGTCAATTCGACCGTCCCGTCCGGCGACGCCTGCATCTGGCGCAACCGCCGATGCAGCGAGCGTTGTTTCAGGCTGCTCAACTCGGACTGGAACGGATCATCCATGAAAATCGGAAGTCGGAAGTCGAAAGTGGGAAATCGGAAGTTAAGACAAGTAGACGGCGCGTTCGCTCGAAAATGCTGCTGTTTGCTTGCTGGACTTCCGACTTCCCACCTCCAACCTTCAGTGATCCATGGCGAGGCCGTACTGGAGCAGCCGCTGGGAGTCATTCCAGATTGATTTGTTGTCACCCAGGCAAACGCTGATAACCGCGTGGGTGCCGTCATCCGCGCTGGAAACCAGGCAGTGCCCGGCGGCATCCGTGTAGCCGGTCTTCATGCCGTCGCAATAGGGGAAACGCAGCAACACCTTGTTCGTGTTGGAAAATTCCTGGACCTTGCCGCTGGCCATCTGGAACTGGATGTGCGGTGTCTTCATGATGGGCCGCAGAATCGGGTTGGCGTAGGCGGCGCGGGCGATCCGAGAGAGATCGCGCGCCGTGGAATACTGGTCTTCGCCAGGAGAGGGCAGGCCGTTGGGGTTGGCGAAGCGCGTGCTGGCTGCCCCGAGCGCGGCGGCACGGGCATTCATGCGGTCGGCAAACTCGGGGATACTCCCGGCATTATCGCGGGCGAGAGCACGGGCCACGTCGTTGCAGCTATGCACGAGCAGCGCGTAAAGCAGGGCGGAACGCGCGTAACGTTCGCCGGGCCGGAAGTAGAGCTTGGTCGGCTCGCAGATCGTGTCGACGGGTGCAACCGTCACCTCGTGGTCGAGGGTACCGGTTTCAGCCACGATCAGGGCCGTCATCAGCTTGGTCGTGCTAGCGATGGTCCGGCGTTCGTCGGCGTCCTTCTCGTAGAGCACCGCACCGGTGTGTGCGTCCAGCAGGATGACCGATTTCGCCACGACCGCCGGCGGATGGCTCGGGTCCACGGGGCCGAGGTTGACGGGCCCCGGTACCTCATCCTCGCCGGTCGTGGTGGCGGGGATCGTCCGCTTGACGGTGTGCTTCGCGGACGGGGCGGAATGCGCCTCTTCCCTGGCAGTGTGGTGCCTCTTCCTGGTTCCGGCGGACGCACTCGCGTCGCTGGAATGATGCGGCTTCCGGGATTTTGAGGAGGTCGTCTCCTCGTCGGCGTGGTGCTTCTTTTTAGTCGTGGCAGCGTGGGCGGCCGGGACCGGCGACCACAAGCCGAGGCAGAGAACGAGCGCGAGGAGCGGCAGCGGGCAGTGTTTCACGTTGGGCACATCCTTTACTCACGTCTGCCCATCGGGGCAAGCCGGGATGTGTGGCGGCCCTTGGAAAGCGAGTGTTCGGGTGAAGAAGGGGGCGTCCGCAGATTCCGCAGATTTTCGCAAATCTCAGATGAGAAAGGGCAACTTGTTCGTCTCGGCTGCGCCAGTCTGCGTCGTCAGTGGATTGTCGCTCGTGTTTGCAGCGTATCTGCAAGAACTACTGACCGGGCTTCAGGTTTGCCGGACGACGTTTTCGGGCAAACCCCGAGGCTCACTTCCCCATCTCGCGAGCACGCTCGGTCGCGGCGCGCACGGCGGCCATCATCCCGGCGCGGACCCCGGCGCGTTCCAGCACTTCGAGGGCGGCAATGGTCGTGCCGCCAGGGCTGGCGACGGCCTCGCGCAGTTCCGCCGGGTGGCGGCCGGTCTGGCGGACGGTTGCCGCCGCGCCGAGCACCGTCTGCGCCGCCAGCGACGCCGCCAGTTCACGCGGCAGCCCCATGAGCACCCCGCCGTCTGCCAACGCCTCGATGACGAGGTACACGTAAGCGGGTCCGCTGCCGCTGAGGCCGTTGACGGCGTCAATCAGATTTTCGGGCACGGCGTGCACGTCGCCCAAGGCCGCGAAGAGCCGCTCGACCGTGGCGGCGTGCGCGTCGGTGGCGGTCGTGCCGCGGGCGTAGGCGGTCGCGCCCTGGCCAACCAAGCAGGGTGTATTGGGCATCGTGCGGATGACCGGCGTGCCCAGCCCGGCCGCGGCTTGCAGGTTGGCAATGGGCACCCCAGCGGCCACCGAGACGAGCAGTTGACCGGTGAAAGCGGGCGAAAGGTCGCGCAGCGTCGCGCAGGCGGCGGCGGGCTTGACGCACAGGAAAATGATCTCGCTCCCAGCGATCAGGCCGAGGTTATCGCCGGTCGAGACGCCCCCGCCCGTTTCGGCGGCGAAACGCTCGCGGGTGGCTGCGGTGCGCCCGCTGCCGGTGAGGTCATCAGGCGTGCAGAGGCCCGCCGCGACCGCGCCGCGCGCGATAGCCGTCGCCATTTTGCCTGCTCCGATGAAGCCGAGTTTCATGTCAGAACGTCAAGACTCGCCGGCCCGCCGGCAGGGGGCAAGCGGGAAGATGCGGCGCAACGAGCCACCGTGCCGCCCACTGGATGAAGTTAGCGCGTCCAGCCGCAGGGAAGAACCCGAATACGGGCCGCACCCAGCCTTATGCCAAACTACGTTCCCTACCGCGACGACGTTGAAACCATCGAATCCGACGAGCCCGACACCCAGGCCAAGATCATTGAGGTGATGACCACCGGGCAGAACATCACGCGCGAGAAATACGGCAAGTCCGTGCGCATCTCCCACGCCAAGGCGCACGGCCTGCTCAAGGGCACGCTCATGGTCCTCCACGGCCTGCCGCCGGAACTCGCGCAGGGACTCTTCGCCCAGCCCGGTGTGCACCCGGTCGTCGTGCGTCTGGCTTCGGCCCCCGGCGAGTACACGGATGACTCCAAAGTTTCCACGGTGCGCGGCATGGCTATCAAGGTTTTCAACGTCAATGGCCCCAAGCTGCCGCCCTTCCAGAACATCACCACCCAGGACTTCGTCCTCGACACCGGCAAGGAGTTCATCAACAGCGGTCCCAAGGCGTTCCTCCAGGCGTTCAAACCCAACGCCGAGATCGCGCCCAAGCTCTCGGACACGGTCAAAGGCGTCGTCTCCGACGTGGCCCGTGGCACGAACGCCGTGCTCAACACGATGGGCCTGAACTCCGAGAAGCTCGACTTCTACGGCCACCAGAAGAAGCATCCGATGGCCGAGGCATACTACTCCCAGACGCCTTACCGCTATGGTGACTACATCGCCAAGCTAGGGGTGATCCCCGTCACGCCCGGGCTGGCCGAGATGGAGCAACTGCCGTTCGACCCCCAAACGCCTGATGCCTTGCGCGAGGCCACGGTGGAGTTCTTTCAGCACACCCCGGCTGAGTTCGAGGTGGTGGTGCAGCTCAACACCAACCTAGAGACAATGCCCATCGAGGATCCGACGAAGAGTTGGTCTGAGGACGAGTCGCCATACCGGACGGTGGCGCGCATCTCCCTGCCCGTGCAGGACGCTTTCGGCCCTGCCCGGGCGAACATCGTGGACGGCAACTTTTCGTTCTCGCCCGCCCACTCGCTGGCGGCCCATCGTCCGCTGGGCGGCATCAACCGCGCGCGGTTGATGGCTTACACCGCCTTATCAACGATCCGCCGGACCGAAAACCAGCGGCCCACGACCGAGCCTACCAGCACCGACGCGGTCCCGGCTTGAATCGGTGTTTTGCCGACACCGCCCGCCGTGATTTCGCGCGCGCCCGGGCGGTTTCGTGGTAGATTACGTCACAAGACATGGTTGCCCCGCCTACCGCCGTCCCGCCCGCCACTGCCGCCCGTTTCTCCGCCGCCGCGCCTGACCGCACCGACCTCGCCGAGGCCATCCGGCAGCTCAAGGAGGAGCGCCACGCCGTCATCCTCGCCCACAACTACCAAGTGGGCGAAATTCAGGACGTGGCGGATTATGTCGGCGATTCACTGGGTTTGAGCTACCACGCGCAGAAGACCGACGCCGAGGTAATCGTGTTCTGCGGGGTACATTTTATGGCGGAGACGGCCAAAATCGTCAACCCGACCAAAACCGTCCTCCTGCCCGACCTGGACGCAGGCTGCTCGCTTTCGGAATCTTGCCCGCCAGACAAGCTCGCGGCGTTTCTGGAACGCAACGCCGCAAAGAACTACTACGTCATCGCCTACATCAACTGCTCGGCGGGTGTGAAGGCGTTGAGCGACGTGATTGTCACCAGCGGCAACGCCATCAAGATCGTCGAGAGCGCACCGGCAGACCGCAACATTCTCTTCGTGCCCGACCAGAACCTCGGCGGCTGGGTCATGGAAAAGACCGGCCGCCAGATGGACCTGTGGCAGGGCAACTGTTACGTCCACGTCGAGTTCACCCGCCACAGCATCGAACGCATCCGCGACCAGTATCCGGACGCGCCGGTGGTCGCACACCCGGAGTGTACGTTCGCTGTGCGCCTGCTGGCGGATGAGGTGTGCTCGACCGAAAAGATGATCGGCTACTGCCGCAAACACGAGGCCGCTGCGTTCATCATCGTGACGGAAGCCGGGATGCTCCACCGCCTGCGCAAGGAAGTGCCCAATAAGCTGTTCATTCCTGGTCCGACGGACCACTGCGCTTGTGCGGACTGCCGGTTTATGAAGATGAACACGCTGGAAAAGCTCCACGACGCGTTGCTTAGTCTGAGCCCGGAAATCACGATGGCGGAGGAAATTCGTGCACGGGCGGAAAAGCCGATTTTGCGAATGCTCGAACTGAGCCGGTGATCTGCCACAGCTCAGCAGGGAAATCACGCTGGGATCGTTCCACGACACACGGCTAAGTTCTGGCCTCTCCGGGGCGTTTTTCCGCTGGCGCGTGGTTAAACGCCGTTTAAATTGTTCCTCCCCGGCCGTTTCGCGGGGCCCGGCGGACGCACCGACCCCGGGCCAGCAACCAACGACATCGCAAGACCATGGATAACAAACCCGAAGACCAGCAGCCGCCCGACCACGTCCTGACCACCCGGCAGGGCCATCCCGTCAGCAACAACCAGTCCTCCCGCACCGTGGGCAGCCGCGGTCCCGCGACGCTGGAGAACTACCAGTTCCTGGAAAAAATCAGCCACTTCGACCGCGAACGCACGCCCGAGCGCGTCGTCCACGCTCGCGGCTTCGTGGCCTACGGCGAGTTCGAGGCCACCGGCCAGATCGGTGACGAGCCTGCCAGCAAGTACACCCGCGCCAAGCTGTTCCAGGAAGCGGGCAAGAAGACCCCGCTGGTCATCCGGTTTTCTACCGTCATTGGCGGGCGCGACTCGTCGGAAGTGGCGCGCGACCCGCGCGGTTTCGCGGTCAAATTCTACACCGAGGATGGCAACTGGGATTTGGTGGGCAACAACATGGCCGTGTTCTTCATCCGCGATGCCATCAAGTTCCCGGATGTCATCCACGCACTCAAGCCTGATCCGGTGACCTTCCGCCAGGAAGCGAACCGGATTTTTGACTTCATGAGCCAGACGCCCGAGTCGATGCACATGCTGACCCTCCTCTTCAGCCCGCGCGGCATCCCGCG
Organism: uncultured Chthoniobacterales bacterium; assembly: GCA_964247665.1. GTDB lineage: Bacteria > Verrucomicrobiota > Verrucomicrobiia > Chthoniobacterales > SZAS-18 > CAHJWO01. The sequence continues at coordinate 707 of CAXTVY010000051.1, read as the reverse complement.
CTCCTACCGGCACCAGGAAGGCTTCGGGGTCAACACTTACAAGATGGTCAACGCCGAGGGTGGCACGGTCCTCGTCAAGTACCACTTCCATCCCCACTGCGGCGTGCACAGCTTCACCGAAGCGGAAGCCAAAAAGGTGCAGGCCGAGGACCTGGGCAGCGCGTCCAAGGACCTTTTCGATGCCATCAAGAAGGGCGATTTCCCGAAGTGGGACATGTTCGTCCAGGCCATGAGTGACGACGAGCACCCGGAACTCGACTGGGACCCGCTCGACGACACGAAAATCTGGCCCGAGGACCAGTTCCCGCTGCGCAAGGTCGGCACCATAACGCTCAACCGCAACGTGGAGAACTTTTTCGCCGAGAACGAGCAGATCGCCATGGGCACGGGAGTGCTGGTGGACGGACTGGATTTCTCCGACGACAAGATGCTCGTTGGCCGGACGTTCTCGTACTCCGACACGCAGCGCCACCGGGTGGGCACGAACTACCTGCAACTGCCGATCAACTCGCCGCAGGGCATCAAGCATCCCGTCGCCACGAACCAGCGCGACGGCCAGATGACCGTGCACGTGGACACGGTCGGGCAGAACCCGCACGTCAACTACGAGCCGTCGATCCATGGCGGCTTGCAGGAGTCCGACCGGCATGACCCGATCCACCAGCCGGAACTCCACGGCAAGCTGACGCGCAGCGTCATCGACCGGC
>CAXTVY010000050.1:7475-21514 GCA_964247665.1 uncultured Chthoniobacterales bacterium | reverse complement strand
TCCCGTTGCATCATCCGCTACCATAAATTGAGTGGGAGCAGTGGTTGCCTCCACCCAGATCGGGGCCGATGCACACGCTCGAAGCCAGCCTCCGTTTTCCTGACCTGTGGCAGCAGCAGGCCGTCACCGCCCTGCGCGCGGGCCGCGACCTGGTCGTCCACGCGCCCACGGGCGCGGGTAAGACCTACGTGTTCGAGCTGCTGTATCCCTCGCTCAAGGGCCAGGCTGTGTTCACCGTGCCCACCCGCGCGTTGGCCAACGACAAGTACGCCGAGTGGCGCGCGGCCGGCTGGGACGTGGGCATTTGCACGGGCGACATCAACGAGCGGCCCGAGGCGCGTGTCATCGTCGCCACGCTGGAAACCCAGCGCTCCAAGCTGTTGCGCCGCCGGGGGCCGAAGTTGCTCGTCATCGACGAGTACCAGATGCTCGGCGACACCCACCGGGGCGCGAACTACGAACTGTCCCTGGCCCTTGCGCCGCCGGACACCCAGCTCCTGCTGCTCAGCGGCAGCGTGGGCAACCCGGGCGACGTGGCGGCGTGGCTGCGGCGGCTGGGGCGCGACGCGGAACTCGTCGTGCACGGCGAGCGGCCCGTGCCGCTCGAAGAAGCGCTGCTGGACACCCTCCCCGTGCGGCTGGACGCCCGCGCGTTCGGCGGCTACTGGCCGCGGCTGGTCGCCAAGGCGCTGCTCGCGGACCTGGGGCCCATCCTCATCTTCACCCCGCGCCGCGCCGCCAGCGAGGATCTCGCGCGTGAACTCGCCGCCACCCTGCCCGTGGACGATCCGCTCGTCCTCTCGCCCGAACAGGCGGCGCTCGCCGGGGAAAAGCTCGCCAGGATGCTCCGCCGCCGCGTGGCCTACCACCACAGCGGCCTGTCCTACGGCGCGCGGGCGGGCCTGATCGAACCCCTGGCCAAGACGGGCCAGCTCCGCGCCGTGGTCGCCACGACGGGCCTCGCGGCGGGCGTCAATTTCTCCATGCGCTCCGTGCTGGTGACGGACACGCGCTACAGCGTGCGGCACTTCGAGCGCCACCTCCTGCCCGAGGAACTGCTCCAGATGTTCGGCCGCGCGGGCCGCCGGGGGATGGATGAAAACGGCTACGTGCTGGTCGCCCCGGGCCGCCCCCGGCTGGGGGATGCCCGGCCCCGCAACCTCAAGCGCGCCACGCAGATCGATTGGCCCACCCTCATCGGGGTCATGGAGGCCGCGCGCGAACGCCAGGAGCCGCCGCTGGCCGCCGCCGCCGACCTGTGCGCGCGCCTGTTCAGCTTGCAGGACGTGGCGCTGGGCGTCGAACGCAGCGTGGCCGACGGCCCGCGCCCGTGCGGGTTGTTCGTGGACGCCGAGCGCAGCCGCCTCGCGCGTCCGCAGAGCGTGGAAATGCTCAACTCGCGCGGCGAATGGGAGGCGCAATCCCCCGAGCTGCTCGGGCGGCTGGACACGGTCTGGGTGCGCGTGGAGCAGGTTCGCCGGGCGGTCGCCCTGTCGGCCGATGACGGCACTGCCGTTTCTCCGGATGGCAGCGCAGATCTTCCCACTGCCGACTTCCCACTGCCGACTTCCCACTTTTCATGGCGGCTGGCCGTGCAGGACCCGGGCTTCATGCGCGGGATCGGCGAGGGCAACCTGTGCAAGCTCCACCGCGACGGCGCGCCGTGGATGTACGGGCGCGAGATCCCCCTGGCCGTCGTGCTGGCGGGCGGGCACGAGGTGCGCTTCGTCAAGGGGATGCGGACGACGCTCGAAACCCTGGGCGAGGAGTGGCGCGGGCGCAACTTCCCGGCGGGCGGGCGGCTGGGCCGCGCGGTGTTCGAGGAGCGCGTCTTGCCGCTGGTGCCCGCGCTGAGCGGCGGCGGCGCGTTGTTCCGGCTCGTGGAGCGCAGTGGGGTGCTCGTGGCCCAGGTGGAATATTCCGGCAGGATCGTGCCCGCGCGCCTGGACGCCGCCGGCCGCGCGCTGCACGTCCCGCTGGAGCGCCGGAACTACCCCGCCTGCTGCCAGGGCTGCCCGCAACTCCCCGTGTGCGAGGCGGGCAGCATGGACATGACCCCGGCGCTCGCGTGGCGCAAACTCGGGCTGATCGAACGCGACGGCACGCCGACCCGGCGCGGGGTGGTGTTCAGCTTCTTCCACCACGGCGAGGGCCTGGCCATCGCGGCGGCGCTGGAGCAGGGCGCGGAGTATTACCCTATTGAGGACCTCGTGTACGACCTGGCCAACCTGCGCGCGGGCTACCGTTTCGCCGCCGAGGGCGAGAACCCGCACGGCGGGCGCTTGGGCAATCTGTGCGCGCGGGTGTACGCCCGGGCGGATTACCCGGGCTACCTGGAAATGGGCGTGCCGCCGGACTACGGCGACGGCGCGGCGGAGGTGGTCAACGAGTTGGAACTGCACCCCGCCAACCGTCAGCGGTTGCTCAACGAGTCGCTGCGCGCGGGCGACCTGGAGCGCGCGCTGACGGAGTGGCGCAGCCTCTTGTTGCACGTCGCCAGCGCGCCGGATCATCCGTGGGACCGCTGGCGCGAGTTGCAGGCCGCGGCGCGTCAGCACGTCGAGCGCGCCGTGGCTGTCAGTGCGCTGCCCGTGTTCCCGGCGCTCTCGGCCGCGCAGCAGCGGCGGTATCATCACCGGCTGTTTTTGAAGTGAGGGGGCATCCGGGGGGGCGAAATGCCCTTGCTTCGTCCCCGGGAGGGTGGAGGCTCGACGTGATGAATCCTGCCCGTTTCTCCTTGGCCGCCGCCATGCTGGCGGGTTGCGTTTGCGCCGTCTGGACCGCTTCCGCCCAGACGCCTGCTCCCCCCGGCTACCACCTCGACGCGACGTGGAAAATCGGCGGCGAGGGCGGCTGGGATTACTTGGCGATTGATCCTGCCGCCCACCGCCTCTACGTCACCCGCACGGACCGCGTGCAGGTCATCGACACGCAGACGGGCAAGCTCGCCGGCGAGGTTCCCGGGCTGGACGGCGGCCACGGCACGGCGCTCGCGCCCGACCTGGGCCGGGGCTTCGCCACCAGCGGCAAGAGCAACACGGTCGTCGTGTTCGACCTCCAGACGCTCAAGCCCATCGGCGAGCCGATCCCCGTGGGCAAGAAGCCCGATGCCATCGTTTATTGCCAGGGCAAATGGACGACCTCCGACGGCCCGCGCGAGATCACCGTGCAGAAGGTCTTCGCGTTCAACGGCGAGAGCCAGGACGCCACGGTGATCGACGCGCCGACGGGCAAGGTGATCGCCACCGTCCCGCTGGGCGGCGCGCCGGAGTTCGCCGTGGCAGCGGACGGACAGGAGGTGCACGTCAACCTGGAGGATAAGAGCGAGATCGTCACCATCCATGCGCTCACCAATGCACTGAGTTCCGACCCCGGCGTTCCGCTGGCTCCCGGTGAGGAACCCACGGGCCTGAGCCGCGGCCCCGGGGACCTGCTGTTGGCGGGTTGTCACAACCAGCAGATGATCCTCACTTCCCCGGGAGGAAAACAGTTTGGCTCCGTGCCCATCGGCAAAGGGGTGGACGCCGTCGCGTTCGATCCCGGCACGGGGTTGATGTTCGCCTCGTGCGGCGACGGCACGCTGACGGTCGCGCGGTACGACCAGACCGATGGGTTCCACGTCGTGGAAGTCGTGAAGACGCAAGTCGGCGCGCGCACGATGGCGCTCGATCCGTCCACGCACGCCGTCTATCTCGCCACGGCGGATTTCGAGCCCGCGCCGCCCGAGGTCCCCGGCCAGGGGCACACCCGCCCCAAGCCCGTGCCGGGCAGCTTCGTGATCCTGAAGTTCGTGCGCTGAAAACCGGCGCTTCCCAGCGGCGCGCCGGCTGGTTAGGATGGGCCTTTCGCCATGTCCCTGACCGTCATCGACCATCCGCTCGTGCAGGTAAAGTTGGGCCTCCTGCGCGACCGGGACACGCCGTTCCCGGCCTTCCGGCGCATCCTGCGCGAGACGGCGGCGCTGATGTTCTACAGCGTCACGCAGGACCTGCCCACCGTCGCCACCACGGTCCAGACGCCCCTCGCCCCCTGCCCCGCGCGGCGGCTGGAGCGGACGGTCGTGCTCGCGCCGATCCTGCGCGCGGGCCTGGGCCTGATGGAAGGGCTCTTTGAACTCGTGCCCGACGCGCAGGTGGCCCACCTGGGCATCTACCGCGACGAGGACACGCTCCAACCCGTCAGCTACTACGCCCGGGTGCCCGACGGCGTCGCGGAGGCGGAAGTGATCCTGCTCGACCCCATGCTGGCGACGGGCCACAGCGCGGCGGCGGCCGTGACGGCGCTCAAGGGGGCCGGGGCGCGGCGGGTGCGCTTCCTGTGCCTGGTGAGTTGCCCGGCGGGTGTGGCGCATTTTCGGGCGGCGCACCCGGATGTGCCGGTGTTCACGGCGGCCGTGGACGAGCGGCTCAACGAGCGCGGCTACATCGTCCCCGGCCTGGGCGACGCGGGCGACCGCTTCTTCGGCACCTGAGACGCGACGCCGCGTCGCCAGGCCGCCGGTGTGGGGGTTCTTCCGTACTACCATGGGAGTATGGACCGGGGCGGGATTTCGCCTCATGCTCCCCACAGCTTCGACCCGCGCCATCGTCCAAGGCGGGGTTGAGCGTTTCTGTTCTGTTCTCGACCGTTCCGCCGCCTGGACGCACACACCGGCGGCGGAACGGAAGACAGGCGGAAACGTTCAACCCCGCTTTGGTGGAAGGCAGAAGGATGAAGGCAGAAGGCAGAGGAATGCAGGATGCAGGATGCAGGATGCAGGATGCAGGATGCAGGATGCAGAGCCACGCTGTTCCTGCTTGCCTTGGTTCGTGTCTTCTCCCTCCCTGCTGCTTCTCCTCCGGGCTCTGTGTCCTCCGTGTCCTCTGCGTTAAAGCTCCGCGTTCTTGGCCTGACCGCCCTCGCTCCTGGCGGCCTTCGGCCTTACCTCCAACCCGCCCGCTTGACCCAATAGCGGGCCATCAACGCGAAGAAGCGCAGCGCGTCGCGCCCGGGGTGGATGCTGCTCGTCTCCTCGCCGTACACCGTGCTGATCGGTACGGCGCTGATCTTCTCCCCGCGCCAGGACGCGAGGATGAGCATCTCCGTCTCGTACTGGAAGTGGCTCGCGCGCAGGCCGCTCAGCCGCGGAATCAGGTCGCGGTGGATCATGCGGAAACCACACTGCGTGTCGTTGACCCGCTGGCCGCAGAGCAGCGAGATCTGCGTGGACATGAACTGGTTCGCCCAACGCCGGTTCCAGGGCATGTCGGCCGTGTCGTGCATCCGGTTGCCCACGAGCATCTTCGTGCGCTCGCGTGCCGCGGCGTCGAGGAAACGCGGGATCTCCTCGGGCCGGTGCTGGCCGTCGGCATCGAGGATGAGCACGTAATCGAACCCGCGCAGGCAGAGCTTCTTGAAACCCGTCTGGATCGCCGCGCCCTTGCCCTTGTTTGTCTCGTGCCGGATGACTTCCGCACCCGCCGCACGCGCGAGTTCGCCCGTGCGGTCGCCCGAGCCGTCGTCCACCACGAGCACGTCGCCGAGCTGCTGGCGCGTGCGCTGGACCACGTCCGTGATGAAGCGTTCTTCCTTGTAGGCGGGGATGAGTGCCGCGATGCGCAGGGCGCGTGTCGGCGTGGCGGCAGAGATGGCGGAGGCGGGCGGTTCCAAGAGCGTGCTGGTCACAAAAGGACGTTGGGAGCGGGAATCATGCCTGTTCACGCTCTTTCGCGCCACCGTAAAAACGTGCCTGCTGCTGGCAGCGTGCGCGGGGGTTCGCCAGCCTCCGTCCATCAATGGGGAGAACGGTGGAAAGCGTACACGTTGAGGCAGTTCCTAACGTCCTCGTCGCGCGGAACAAAGTTTTCCAGTTCCTGCTTCACATCCGGTGGCAGCGCGATGTCGGGCCGGTCACGATGGAAACCGGCGGCGGCGGCGATGGCTTTGTCACGCCAGTCGGTCTCCCACTCGTCCGAGGCCGTGGCACCGCCCCGCAGCAACCTGGGCACGTCCTCCCAACTCGTCGCATAGCGGGTGCACTGCACGCACCGGCCGATTTCCCGCTCGATGCATTGAAGCTCGTAGGCGCGGTCGTAGTCGGCCAGCACCCGCTCCTTGTGGCGCGGAATCAATTCGTAGAGCTGGCAGTAAGCACGGGTGCGAACCTCGCGCTGGTGTTGCACGAACAACCCCGCCGTGTAGCCCGCAAAGGCCAGAAATAGTCCGGCGGCGAGGAGGAAGGCCGTCCTCGCAAAGAAGCGTTTGCACATGCAAGGGTCGGGAGCAGAAAACATGCCGCCACCGCCCGTGGGTGCCGGTCGGTACTACGTGCGCGGCGGCACGGGATGGAAGTCGCTCGCGTGGTAGCTCGAACGCACCAGCGGCCCGCTGGCCACGTACTCGAATCCCTTGTTGCGCGCGATGTTGCCGTACAGCTCGAACGTCTCCGGCGGCAGGTACGCCACCACCGGCAGATGCTGCGGCGTCGGGCGCAGGTACTGGCCCAGGGTGAGCACCTGCACGTTCGACGCGCGCAGGTCGTCCATCGCCTGAAAAAGTTCGTTCTCCGTCTCGCCCAGGCCGAGCATCAGGCCGCTCTTGGTCACGACGCCCGGGCGGATGTCCTTGGCGCGGGCCAACACTTCGAGCGACGTGCCGTACCTCGCCCGCGAGCGCACCAGCGGCGTCAGGCGCTCGACCGTTTCCAGGTTGTGGTTGAAGATTTCCGGCGCGGCATCGAGCACGACCTTGAGGCAGTCGCCCTCGGCGTGGAAATCGGGCACGAGCACCTCGATGATGATGCTCGGGTCCATCGCGCGAATGGCCAGGATCGTTTGCGCAAAGTGGGCCGCGCCGCCGTCCTTGAGGTCGTCGCGCGCCACGGCCGTGATGACAACGTGCCGGAGCTTGAGCCGCCGCACGGCCTCGGCAACGCGTTGGGGCTCATCGACTTCCAGCGGGAACGGCTTGGCCGTGGACACCGCGCAGAAGCCACAGGCGCGCGTGCAGCGTTCCCCGGCGATCATGAACGTCGCCGTGCCCTGGCTCCAGCATTCCCAGCGGTTCGGGCACTGGGCGCTCTCGCAGACGGTGTGCAGCTTGAGGTCGGCCACCAGCGCCTTCGTGGAGAAGAACACGGGGTTGGACGGCAGGCGGACCTTGATCCAGTCGGGTTTCTTCTCGACGTGGAGCGCGGGGTCGATCTTGGCGAGGTTGATGGCCATGGCAGCGGGAAATATGCGGTCCGCCGGGCGGCTTTGCAAGCTGCCCGGCGGAAATGACCAAGTTCCAATGTCCAAGGCCCAAGGCCCAATCAGCGGGCAGCCAGATAGCGATTGCCTGTAAATCCAGACCTGGACTCCTTTAGCCTTGGAACTTGGGCATTGGGCATTTCCGCCGCGTCAGAGCTTGCCGAGGACGACACCCTGGATGACCAGATCATGCGCGGGATAGATTTCGCCGTGCACGGGGTTGGTCGATTCGCTGCGCAGGTGGTGGCCCCGCGCGCCGCGCTTGCCGCGGCCGCGCACGAGGCGCTTGAGGCACGTCTCGCCGTCGATCAGCGCGGCCACGATGTCGCCCACTTCGGGCGAGCGCTGTTCCGGCGGCAGGAGCACCACGGTGTCGCCGTCGAACACGGGGCGCGGCGTGGCGGCGTTCATGCTGTCGCCGCGCACGTCCAGGCCGAACGCGCCGTCCGGGAACCGGCCCCGGGCCACTTTGACCTCGCGCGCGGGCCGCTGGGCCGCCACCCCTTCGGCGGTCTGCGGCCAGCCGGCGGGGAGTGACCCAAAAATAGGCAGGCTGACCATGGCGATGTCGCGCAGGTAGGTTTGCTCGGCTACGGGGCGCTTGATCCAGGCCCGCTTTTCCTTGCGCCGGGCCGGGCGGGCCGGGGGCGGCGGACGCGCGGCGGCGGGCTCCTCGCCGTCAGCGGGGATCGGTTGGTCCGTGCGGCGCTCGGCCGGGGCGTGGAGAGCGGGAAGTTTCGCCGGCCGTGGGAGTTCTGATTCGGCGTCGGTGATCCAGCCCTCGATCTCGCGGCAGTGCCGCTGGGCGGCCTCAATGACCTCCTGCTGCTGGCGCAACAGGTCGCGCAGCCAGCGCAGGTGCTGGGGGTTGCCCACGGCCGGACCAGCCAGCGCCCGGTGCGGAGAGCTACCCAGCGCCGGGTCAGCCACGGTCGCGCCGGGGGCACGCCGTTCGGCCTCGGCGAGCCGGTAGAGCACCGCCGCGTCCGGCGGGTGCTGCCCATTGCGGTAGTAGTGCAGCATCGTGCGCGAAACCGCCAGCGCGCTCGCAATTTCGGCCCACGTCTGGCCCGTGACGGCGCGCAGACGTTCAACCCGCGTGTTAAAATTTGTTAAGTTTTGTTCAGTTTTCACTTGCCGGGGTGTTCAAACTGCTGTTCAATTTCGTTCAACATGACAGCGGTTGCCCCTACTGCCAAGCGGAAACTCACCGCGTTGGGAAGCCCGCCTGTCACTGACCCGTTTATGACCATGTTTCCGAAGAAGCCCGCGCCGCCGCTCGCCTCGGCCGCGTCGCCCCTGCTAACCGCTTGCGACCTCGTGCCGCTGGGGGACGGCAGCTACCGCGCCGTGCCGCGCCGTCCGAGCGGCAAGGTGACGCCGAAGGAGGCCGCCCGGCTGGCCAACTATCCACTCACCAGCATCTATCGTTTGTACAGAGGCGGGTTTGTCTCGGGCGAGCGGCAGAGCCCGCGACGCATCCTCATCGACGTGGAAAGCCTGCGGGCGCATCTCGAAGCCGTGCGCGACCCGGATTACTGGACCGCTGAACGGCATGACCGGTATTGGAATGGCGAGCAGAAGTAACCTTGTCTATATATGGGTCATTTTCTCTCGGCAACCGTCTTTGTTTGCAGGGAAAATGAAGAAACTTCACGATTTAGTCGCCGGGATCGCCGGGATCGCCGGGCCGGTTGTACGGCCGGAAAAAGCGGTGCAATGCTGCCGAACATGAACGCGACAACTAACATCGAGTCCGCTGCGACTAACATCAAGGCAGCTACCGCGCCGGGTTGGCAGACGAGCGAGTTCTGGATGACGGCGCTCGGCCACGTCGGGCTGATCCTCGCCGCCGCCGGTGGGTTCCTGCCGCCGCAATACGCCGCCATCGCCGCGGCGGCGAGCCAGGTGGCTTACAGCCTCTCTCGCGGGTTGGCCAAGGGCGGGGCCGCCGCCGCGAACTGACCCACCCCCCGCGCCACCGCTGCCACCGAACGACCGCCCCCTGCCATGAACAACCCGGCTACTCCCATGAACACCCATCCCGCAAAGGCACCCGCCGATCCCGCCGTCCTGCCTGGCGATGGGCGCTACGGGTTCACGGTGCGGGTGGAGGGCGACGACCTCGTGGCGCGGGCGGTGCGGGCGACCTGGTTCGGCGGCGCGCACGATCCCCAGGACAACGGCCAGACCGCCAGCGGCGTGTCCACCCGGCTGCACCCGGACCTGCTCGGCTGCGCGTTGCCCATGAACGGGTTTCGCGTGACGCGGGGCAGCCCGCTGCCCGACCTGCCCTGGTTGTCCACGACCGTCGAGGTGACGCGCCCCGCCAACGGCCGCCGCGTGTCCACGCCGCTCATCGACCTGGGGCCCGCCGCACCGCCGCACGCCCACGCCGCCATCGACCTGACGCTTGCCGCGTTCCGCGCGCTGGGCGGCGACCCGGCGGTGGGCAGCCTGACCGTGGACTTCCGCGTGCTCGGCGGCGCACGCCATCTGCCCGCCAACATTCTCTCCGCCGCCCGGGCCGCGCAGGACGCCAAACAGCCGTCCGCGCCGCCCCCGGCGATCCCCGCAACCCGCCCTCCCCGTGAGAACGGCCCGGGCCCGGCCCCAACGACCCCCGCCCTCCCCGCGAACGTGGCGGCGGCGGCGGTCGCCCGGGGAACGGCCCCCGCCGTGGCGGCTGCCTCCGGTGGGGCGGTGACCGGCCTCGCCGGTCCTGCCGCCCCACCGGCGAGAGGGGAATGAAGGCAGAAGGCAGAAGGCAGAAGGGCAGAGCAAAAACCGCAACCCGCAACGCGCCGCAGGCGCACCGCAACCCGCAACGCGCATCCATGGACGAATCACTCAAGAGCCTGCTCGCCGTCGCCAGCGGCATCGGCCTGGGACAGATGCTCCTGTTCTGGGTCACCCGCCGCTCGCACCGGGCGGACCGCCGCGACGAACAGGAACTCCACCTCGAAACCTCCCTGCTCGCCGAACGCCGCGAACTGCTCGCCAGCCTGCGCGCCCAACTCGACGCCGAACAGAGCCGCGGCTCCCGCCTGGAAAGCGAGAAAGCCACGCTCCTGGGCGAAATCTTCAGCCTCCAGAAGTTCGCCAACGAGGTGCTGGCCAAATACGATTTCCTGCGCACGCTCAACCCCGACGCCCTCTTACCTGCCGTCCACCTAGAACCCGCCCGGCCGCTTCCCGGCGTGTGCAGCCCGACAGTGACCCATCCTCCCGCAGCGCTTGCTCCCGTTTCCGAGCCTGGCCGGGACTGAAACACAACGCCACGCCTCCGCTTTCCGCCTTTTCTGGTTCCGCCTTCTGCCTTCTGCCTTCTGCCTTCCCATGATGTCCCCCGAGATCATCGTCATTCTTTCCCTCTACGGGGTTGTTCTCGTCTGGGTCGGCTGGCTGGCCAGCATCAACGCCCGGCGCATCCGCGTGCAGGAAGCCGTTTCCCAAACAAGGGTCACCCGGCTGAACCTCGACGACTGGGGCCAGGCGTTGATGGTCAAGATGGACGAGCGGTTCGACGCCATGGAAGCCGCGCAATCCAAGCGCGAACAGGAACGCATGGCCTACCTGCTCAAGAACGCCGAGGAACTCGGCGGCGTGCGCTCCACCAACCAGCTCCTCACCGGGCAGTTGGGCACGCTCGCCGCCAAGTTGGACCGCCAGATCGAACTCACCGCCGCCGCCCGGCGCGGCGCAAATGCCCAAGGCCCGGAGGGAAAATGACCAAGGCCCCAATGACCAATGACCAACCCGGCATTGTTGGCGCGAGCCCGCTGACCGCCGCGACCGATGCCGCCGCGCTCGCCCGGCTGCGCGCGCTGCCCGCCGGCGAGCGCGACCGCCTGCTGGACGACCTCGCCGCCCTGCCCACGGCCGCCGCGCGGCAGGACCGGCTCATCGCCGACCGGCGCGTGGCATTAAGCCTGCCCGCGCTCGCAGCGTGGCTCGACGAGGCCCGCACCGACCGCGACGAACGCCGCTTCGCCTGGTTCCTGGCCGACGTGCGCCGGGCGGCAGAACGCGCCGAGGAATTTCGCACGGTGCTGCGGCGCGCCGAGGGGCTGCACCAGGTCAACGTCGCGCTGCTGGCGGCCCGGCTCTTCGATGCGCTCGTGGCGCGGGACCAACCGGCCATCGAGCAGTTCGCCCACACGTTCGCGGAGGTCGTCGGCCAGTCCGTGCTCCTGCCGAAACAACCCTCCTTCCCTTTTGCCGAATAGAAACGACCTGCCGTGCAGGCATCTCGCCCGCCACTTCATTGGCAACCCGCCACGCGCCGCAGGCGCACCGCAACCCGCAACGCAGCGAAGCTGCCCGCAACCCTTTTATGGCTACCACCCGAGAACAACAACTGGCGCATGAGCGCCGCGAAATCATCCGCACGATCATCCTGCGAGTCTGCCACGCCGCACGCGTCGGCGGCAGCGGGCTGGGCGTGAGCCTGTGGCTGATCGAGCGCGGCCTCCAGCGCGACGGCCTGAACATCACGCTCGAAGAAATCCAGGGCGACGTGACGTACCTCGAAGGCAAGGGCTGGATCGAGCCCGTCAAGAAAGAGAACACGCCCGCCAACCGCCGCTGGCGCATCACGGCGGCGGGCATCGACGAGGCGGAAGCGCAAGGGTTCTGAAAGGCAGAAGGCAGAAGGCAGAAAGCCAGAAACCTGATTTCCACCCAGCGATAACCCTGCGCTGCTACTCGTTTCGCCCCTCGCCTTCGACCTGCCACCCGCTCGCGGTCTTGCCTTCTGCCTTTGCTTTCCAGTTCCATCCGTTCGCGGGCGAGGGACCTTCCGCCCCTCTCTCACAGCCAGAGCCGAGCCATCACCCATCGGGCCGGTCCGGCGGAGGGTCCTTCCCCCGCGAACGGAAAACGCACCACAACAACCAGACAGTCTGGGAGTCGCTCGGAGAGCGATCAGGACCCTGGTTGACGACCGCCGCTGCGCCCTGCCCGGAACACGCCATGCCTACCGCCAAACCAAACCCGGAACCGGGTGAAACACCTGCCATCCAGCGCAAGCCGGGCCGGCCGCGCAAGGTCGATCCCGTGCAGAGCTTCCTGCGCGACGTGCAGGATGCCGCCGAGTTCTCCACCCAGCTCCGGCAACAGCTCGAATACCTGCCGGGCCGGTTGGACAGCGAGTTCATCTTCCGCACGGCGCAGGCCGTGTTCGAGGCCGACGTGGCACGCAAGGGCGACCTGAAAAACCACATCGCCCTGCGCCGCCTGCGCCAGGTGGACCGCGCGCAGGACGAAACCTTCACCCAGCGCGAGCGCGCCATCGAACAGCGCGAAAAGCAGATCCTGTTGGCGCGCGAGAAGTTCGAGTTCGACGCCGCCGCCGCCGTGCTGGACCACCTGACCGAAGTCCGCAACATCGCCGCCGACAAGTCGCTGCGGCACCGGGTCAAGATCGAGAAAGTGCGCTTCCGCCTCTTCGGCGCGGCCCCGGAGCCTGAGCCCATGCCCGCGCCCGCCACCTTCGCTCTCTCCACTCCCCTGCCCATCGAAGAACCGGCCGCCTGATCCCCGCTGGGCCCCCTGGTTCCCTCTTTTCCCTGCCGGCATGACCATCCCCGACCCCACGACCGACCCATTGGTGAATTTCCGCCGCTACCAGCAGGCGGCGTTCTGGGACCATTCGACCAAGACGGTCATCGAGCACTGGTCTCGCCAGATCGGCAAGAGCTACACCTACGCCGCGTGGGCCGTGGACCGGCTGCTGCGCCACCCGGGCCGCCTGGTAACCGTGCTTTCCAACAGCCGCGAGAACGGCGCGGAGTTCGTCGCCAAGGCGCGCGAGGTCTGCGAGAAACTCGGCCAGGCGGTCGAGGTCGAGGGCAACGAGGACGAACTCGACGCCGCCCGGCGGGTGCCCGAGGACGTGAAGTACGCGAACATGCGCTACGAGATCAAGATCACCGTCGGCGGGCAGACGGGGCGCATCAAGGTGCTCGCGGCCAACCCGAGGACGGCCCGGGGTTTCTCGGGCGACCTGATCCTGGATGAATTTGCGTTCCACGAGGACAGCGCGGCGATCTGGGAAGCGGCGGAGCCCATCATTTCCTCCCACCCGGACTTTCTCTGCCGCATCCTGTCCACGGGCAACGGGCGGCGGAACCTGTTCTACCAGCTCATCAGCGAGGGACGGATTTCATACCGGCGCATCCGCCGCTCGGACGCCTGGGCGACGGGCGAACTCAAGATTTACTCCCAGGTGGACGGCCGCGAACTGACGCCGACCCAGGCGCGGGCCGAGAGCAGCGACAAGCGCGCCTACGACCAGAACTACGAGTGCGCGTTCGAGGACGAGAACGCGCCGCTGCTCACCCAACTCCTCATCAGCGCGGCGGAACGCCCGTGGGAGGGGCACCTGGACCGCCAGACGTGGACCCGCGAGAGCCTGGAGCGGATGTCGCGCGTGGCGGCGGCGGGTGGGATGCGGCTGGAGGCCGGGCTGGACGTGGGCCGGTCGCGCGACCTGAGCGTGCTGACCGTGTTGGGCCGCTTGCCGGGCGACGAGACGCGGCGGCTGCTGGGGATGCTGGAGATGGAGAATACGCGGCTGCCCGACCAGCAGAAGCAGCTCGACGCGGTGTGCGCGCTGCCGAATTTCTCGTGCGTCGAGATCGACATGACGGGGCTGGGCCTGGGTCTGTTCGAGTACGCCGAGACGCGGCACGGCAGCGGCAAGGTGCGCGGGGTGAACTTCGCGTCCACCGAGCCCGTCGGCCAGCAGGGGGCGATGGCCCGGGACGGACGCAAGGCGGCCACGGCGCGCGTGACGGAGATCATGGC
>CAXTVY010000050.1:0-7465 GCA_964247665.1 uncultured Chthoniobacterales bacterium | reverse complement strand
GATCATGGCCACGGACCTGGTGGAGATTTTCGAGGCGCGGCGAATCGAGATCCCGGCGGACGCACGGCTGCGCGACGACCTGCGGCGGCCCGAAAAGATCACGAGTCCCGGGGGGCGGGTTTCGATTGCGGCGAGCCGGGACGGCGACGGGCACGCGGACCGTTTCTGGAGTCTCGCGCTGGCCGTGCGCGCCGGACGCCGGTCCGACCGGATGCCGCCGCCGCTGGCGTTCGACCCACTGGACGATCTGCTGGGTCCGGCGGGGCTGGCGGACCCGCCGGACGAACGCGAGTTCGCCCTGTCGAATCGACCGGAATTTTAGCCACAGAAAGCGCAGAACCGGAAACCAGAAATGGGGGCCGGAAACACCAGCGAACAGCGTTGCCAAAAACCTCCTAGCTTTCCTCTTCTTCTCCCCTTTTGCGTTTTTTGCGCCTTTCGCGGCCAATTTGATCCTTCCTTTTCCCATGCACGATTCCATCGAACTTCCCACCAACCCGTTTCCGTCCACGCCGGACGTGCCCGCGTTGCCACAGAGCCTTTTCACCAACGCCGAACTGGAGGCGCTGGCGTACCGGCGGTTCAATCCGTTGACGACCCTGACGGCGTTGTCGCTCGCCCAGGCGCTGGACGGTTTCACGGCGGGGTTGCTGATGCCGGCGGCGCGGCTGTGGGAGGAGATCGCCCGGCGCGACGAAACGGTGGCGACCGTCAAGGCCAAGCGCGAGGAAGCCGTGGCCATGCGGCCGTGGCACGTCGTCCCCCTCGACGAATCGCCCGCGGCGCACGACCAGGCCGCCGCGCTGACGGCCTTCTACCAGCGGTTGCGCGCGGCGCACGCCACGCAGCGGCACACCCAGGGCGGGGTGAGCCTGCTGGTGTCGCAGATGATGGAGGCGGTGTCCTTCGGGTACGCGGCGCATCATCTCATCTGGCAGCCGGACCCGGCGCGGACGGTGGCGCTGCCTTCAGGGCGGACGGTGCCCGCGCTGGGCGTGACGTGCGAGTACGTGCCGCTGGAATTCTTCGAGGCGCGCACGGGCGAGCTGCGATTCCTGGGCACGACCCTGGCGTTCAACGGCGAGGCGCTCGCGCCGGACGCGTGGCTGATTTCCAGCGGGCCGGGGCTGATGCGCGCAGCGAGCATCCTGCATTACTACAAGCGGCTGGCGCAGCACGACCTGATCAATTTTTCCGAGAAGTTCGGCACGCCGGGGCTGGTGGTCCACACGACGGCGGGCAAGGATTCGCCCGAGGGCAAGGCGGCGGCGAACCTGGCGCGCAGCCTCGCGGGGAACTATCGCGGGGTGCAGTACGGCGCGGTCGAGAACCGGATCGAGGTCGTCTGGCCGCAGGGCGGCACGGGCGGCGGCAACCTACCCATGACGGGCGTGATCGACGAATGCAAGCGCGGGTTGGCCGCGCTGTTCCTGGGCGCGGACCTGAGCACCCTTTCCCGCGGGGGCGATGCGGCCGGGGCGAGCCTGCAGGCCGAGGAACAGGCGCGGCGGGAGCGGGCGGACTGCGCGCGGGTCGCCGAGACGCTCAACGCCGGGTTGGATGCCGTGGTGCTGCGCTGGTACTTCGGCGACGCGGAGCCCGTGCGGGCGCGGCTGGTGATCGACGCGCCGGTGCACGAGGACCGCGCGCTGCTGGGCAGCCTGGTGCAGGCGCTCGTGGCGCAGGGGGCCCGGGTGCCCGTGGCGGCGGTGGCCGCGCGGCTGGGCGTGCCGCTGGCGCAGGCGGGCGAGGCCGTGTTCCAGGCCCCGGGCAAACCGCTGATGCCCGTGCCCGAACCGCCGCCCGTGGAAGTCGCCACGACGCAAAACTAACCCTCCATTTTTCGCTTCCTCTTTTTTCCCACTCACATCATGCACCTAACTTCCCTTCAATTCCTCGCCACCAACCACGCCGAACTGCCCGCGGGCCAGGGCCTCGCGCTCGGGCTCGCGGCCAACGCGCTGCCGGCCACCGCGGCGGCGGCCAACGACCCCTGGCTGCTGCTCGCGCCCTACGGCGAAACGGTCTACTGGCACGAGGACAAACCCGGCGCCGGGTGGCGGCAGCTCCGGCAGGTGTTCACCCGCCCGCAGGGTGAGCGCATGGCGGCGGCGTTCAACTCGCTGGCGGCGCGCAAGGGCAACGCTTTCCGCGGCCTGCCGATCTACGCGGGGCACCCGGACGCCGATGCCGTGCGCTGGCCGGACGAGCGGCGGCTGGGCGGCGTGGTGGCCGTGGAGGCGCGCGCGGACGGGTTCTACGTGCGTGCCGCCTGGAACGACCTCGGCGAGAAGAACCGCGCGGAGGGTTACTTCGTGTACCCTTCGCCCGCCTGGCTCTACAGCCAGC
This sequence comes from uncultured Chthoniobacterales bacterium, assembly GCA_964247665.1. Lineage (GTDB taxonomy): Bacteria > Verrucomicrobiota > Verrucomicrobiia > Chthoniobacterales > SZAS-18 > CAHJWO01. Next base: position 5,116 of record CAXTVY010000050.1, on the reverse strand, counting down.
ACGCGGCGCGGAGCAGCGGGGTCATCGCGCCGGACGAGCTGCGCAGCGTCGGCATGACGAACACGCCGCGCATCCAGGACGTGCCCGCGTGGACCAACGCGGACGCCGAGCCGCCGCAGACTCTGCCTTCTAACATCGACCCCGAAAATCTCACCCCCGCTCACATGGACTACAAACACACTCTCCTGACCCACCTCGGGCTCGCCCCCGACGCCGCCGACGAGGACATCCAGCGCGCTGTGGACGGCGCGCGGGCCGCCGCCACGAACGCCACCGCGCAGGGCGGCCAGCTCGCGGCCGACGCGGCGCGGTTCCGCGCGGCGGCGGTGAACGCGCAACTCGACGCGGCGATCCACGCGGGGCGGCTCAGCGCAGCGGAGCGGCCGGGGTTCGCAGCGCAATTCGAGCAGGATTTCGACGCGGCCGTGCGCGCACTGGCCGAGCGGCGGCTGGCGCTCAACACCCGGGGGCTGCAACTGCGGCCGACGGGCGTGGGCGCGGACCTGTCCACGGCGCAGGGCCGGGCGGCGGCGTTCAACGCGCGCATGGATGCGCTGATGCGTCCCGTGGCCGCCGGTGGGCGGGGATTGCGGTTCGACGCCGCCATCGCCGAGATGCGCGCCACCGGCGAAGACGCCGCCCTGTTGCGCGCCATGAATGCCGCCGCCGCCTGACGGCGGCGAAATGACCAATGACCAAGGCCCAGTGACCAACTCAGAAACACGCAGAACTAACATCCCCAACTAACATGAGCACCCACCATCGCCCTTATTCCACCCGGCCCACGGCCGCCACGCCCGCCTTCGCGCAGTTGCCCACGGGCAGCGACCCGGAGGCGTTCATCGCGCGCCAGGAAGCCATGATCCAGGCCGGTACGCACGCCATGATCGCCGAAAAACTGGCGCTCGACGCCGTGCGCAACCAGATCGAGCGCGACCGCCGCGTCCGGCCCGCTGCGTCTATCGCCGAACCGGCTGCCCCCGCCACCGAGATCGTCCCGGCCACCGCCACCGAAGAAACCACCAAGCTTCAGTAATCCCCATCCTGCATCCTGCATCCTCTTTCGACTTCCGACTTCCCACGATGAAACCTCGCCTTTCCTTCCTGCTCGCCACCGCCGTCGCCTCGCTGGGCGACCGTCTGCACGGCCGTGCCCTCGCCATCAACGACGCCGTGCTGACGCCCTTTGAGTCGTCGCGCGGCACCGAGAGCCTCGAAGCCGACGCCAACGCCGTCGTCGGGTTCCGCAACGCCGTCGTCGTGACGGGCTCGGACGACCGGCACTTCACCCTGCCCGCCGCCGCCAGCGACATCCCGCGCGGCGTGCTGCTCAACGACCAGGTGGACCCGGGCGAGCCCGGCAACATCCGCAAGGCCGTGGCCATCTTCGGGCTGTACCCGGAGACGCTGCCGGGCGTGGCGGCGGGGGCGATCCCCGTCAACGCCGAACTCGTGGCGGACCTCGCCACGCCGGGGTACGTCCGGGCGCTGCCGACGGCGGCGGGCACGTATGCTGTTTTCGGACGGTCGCGCTTCGCGGTCGCGGCGGCGGGCGATCCCGTGTCGATCATCCACACGCTGCCGCGCGTGGTGACCGTGTCCTGATCCGGCATTCTTCTAACATCGAACGTTCAGCTACCAATCTCCTGACTCACATGACCACCACCACCCAAGCTCCCGCCACGCCCAGCCACGCCGCGCTGGCAACCAACATCCTCGCGTCCATGGGCGTGCCCGCCCGCGAGTCCTTCGCCATCCACCCGCCCGACGACGCTTTTGCGCACGGCCGCGTCGTGGCCTTCAACGCCTCGCAGTTCGCGGGCAACGCGCCGGTGGAGTTCCTCTCCAACTACGCCGTGCGCTACCAGGACCCGGGCCAGACCTCGCTCGACGACATCCGCCGCTTCATCGCGCCGGACGTGAGCAGCAACACGAACCTGTTCGTGGAGTACGCGCTGTACAACTACACGGACAGCCTGCTCGCCCTGGACAACCCGGCCGACGACCTGCGGGCCATCGGCGCGGACTTCCCCACGCTGCGCAACCCGCCGCACCAGCTCGTGACCCAGCGCATCGCCAACCGCGGCATCGCGCTGGAGGTGGACGAGGACGAGGAGCGCCTCGATGCCGACTGGCAGGAGCGCAAGGTGGCGTTTCTGCGCGGGGTGCTGGACCGCTCGCGGCTGCGGCGCACGGTCGCGCTGTTCGTGGCCGGGGCCGTCAACGTCAGCAAGACGTGGAGCGCGACGCCGTCCGACCCGGACATGGACCTGATCGACGAGTTGGAGTCGCAGACGCTGCGGGCGTCGCGGATCGTGTACGGCCCGGGGGCCTGGACGCGGCGCACACGCGCGCTGCGGGCGCAGAATACGCCGGGGGGTTACGCGTCGGCGAAGATGTCGCTCGACGAGTTGGCGGGCGAGTTCGCGGTGGAAGAGGTGCAGGTGGTGCGCGCGAAGTACGCCACGGGCTCGGCCAGCACGAGCAGCATCGTGGGCAGCCAGGTGCTGTTGTTCTGCGCGGCCGACAACCTGGGGCGCAACGACTTCAGCAACCTGAAGACGTTCACGGCCCCGACCAAGACGGGTCAGCGTTACGCCGTGTACCTGCGCCAGGTGGGCGACAAGCGCTGGCGCATCGCGGTGGAGTGCTACGAGACCGTGGCCATCACGAGCACCGTCGGGCTGGAAGTCGTGACGGTGAGCTGAAGGCGGCCCGGGCCGCCGTTGCGGGGGCGCAGTGCGCCGTTGCGGGTTGCGGAGCGGCTTCGCCGCGGTGCGGGTTGCGGGATGGACCCGCGCGAATCCGTTTCATCTAAATGGATTGCGGTTTCGCAACCCGCAATGCACCGCAGGTGCATCGCCCCCCCCCCCCCCCCCCCCCCCCCCCCGCCCCCCCCCCCCCCCCCCCCCCCTCCCCCCCCCCCCCCCCCCCCCCCCCCCCCCGTCACTTCCCCCCCGACACACCCTTTCCCATGAACTGGATTTCCCTCACCATCGACGACCTCAAGGCCGTGGCGCTCGGTGACGCCATCGACGCGGCGCGCGCCCTCGCCCCGGGCGCGAACGATCCCGCCGCCGAAGCCATCGCCGACGCGGTGGCCGCCGTGCGCGGCGCGATCTCCACGGGCAACGTACTCGACGCCGACCCGGCCACGGTGCCGCGCAGCCTGCGCTCGCTGGCGGCGCGGACGGCGGCGTTCGCACTGCTGGAGCGCGTGCAGATCGAGTTGAACGCCGACCAGCGCGCGACGCGCCAGGCGGACGCGGCCCGGCTCGCCCGCGTGGCCAGCCAGCGCGAACGCTTCGAATCAGCGGACGTGCCCGCCGGGTCGGCCGAGATGCAGGTCGGCGCGGACATCGACACCATTACCGACGGCAACCGGGGCAACGGCCGAGAGGAATTGCGTCGGCTCTGATGCCCAAGGTCCAATGACCAATGACAAACCAGAAGACGAGAGCGGCTAGCGGAGGTGCGGAATGGTCCCGCCCTACCGGTTTGGTCATTGGGCCTGGGGCCTGGGGCATTTTCCTCTTTTAACACTCACACCCTTTCCACAAGCAATGGCTCTCCTCACCGATCTCCAGCAGGAAGCCGCCGCGCGGCTGGCGGCGCAGGCGTTCTTCTCGGACGCCGACGCGGCGGATGCGGCCCGGCCCATCCTCGTGTTGACCGAACAGCGCGGCGACCTCCAGAACCGCGTGCGCCAGAGTCTGGGTCAATTGGGCATCGTGTGCGTGGTGCTCACGCCAACCGCGCGCATGACCAACCGCAACCGGCCGCGGCCGTACTTCGACGAGATTCGCATGGTCGCCCGCACGCAGGAGAACGTGTTGCTCAACCGGGCAAACACTGGCACGGGTCAGCCCGCGAGCCTCGTGGCGGAAGCAGCGGCCTGGTTCCTGCACGGCTACACGCCCGCCAGCCTGGGCTGCACGCTGTTGCTGGAGGAAGTCCGGCTCGTGGACGACCCGCGGCTGCTCATCTACGAAACCGTGTTCACCCTGCAAGCCGGGCCGACGGCTGCGCCGACGCGGGGCGGGTGAAGGCAGAAGGCAGAAGGATGAAGGCCAGAAGCCGGATGCTCCTTTCCAGTGCTCTGCCCGTGACCTTTGTCCTCGCCCAAAACCTTCCAGTCCGTCCCGTTGCTCCGTCCTTCTGCCTTCCACCTTCCGCCTTTTCCCATGCCCCTCCCTCGCTCCTCCATCATCGCCGGGCCTGCCCGGATCACGTTCCAGAGTCATGTCCTGTTCTCGCAGGACGATATCCGGGTTAGTACCGTCGTGCGGACCTTCGACGTTCGCACCAGCGGCCGGCCCAGCCAGCGGCGCGAAGACCAGGTGCGCGTCGAATTGACGTTCACGCCCAACGGCGCGTGGGCCCCGGTGTGCGCGCTTGTCCAGGCGTTCGCCGGGCTCGCCATCGGGCAGGACGTGTTCGGCGACGCCGACAGTCCGCTCGTCATCGACTCGACCGACGGCAAGACGTATACCTACGCCGCCGGCGCATTGACCCTGCCGCCGGAACTCGTCTTTTCCGCCGGCCGAACGCTGTGTGGGCCAGCCACGTTTTCCGCCATCGGCGCGAACAACAGCGCGCCCACCGCCGCCAACCGCCGCCTGTCCATCGCGGATTCCACGTATCCCACGGGCAGCGACGGGTACGACCCCACGGCCATCGTCACGCAGCCGTACACCCTTTCCTGGGGTAGCAGCGCGCCCTGGACGAACCTGGAAACGGAGGCGGGCGTGACGGTGGCCTTCCAGCCCACGTACACGACCCGGCGCATCGACAGCGCGGGCATCATCGGCCTGCGGCTGGCGGACCTGCTGGTGACGGCGCGGGCGCGTCCGCTCGGCGTGGCGGATGCCGACGTATTGGCGGCGCTGCAAATCCAGGGCGCGGGCGCGGGCCGGGGCCGGACGCTGGGCGGCGCGGGGCAGGATCTCGTGGTCAACGGCGCGGGCGTTTACGCACGGTTGTACGCCGCCGGGTTGGAGACGGGCCGCAGCGAGTTCGGCGGCACGGCCAGCCGCGTGGGCGAACTGGGCTGGAGCGCGGGAGGGGTGCCCGCCTTCTTTTTAGGGACCGCCGCAATGTGAGGAAAGGCGGGTGG
>CAXTVY010000049.1:6999-21780 GCA_964247665.1 uncultured Chthoniobacterales bacterium | reverse complement strand
CCCGACGGCCCCAACCTCCTTATCCGGGGGGGCCTGGATCCCCTCCCGGGGGATCTGGTGATCGTCACCAAGGTCGGCGCGCGCCGCGGGGAGGATAAGTCGTGGATTCACGACACTTCGCGCCAATCGTTGATCGACTCCGTGCATGACAATCTCCGGAATCTGGCAGTGGACCGGCTGGAGGTTGTCAACCTGCGCGTCGGCGGCGTCATGGGGCCGACGGCGGGTTCCATCGCCGCGCCGCTGCAGGTGCTGGCCGAACTCAAGGAACAAGGTCTCATCCGCCACCTGGGCTTGAGCAACGTCAGCCCCGCGCAATTGGCCGAGGGCCGGGCGATCACGGAGATCGTCTGCGTGCAAAACCTGTACAACGTGGCGCACCGGGTGGATGACGGCTTCGTGGCCGACCTCGCGGCAATGGGCATCGCCTACATGCCGTTTTTCCCGCTGGGCGGGTTCAGTCCGCTCCAGTCGTCGGTGCTCGACTCGGCGGCGGCGGCGTTACAGGCCACCCCGATGCAGGTCGCGCTGGCGTGGCTGCTGCAACGCTCGCCCAACATCCTGCTCATTCCGGGCACCTCGTCCGTGGCGCACCTGCGCGAGAACCTCCAGGCCGCGAAGTTGACCTTGCCGCCTGAAACGGTGGCGGCACTGAACGCCATCGCAGGCGTTGCGGACTGATAGGAAAGCGGCTGGCCGGGCTCACACCTTGCCCACGAACACACCCTGGATCACCAGTTCGCGCGCAGGGTAAATCTTGCCGAACGCCGGGTTGTCGCTCTCGCTCTGGAGATACGTGCCCTTGCCTTTGCGCTGGCAGAACCGCTTCAGGCACGTTTCACCGTCCACCAGCGCGGCCACGATGTCCCCGCTCTCCGGGCGGCGCTTGTCCGGGTCTGCCAACAGCACGATGTCACCGTCCTGGATGCCCTCCTCGCAACGGTTCATCGAATCCCCCGCCACGCGTAGCGCGAACTGTCCCTCGCGCCCGCCCGCCGCCGGGAGCGTCAGGTATTCGAGCGGCTGGGTGGGCAGGCTGCCCGCGCCCGGGAAACCGGCGGCAATCGAGCCGTAGAGCGGCACCAGCACATGGTCCGGCGGGGCCTGCGGGGCGCGGAAAGGGATGATGTCCGCGCCGTCGGACACGGCGACCGGTCCCGGCGCAGCGACCGCGGCCAACTCGAAAGAGCGCGGGGCATCCTGCAAGGTGGCGCACTGCTCGCGCAGGGTGCGGATCATCGTGACGAGACGGGGCACCTGAGGCTCGGCGGCATCCACCATTTCCAGCACGGCTTGCAGGCAGGCCGCGAGGGTCTGCGCCTTGCGGTAGCCGAGCTGGTCGCACAACGCGCCAAAACCCGCCGCGAGTTCCTGGGGAGGACGGAACGAGAACGGATCGTACAGGCTACTTTCATCCTTCATGTCCGCCAGTGTACCCACGTTTGTCGCCCGCACCATGAAAATATTTCATTTGCTACATTTGCCCGGTCTACTACATTTACTACATGACCACAAAGCTGCTGCCATTCGTACCCGCCGCAAAGCCTGTCTCCGTTCGCTCCCCTCTCATGCAGGGCGGCGACGTGGTCCTGTATCGTGCCGAGGGTCAGTTGATCCCGGCTCGCCTGGTGGAACCGGCGGGTGGCGGCTGCTGGCTGGCGCGCGACGCCCGGCACACGGGCAGCCTGATCTACCTGGAGCCCGAGAGCATCACCGCGCGGCTGCCGCGCCAGGAATTGCTCGACGAGGCGGCTTGAAGCGCCCGGCGAGCCGCGTTAGCTGGCGGTGGTCGCTGGTGACGATAAGAGTTGTTTCTCCAGGCCAGTATCCCAGGCCGGAAAGCGTTGCACGCAGGCATGCGATCCGCTACGTATAACAATCTAGCTTTGTCCTCCACTAATCCTTGGTGGTTGCATTTTCTGTCCGCCATGCTTGTAGATCATCCCATCGGCGCGTCTGCGCACGCTCCTGTCATCATCAAGGACCGCGCTGAACAAACCCTGTTTCACGCTGGGGTCTGGGGACAAATTCCCGTGCCTCTCAATCGCGTCGCGGAAAGCCTGGGCTACATCTGCATGGACTTCGACGGCGGTGGGAACGTTGCTGCCGTGTCTGGAGCGGTGGACTACGAGCAGCGAACGATCTGGGTCAACAAGAGTGAACCTGCGTTGCGCAAAAGGTTCACCATCGCGCACGAAATCGGCCACGCGGTCTTGCACCCGCAGGTAGATGTCGTGGATTACCGGTCGAACTTCGAAAAGCCGAAGGACCGCAAGGAGATCGAGGCGAATAAATTTGCGGCTGAACTTCTCATGCCCGAAGAATATTTCCGTGACGCCTGGAGCAGATTCCGCGGCAACGAGACAGCCGTGGCAACTTTCTTCGGCGCTTCCGTAGAGGCTGCCGGGTACCGGGCGCAGAACCTTGGACTCCACTGACCTGGCTCCAAAGATTCATGGATGAATCCTCGCCCGAGGTTAACCATAACGAGAAGCCAGTCACGCCACTTGACGCAGCAAGCCGGGAGACCGAGGACAAGCTCGCCGAGATCCGGGGTTTCGGCACGGGGGAGGCGAAGTTAGGCATCCCGCCAACGCAGCAGGCGGCGCTTGATGCGTTCGCACGCGAGTCATGGCAGATTCTCGTACTGCGCTATCTTGTTTTTATCGGCATGTACGGATTGCTTTGTGCTGAAATTCACGCGGTCCTTAGCGTGCTCGATAAGCAGGGCCGTGGCATCTATCGTTTGGCCGATTGGCTCATCGGTCTGCTTATCACGGTCATCTTCTTTCAAACCATTTGGGTCTTGCAGGTGATCGCCACGCATCTTTTCCCCAAGGGAGGCAGGAAGATGGGCACGCGTCCAGGACTGCCGCCAAGTGCAGGGGAAAAATGAGCGACCGGGTTTACGAAGCCGTCAGGACGGCGGCCCGTTCCCCGTTGACGCCGACCGTCGCCCCAACGTAACCGTTCGTTGCCACCGGCGCGGCTCCACGCCCGGCGCTTACCCGGGCCACGGCTTGCCGCAACGCCTCGCGGGACACCGGCTTGTCCACCACGAGATCAATGTGCTGCGAGAGTGTCCCGTCCGTGGGTGCGCCGTAGCCCGTCAGGAGGATCACCCGGGTCCCGGGCACCAGCGCCTGGACTTCCGCGGCCAGTTGCTCGCCGTTCATGTACGGCATCGCCTTGTCGGTGATGACAAGCTCGAACGGCTCGCCCGCCGCCGCCCGGGCGCGGAATTTCTCCAGCGCCTCACGGCCATCCCGCGCGGTTTCGACCGTGTGCCAATCCTCCGCCAGGTGCTCGACGAGGATCTCGCAGAGCACCTCCTGGTCGTCCACGGCCAGCACGCGCAACGGCCGCTGCGTGCCGCCCGCTTCCGCCGACGCGACCGGTTCGGGTTCCACGCCGAGCGGGAAGGAAAACACGAACGTTGTCCCCACCCCCGGCGTGCTTTGCAGGTCGATGCCGCCGCCGTGGCGCTGCATCGTGCCGTACACCATCGCCAGCCCCAGGCCCGAGCCGTGCTTGCCCTTGGTGGTGAAGAACGGCTCCAGGCAGCGGCGGCGCGTTTCCTCGTCCATGCCCACCCCCGTGTCGGCCACCTCCAGCACCACCGCGCCCTCGGGTTCCGTGCCGTCCGGGCTAGCTGGCGACGGCTCGAAGCGGGTGCGCAGGGTGATCGTGCCGCCCCGGGGCATGGCGTCCACGGCGTTGAAGACCAGGTTGGTGAGCATCTCGCGCAACTCCGCCGCGTCGGCCAGCAGTGGGGGCAGCCCCTCGCCGAGCACCGTCTGCACGTCGATGGTGACCCCCTGGCCCAACGCCTGCCCGTGCCAGCGCGGCCGGGTCAGCGCCACCGCCTGCTCGACCAGCCCGTTGAGGTCGGTCAGCCTGCGCGGCTGGCCCTTGTCGGCGGGCCGGTAGAACTCCCGCAGCCGCCCGAACATCTTCGCGGCATCCTGCGCGGCGTTGATCACCGTGCTCAGCAGCGAATCGGCCGCCTGCGCGCTGCCGGGCCGGTGCAGACTGCGGCGCAGCATCTCGCTGTAACCGAGGATCAGCGAGAGCACGTTGTTGAAGTCGTGCGCGATGCCCGCCGTCATGGAGCCGAGCGCGCTTAGACGCTCGTGCTGGACCATCTGGCCCTGCGCGGCCTGCAACTGGGTGAGCGTCCGCTGCAACTCGCCCGTGCGCTCACGCACCAGCACTTCGAGCAACCCCTTCTGGTCGCAGAGCTGGAGGTGTTGGTGGCGGGTCTTGAGCAGGTTGCTGATGCGCAGGAGCACCTCCACGGGGTCGAACGGCTTGGTGAGGAAATCCGTCGCCCCGGCCGCCAGCGCGCGGCGCTTGGTTTCCACGGTGATGTCCGCCGTCAGCACGAGGATGGGCACGCACGCCTCCGGTGGGTACAGGGCAGCGAGCTGACGCATGACGGCGAAGCCGTCGAGGTGGGGCATGTTCAGGTCGAGCAGGATCAGGTCGGGCTGCTGCGCTTCGCACAGCGCCACGACCTTGCGCGGATCGGTCGTGGCAATCATCTGCGAGTACCCGGCGAAATTGAGCATGTCGTCGAGCAGGGCGATGTTGACGGGCTCGTCGTCCACGAGCAAGAGGCGCATTCCGAGCAAGGATTCCTGGTTCATACAACGAGTTCGGGTTCGAGCACCTGCCGGAGCATCTTCTGGAAGCGGTCCACTTCGAGGGGCTTGGTGAGGTAGGCGCGCGCCCCGGCTTTCATCAGCCGTTCGATCTGGCGCGGGGTGGCGTCGGCACTGACGGCGACGACGGGGATGCCGCTGGTGCGTTCATCCTTCTGCAGTTCGGCGAGCACCTCCCAGCCCGGAATGTCGGGCAGGTGGAGATCGAGCAGGATCAGCTCGGGCCGGTGCTGGCGCGCGAGTTCCACGCCCTGCCAGCCGCGCATGGCGGTGACGAGGCGGACCTCCGGGTGGTCGGCTAGCAGGTGGTCAATCAGCGCGAGGTTGGAAAGATTATCCTCGATGTAGAGGACGGTGTGCACGGCCGAGAGCTTCTCCATGGCTTTGGGCGCGCCGTTCTTCTCGCGCCTTTGGCGGGAATGGACTTCCAGCAGGCTGTCGGTGCGCGGCAGCTCAATCCAGAACGTCGTGCCCCGGCCGGACGTACTCTCCACCCCGACCGCGCCGCCCATGGCCTCGATCAGCCGCTTGGTCAGCGCGAGGCCCAGGCCCGTGCCCTGCACGGTTGAATTCTCCGCGCCCAGCCGGTCGAACGCCACGAACAGGCGCGACAGGTTCTCCGGCGGGATGCCCTGGCCCGTGTCTTCCACGCAGACCCGCAGCCGGCCGCCCTCCTGCGCCGCGCACCGGAGGCGCACGTCGCCGCCCTCGCGGTTGTACTTCACGGCGTTGGAGAGCAGGTTGAGCAGGATCTGCTTGAAGCGCTGGCGGTCGGCCATGATGTGCTCGCCGTGCAGCGGATGGTCCTCGGAAAGCGGGTGCAGCCTGACACCTGCCTGCGCGGCCAGCGGGCGGATGAGGTCGAGCGCCTCGCCCACGGCCTCCGCCAGCCGCACGGGTTCCAGCGAAAGCTCCACGCGGCCCGCCTCGATGCGCGCGATGTCGAGCACCTCGTTGATGAGGCTCAGCAGATGGCGGCCTGCCGTGACGATGTGGCCGACGCGGTCGTTTTGCGCGGCCGGGAGTTGCTGCATCTGCAAGAGTTGCCCGAAGCCGAGGATGGCGTTGAGCGGGGTGCGCAATTCGTGGCTCATACGCGAGAGAAACTCGCTCTTGGCCGCGTTGGCGCGTTCGGCCTCCTCCTTGGCCTGGTGCAGCGCGGCCTCCGTGCGCTTGCGCGCGCCGATGTCGCGCAGGTGGGCGGTGAAGAGAGGCAGGCCCTCGACGGGGATGCGCGTGACGGCCAGCTCCACCGTGGGCCGCGAGCCGTTGGCGTGCCGGGCGGAGAGTTCCGCGCGCTCGCGCAGCTTGGGCGCGCTGATGTCGGCCGCCTCGGGCACCAGCGCGTGGAAGGGCATCTCCAGCACCTCCGCGCGCGTGAAGCCGAAGGTCTTTTCCGCCGCCGGGTTGAACTCCACGATGCGCCCCTCGTGGTCCACGGTGATGATGCCGTCGAGCGCGGTTTCCAGGATGGCGGCGTTGCGCGCCTCGCTCTTGCGTAGCGCCTGTTCGTCGCGGGAGCGGTCCACGGCGGTCGCCAGCACGTTGGCGACCGCTTGCAGGAAGTTCACGTCCTCGGAGGAAAACGCGCGGGCGTGCTTCGCGGCGATGTTCACGTTGCCCAGAGCGTGTTCGCGGCCCCGGATGACCACGCTCAGGCTGCTGACCGCGCCGTTTTCCTTCCACAGCGGGACGATCCGGCAGCAGGTTTCCTTCGCCAGCTCCGCGATGACGAACGGGGCGTCCTGCTGGATCGTGTAGCCGGCGATGGACTCCGTGCCAATCGGACAGATCGTGCCGGCGAGGTCACGATGGAACCCGGCGCTGGCGCGCGTGACGAGTTGGGTCCCGCCGGGCACCAGTTCGTTGACGACGCAAAGCTCGATGTCGAGCGTGCGCGTGACGAGTTCCGTCGCGGCGCGGGTCAGTTCCAAGTAATCGGAGCTGGCCAGGGCGCGCTGGCCCAGCTCGGCCACAGCGGCGGATTGCCGGGCGCGCGCGGCGATTTCCTGCTCGGCGCGCTTGCGCGTGCTGATGTCCAGGAACAGGCCGTCCCAGAGCGTGTCACCGTCCGTGCGGCGCTCGGGCCGGGCGGCCCCCTGCAGGTAGCGCAGCTCGCCCCCGGCGGCGTGGTAGCGGCCCTCCCAGGCCCAGGCCGCGCCGTCCTCCTTGGATTGATGGAGCGTGGCGAGGAACTCGCCGATGTCTTCCTCGTGGATCGTGTCGAGCAGCGTGCAGGCGTCGGGCCGCATGGCCGCGGGCTCCTGGCCGAACAACTCCCGGCAGCCCTCGCTGACGTAGGGGAACTCTGCCGTGCCGTCCTCGTGCAAGAGGAGTTGGAAGACCATGCCGGGCACGTTGGCCGTCATGCGCGCGAAACGCAGCTCGCTGCGCTTGAGCGCGTCGAGCACTTCCGCCTGCGCGGTCACGTCGGACTGGAGGCCGACGAAATTGATCAGCCGCCCGGCCTCGTCGAACACGGGGTTGATGGTCAACTCGTTCCAGAACGGCGTGCCGTCCTTGCGGTAGTTGCGCAGGGTACCCTTGTAGGGCCGCCGGGCGAGCACGGCCTGGCGGATTTCCTCGATCTCCCTGGGGTCGGTGTCCGGCCCCTGGAGGAAGCGGCAGTTGCGGCCGACGGCCTCGCTGCGCTCGTAGCCTGTGATGCGCGTGAAGGCCGGGTTGGCGAAGATCGTGGGAATGTCCGGCACGCCCGGGTCGCTGATGAGCACCCCGATCTGGCTGCTCTCGATGGCAGTGGCGAGCAGGCTGTTCTCGCGCAGGGCCTGTTGCAGCCCCTCGTTGGCCTGGGCCAGTTCGCCGGTGCGCTCGCGCACGCGGGCTTCGAGTTGCTCGTGCGCCTCGCGCAGTTCCTTTTCCGATTGGCGGCGCTCGGTGATGTCGCGCACCAGCGCGAGCACGAGCTTCTGGCCCTCGGAACGGAAGGCGGCCACGCGTGCCTCGATGGGCAGCAGGGACTGGTCGCGCCGCCGCAGCGTGCCGTCGAGCGTGATGGCCACCCCGGGCACCATGCTCTTCCACCGTTCGCGCCGTTTTTCGGCGTCGGGCTCGGGGTCGATGTCCTCGGCTGTGAGCATGAGCAGTTCCGCGCGCGGATAGCCGAGCATCCGGCAGGACTCCTCGTTCACGTCGATGAGCCGCCCGGTCAGGTCGTAGACGAAGATGGCCTCGGCCGCCTGTTCGACGAGGTGGCGGAAGCGCCGCTCGCTCTCGCGCAGCGCGTTCTCGGCCCGTTGGCGCTCGGTGATGTCGCGCGCGACGGTGGCCATGCCCGCGGGCTCGCCGGTGGCGGGGTCGCGGATGAGGAAAAGGTTCCAGGAGACGGGGATGGCCTGGCCGGTCTTGAAGTGGCGGAAGCGGAAGTCGCCCTCCCAGTGGCCCGTGCGCATGAGCGTGGGCACGACCGTACCCAGGAAGAACGACTTGTCCTCGCGCATGAGGTAGTCGATGACCCGCGTGCGCTTGATGTCATCGGGGCCGTCCAGGCCGACGACGCGCTGGCCGGCGGCGTTGAGGTAGTAGGTTTTGCCGTCGAGCGTGGCGAGGCCGATGAGGTCGCCGCTTTCCTCGATGAGTTGTTCGAGCCGCACGCGGGAGAGTTCGTCGTCGCTGCCGCGCCCGTTGATCTCGGCGCGCAGCGCGTCGTTGAGCCGGGTCAGCTCGCGCACGCGGGCTTCGAGTTCGGCCGCGTGCGGGGCGGCCGGGTCGGCGGTGCGCCGGGCGTCGCCGCGCGGGTTGACGGCGGCGACGGCGGCGGTGAGGTCGGCGGTGCGCCGGGTGACCTGCGGCGAGGGCGAGGGCAGCGGCGCGGCCAGCTCGGCCGCCAGGGGCGGGAGCGGCGGCAGGAAGCCCGTGGGCAGGAGCAGACCGGCCTCGTCGCCGAGGATGGCGGCGAGTTCGCCCAACAGGCGGCGATCCTCGGTGCGCAACTGGCGGGGCCGGGCGTCGAGCAGGCAGAGGCAGCCCGCGGGCCGGGTCGCGCGGGGCGCATCCTTGTAGCTGGCCGCCGCGAGGAAGCGCAGCCGCCACGCGTCGGCCGCCGGGCTGGCATTGGCGAGCGGCACGGCGGGCGGAAAGCGGGGGTCGTCGTCGAGGTCGGGGACGAGCACGAGTTCGTCGCGCGTGTCGAGCAACCGGGCGTGGCGCAGCAGTTCGGCGGTGAGCTGGCCCGTGGCGTCACCGTGCGAGGCGGCGATGCGCCAGCCGTCGTAATCCCGCGTGAGCACGACGGCTCCGGGCACGTCGAACAGGCGCGCGGCCAGCGCGACGACGCGCGCGAAGGCGGCACCAGCCACGCCCGGAGGCAGGGGCGCTTCGGTGGCGGTGGAGTCAATCACGGTCATCTCGGGGTAGCTGGGGAAACGTCGCCAGCCGGCGGAACGCAATCCAGGGGCTATGGGAAGCACACGGCATACCATCCCGGAGGCGAGGCCGAGGAAGTTTCGCGGTGCGGCCCATCAGGCTTGCCACAGGCGTGGATAACCCTTCCTTTCTGCCGCGGGTTGCGCTGGGCTGCCGATCATGTCCGCCATTCTCGAACTGCCGGATGTGCGCGCGCGTCCAACTCTGGACGGTGGCGCATTATGAAAAGCTGGTGAAACGGGGAGAAATTTCTGGACGTGCTGAGTTGATATTCGCGGTGTCGTCGTCAACAAAATGTCCAGGTCGCCTCTGCACGAGTTCTTGACCGATGCCATCAATGAATACTTGCGGCGGAGAGTGCGTGTTGGGTTCGCCGTACGACAGGAATCATCGTTGCGGCTGGCGGACTCGGTGCCGGAACCCGACGCGACGGTAGTGCGAGGATCGAGAGCAGACTTCCGCTCTCGACCGCCCACGACCGCCGAACTGGTCGTGAAAGTAGCCGTCAGCAGCGTCGCTCTGGACCGCGAGAATGCGTCGCTCTACGCCGAGGCGGGCGTCGTGGAATACTGGATCGTGCTGGGCTCCGAGGAGCAGGTGGAGGTTTACCGCCAGCCTGTGAATGGCGTTTATCAATTCCGGCGCGTCTACGCACGCAGCGAAATCATCGAGGGTGTGACGGCCGTGGACGTACCGGTGCCGGTGGCCGCATTGTTCGCGTAGCTATCCACGCCGGTTTGGGGAGGGTCGTTTTCCCGTGAAACTGTGACCTTGCTCCCGCGCCTCCACGCTGCGCGCGGGTGTTCCGCTATCTCCGGGCGGGAAGCTCGATGAACCAGCCTGCCGGCAGGACCGGAACGAGTGGCTGCGCCTCACCGGCGTCGGCCTTGCGCGCGTACTTCGACCAGTGGAGGTCCGGCTGCGCCTGGAAGACGAACATGCTGGCCGTCGAGACCAGGATCATTGCCAGCGCGACCGACGCCGCCAGCCGCAACCGGGCGCTAGCATCAAAGACGCAGACAATTCCCATCCACATCACCAATAGATACACCGGATAGAAGTAACGGCCGCCGACGCCGAAAGGGTCCAGATCGACCGCCAACCCTTCCCCGGCCCGGCTGAGGCCGCCCGCGTAGATGCCTGCGGCGCAGCCCAGCAACGCCAGCAGCGGCCAGAGGCGCTTCCTCTCCGCCCGCCACAAAGCCCACCCCAGCAGCGCCAGCAACGCCGGGGAAAGCACCCAGAAGAGCGGACCCAGGTAATGGGGCAGCCAGGCGCCGAAAAACAGGCCGCCGGGCAGCCGGAAGCCGACCGCCTTCACCCACGAGGCCGGGTCGCGGCACCAGGGCGGCATCGGGGCGGGAATCTGGTGGTTGGAATAGATTTGCAACGCAGCGATGCCCCAGGCAACGGCCACGAAGAGGCAATTGTATGGCGAGAATCCGCCGGTGACGCGCCGGAAGCGCAGCAGGAACCAGGGCGAGAAGAGCACGATGAAAGGTCCGCTCAACCCCGCGAGCACCAGGCCGAACAGGTCCATGGCCGCCGACAACGGTTTGACCGGCCCGGCCTGGAGGATCAGCAGGCAGAGGATGGGGACCAGCGACCACTGCGAACCGATCAGGACCATCATCGTTTCCCCGCACTGGGGAGACAGTACCAGCGCCAGAGCCAGGGCGATCCGGCCACGGTAATCCATGAGGTAGTCCAGCCGGGCGCGCAGGCAAAACCACGCCGCCAGGACCGAGTAGCCCCAAGCCGCATAGCAATAGATCGACGGAGCCCACAGCAACGGGAACGGCGTCGCCATCCAGGCCACCAGCCGCTGGCCGAGGATGTAATAGGTGGGGTACGGGATAAACAGGCTGTGCCAGCCCGCCTCCCGCGCCTGGGGAAACAGAATGGCGTTGTCCTCAGCCCAGAACTGCGGGTGGACGACGAAATCCGGCCGCCGGGCAAAGTTGATGAAAGCCACGGCCAGCAACGTGGTGACGATCCAAAAGGCGGACAAGCCGGGCGGCAGCGGTTGCCAGGGCCGGGCGGGCGGGCCGTCCGCCGTGCCGGTGGGTGCCGGGTCGGGTGCGGGGGCAGCGGCGTTGCTCGGAATCGCGCTCATAAATCAAGCGCCTGGAGCGTGGACGAAGAGAGGTAAATCACGGCTGGGGGTTAGGTTTCTCCGATGCGCGGCCCGAAGGCAATGCGAAATTCAGGGTCGGCCCCGCCGGGGCATTCCCCCGCTTGGCGGCGAGCCGAAAATCGGTTAAACTAGGTGGATGCCGCCTGAACTCGACACCGTGACCGCCGCACCCGTCCAGCCCGCCGCCCCGCCCTCCCCCGCCCCGACTTATGCCCACCCGGCTTCCGCCGTGGTCGCCGGAGCCGCCGCCACCGACCCGCTCCGGCCCCTGGACACCTTTGCCCGGCGGCACCTGGGCTCCGGGCCCGCGGAGACGGCGGCCATGCTCGACCTCGTCGGCTATCCTTCGCTCGACGCCCTCATCGACGCCGCCGTCCCGGCCAACATCCGGCTGGGCCGCCCGCTGAACATCCCGCTCGGCCTGAGTGAGAGCGAGGCGCTGGGCGAACTGCGCTTCATCGCCGCGCGCAACCAGGTGTTCCGTTCCTACCTGGGCCTGGGCTACGCCGACACGCTGACCCCCGGGGTCATCCAGCGCAACATCCTCGAAAACCCCGGCTGGTACACGGCCTACACCCCGTATCAGGCCGAGATCGCCCAGGGTCGCATGGAGGCGCTCATCAACTTCCAGACGATGGTCTGCGACCTGACGGGCATGGACATCGCCAACGCCTCGCTGCTCGACGAGGGCACCGCCGCCGCCGAGGCCATGGCGCTCGCCTACGCCGCCAAGGGTGCGGCGGGCCAGCGCGAATCGTTCTTCGTGTCGGCCCTGTGCCATCCGCAGACGATTGCCGTGGTCCAGACGCGCGCCCGGCCGCTGGGCATCCGGGTCGTCGTGGGCCACCACGCCGAGGCCGCCCTTGACGGCACGTTCTTCGGCGCGTTGGTCCAGTACCCCGCGACGGACGGCACGATCTTCGACTACGCCGCGTTCTGCACGCAGGTTCACGCCGCCGGGGCGCTGGCCATCGTCGCGGCCGACCCGCTCGCGCTGTGTTTGCTCAAGCCGCCCGGCGAGTTCGGCGCGGACGTGGCCGTGGGCACCACGCAACGCTTCGGCGTGCCGCTGGGCTACGGCGGGCCGCACGCGGCCTACTTCGCGGTCAAGGACGAGTACAAGCGCCTGATGCCGGGCCGGCTGGTCGGCGTGAGCAAGGATTCGCAGGGGCAGCCCGCGTACCGCCTGAGCCTCCAGACCCGCGAGCAGCACATCCGCCGCGACAAGGCCACGAGCAACATCTGCACGGCGCAGGTGCTCCTGGCGGTCATCGCTTCCATGTACGCCGTGTACCACGGGCCGCACGGCCTGCGCGGCATCGCGGGACGCGTGCACCGGCTCACCGGCACGCTCGCCGCCGGGCTGCGGCGGCTGGGTTTCGAGGTCGGCCCCGAGGCGTTCTTCGACACGATCCGGGTCAAGGTGGGTGCCCACAAGGCGGAGGAAATCCACGCGCTGGCGCAGGAAAAAGGCATCAACCTGCGGCACGTCGATGCCGGGACGGTTGGCATCTCGCTGGATGAAACCGTGGACCTGATCGACCTCCAGGACCTCTGGACCGTATTCCACGGCGGGCAGGCCCCGGGCTTCGAGCCCGCCGCGTTCTCCACCGAGGCAGAAGGCGCGATGCAGTACCCCGAAGCGCTCGCGCGCACGAGCGACTACCTGACGCACCCCGTTTTTCACAGGTTCCACACGGAAACCGAGATGCTGCGCTACATCCGCCGTCTGGAAGCGAAGGATCTATCGTTGACCACGAGCATGATCCCGCTGGGGAGCTGCACGATGAAGCTCAACTCCACGACGGAAATGTTCCCCGTGACGTGGCCTGAATTCGGACGGGTCCACCCCTTCGCGCCGGGCGCGCAGGCGGAAGGCTACCGCATCCTGGCGCACGAGTTGGAAAAATGGCTGGGCGAAATCACGGGCCTGCCCGCCGTGAGCCTGCAACCCAACGCCGGGTCGCAGGGCGAATACGCCGGACTGCTGGCCATCCGCGGCTACCACGAGGGCCGGGGCCAGGGGCATCGCCACGTCTGCCTGATTCCCACGAGCGCCCACGGCACCAACCCGGCCAGCGCCGTGATGGCGGGCTACGATGTCGTGCCGGTCCGTTGCGACCCGCAAGGCAACATCGACCTGAACGACCTGCGCGCGCGGGCCGAAGCGAACAAGGACAAACTGGCCGCGCTGATGATCACATACCCTTCCACGCACGGCGTGTTCGAGGGCACGATCAAGGAAATCTGCGAGGTCGTCCACGGTCACGGTGGGCAGGTGTACATGGACGGCGCGAACATGAACGCGCAGGTCGGCCTGTGCCGCCCGGGGGACATCGGCGCGGACGTGGTGCATCTCAACCTGCACAAGACGTTCTGCATCCCGCACGGCGGCGGCGGCCCGGGCGTGGGGCCCATCTGCGCCGTGGAGCATCTGCGGCCGTTCCTGCCGGGTCATCCGGTGGCCAATCCGCTCAACCTGCCCGAGAGCGGGCCGGTGTCCGCCGCCCCGCTGGGCAGCGCGAGCATCCTGGTGATTTCCTGGCTCTACATCGCCATGATGGGCCGCGACAACCTGCCCGAGGGCACGCGGCTGGCGATCCTCAACGCGAACTACATCGCGCGGCAACTGGAGCCGTATTACCCGGTGTTGTACCGGGGCAACGAAGGGCTCGTCGCGCACGAATGCATCCTGGACCTGCGCGGCTTCAAGAGCGCCGGGGTGGAGGTGGAGGATGTGGCCAAGCGCCTGATGGATTACGGGTTCCACGCGCCGACGATGTCGTGGCCGGTGACGGGCACGGTCATGATCGAGCCGACCGAGAGCGAGTCCAAGGAAGAGTTGGACCGGTTCTGCGACGCGATGATCGCCATCCACGGCGAGATCAAAGCCGTGGAAAGCGGCGAGGCGGACAAGAAGGATAACGTGCTCAAGAACGCCCCGCACACGGCCGCGATGGTGACGGCCGACGAGTGGGGCCACGCCTACACGCGCACCCTGGCGGCGTACCCGGCGCGCTGGACGCGCGAGCACAAGTTCTGGCCCGCCGTGGGCCGCATCGACAACGTGTATGGCGACCGCAACCTCGTGTGCTCCTGCGTGCCGATGGAGGCATACGAGGATTGAGCCTGCCCCCCGCCACTGGCCGGGATCTCGGCGAGCAGCCCATCACCGGGTTGCTCGCCGCGCATGAGCTGAAGACGCATGATCTCGTGGCCGCGTCCACGGAGCAGATCACGCACAAGATGGTGCAGCGTGCCTGCAAGGGCCGTTGGCTGACGGACAACGTGCGCGCGAAAATCCTGCGCGCGTTGAACCGTGCCAGTGGCCAGGAGTACAAGCTGGGCGAGCTGTTCAATTATTGAAGGATTGAACAGTCAGGCGCAATCCGTTACGGTTCACACCCATATGAGCACGCTCACGGCAACCCGCGACTTGGTGGCGGAGCTTTATCGCGTTGAGGGCAAGGCGGAGATCATCAATGGCGAAATCGTCTATTTACCTATGACGGGCGAGATGCCCAACCACGCCGCCGCAGAAATATTCATCGCCCTGCGGGGTTACGCGCGTCGCAATCGACAGGGGCGTGCCTACAC
>CAXTVY010000049.1:0-6989 GCA_964247665.1 uncultured Chthoniobacterales bacterium | reverse complement strand
TGCCTACACCGATGGAATCGGGTTCCTAGTTGATTTACCTCATCGGCAATCTTTCAGTCCAGATGCCAGTTACCACGTCGGCTCTGCCACGGGCATGAGGTTTTCGCAGGGGGCTCCGGTGTTTGCCGTGGAAGTCCGCAGCGAGGGAGATTATGGCTTGGCCGCCGAGCGTGAAATGTCCACCAAGCGTGCCGACTACTTCGCCGCCGGGACGCTCGTGGTGTGGGACGTGGACCTGCTCGCCGAGGAGGTGGTGCGTGTTTACCGGGACGGTGACGCCGAGCATCCCGCTGCTGTGTACCGGCGCGGGCAAACTGCCGAAGCCGAACCCGCCGTGCCCGGTTGGGCGATGCCGGTGGACGATCTTTTCGCGGAGTGAAGCAAACCGGACCGGAAAAGCTATCGATGACTCGGAGGAGCTTCCCTACCTCGTAGACGAACGCCGCCTGCGGCGGCTGCCCGGAAGCGTCACGCCGGTTGCACGTTCTGCCGCCACAGCCACGCGCCGCCCTTGATGCCGTTCGTGTTGTCGATGATCTCCGTGTCGGCTTCCAACGGAAACGTGATCTCCTTGGAATTGCCCCCACCCAGGTAGAGCCGGTCGAACGTCGTCAGGGCGCGCAGGTTCGTGATGGCTTTTTGCACGCGGCGGTTCCACTTCGCGGGGCCGATCTTCTGAAACGCCGCGTCGCCCAACTGATCGTTGTAGGTTTCGCCCTTGCGGAAGGGGTGGACGGAAAGCTCCAGGTGCGGACCCAGTTGCCCGTCGCTGAACAGCGCCGAGCCCATGCCGGTGCCGAGCGTCAGTACCAGTTCGACCCCTTTGCCGTGCACGGCGGCCAGCCCTTGCATGTCGGCGTCGTTGATGAGCCGCGCCGGGTGCCCGAGCGATTCCGCGAGTTTCTCCGCCAGCGGGAAGCCGTGGAGTTCCTTCGTGCCGATCTTGGGTGCGGTAAGGATCACACCCCGGCGCACGACGCCCGGGAAGCCGATGGAAATTCGGTTGAACTCCACGGGTTTGAGCGGCTCGATCATCTTGAGGATCGCCGCCATGAGCGCGTCGGTCGAGCACGGCATGGGCGTCTTGATGCGTTCGCGTTCGGTGAGCATCTTGCCGTCGGCATCGAGCACGGCACCCTTGATGCCCGTGCCGCCGACATCAATGGCCAGGATGCGCAGGGTTTCGGAAGGGGCGGGAGTGGAAGTGGGATCGTCAGCAGGTTGAGGGGAATCCATAGAAGGCGGAAGGCGGAAAGACAGAAACTCGCGGAGCCAAACATGCAGGCGGCCAGTGACCGGATGCAAGCAAAACAGACAGCGGCCACATTCGTTGGTCTCGATCCCGTGCTGCCTTCTACTTTCTACGATATTCTTCCGCCTTCCGCCTTCTGCCTTCCGCCTTCCGCCTTCCGCCTTCCCATGTCCCCCCTGCACGTTCAAAGCCTGCTCGATGACCTGCTCTGCGCCGCACGCTTCGAGGGCCTGGACGATCCGCACGGCGCGTTCCTGCCGTCCGGCCGCGCCGACGTGCGCCGCGTGGGGCTCGTGCTGGAGCCCTGGCCGGGACTGGCCGACTGGATCGAGCAAGCGGGGGTCGACCTCCTTTTTCTCCACCGCCCCTGGCAACTGACCGACGAGCAACGCTGCGTCCTGGAAGAGCGCTGCATCGGTGTGCTCGCCTACCATCTGGCCTTCGACGAACGGCTGACCACCGGCTTGAACCCCACCCTCGCGGCGGCGTGCGGCTGGGGCGAACCGGCGGTACTCGGGCTCAAGGATGGCCGTCCGCTCGGCATGACGTGCGCGTTGCCGGACGAATGCCCGTTCGACGCGGAAGCCGCGCGGCTACGGGAAGAGTTTGGTGGTTTGGAGCAGGTCGTGCCGCCCGCGGCGGGTCCCGGCGTGCTGATCGGGCACGTCGCCGTGGTTGGCGCGATGAACGACGCGCTGGTCCGGGCGGCACACGCGGCGGGCGCGGGGCTCTACGCCACTGGCCAGTGGCGGCAGCCCGCACAAAACGCCGTCCGTGAAACGGGCATCGGCGTCGTGGTCATCGGGCACCGCCGCAGCGAGGAATGGGGCCTGCGCGCCCTGGCGCGGTGGCTGCGCGCACAGGCAGCAGGGCTGGAGGTCATCATCGCCCCGGCCGGTCTTTGACCCACAACCGCCGCGCGCCTCTACTTCCCCGCCGCTTCCCCGATGGCCCTGACCTCGTCGGGCTGCAACTCCAGTTCGGCGGCGGCCAGGTTCTCCTCCAGGTGCGCGACGCTGCTCGTGCCCGGGATCGGCAGCATCACCGGCGAATGCGCCAGCAGCCACGCCAGGATCATCTGCCCCGGCTTGATCGCCCCGCGCGTGCTCGCCGCTTCCGCCAAGACAGCTTCCAGGGCATCGTGCTTGCCCTGCGAGATCGGTCCCCAAGGCATGAACCCGATGCCCGCCGCCTCGCACGCCTCCAGAACGCTCTCACTGGAGCGGTCGGTCAGGTTGTAGCGGTTCTGCACCGTGGCAATCGGTACGATCTCGCGCGCCTGCGCCAACTGCGCCACGCTGACGTTGCTCAGGCCGATGTGCCGCACCTTGCCCGCCTGTTGCAACTCCGCCAGCGCACCCACCGAATCCGCGAACGGCACCTTCGGGTCCGGCCGGTGAAACTGGTAGAGGTCGATGCAGTCGAGCCGGAGCCGCCGCAGGCTCCCCTCGCAGACTTCCTTGAGGTGCTCCGGGCGGCCGTCCGGCGTCCATTCGTCCTTGTTGGGCCGCACCAGCCCGCCCTTGGTGGCGATGACCAGTCCTGCCGGGTACGGATGGAGCGCCTCGGCGATTTGCTCTTCGTTGATGTGCGGGCCGTAGGCATCGGAGGTGTCGATGAAATTGACGCCCAGCTCCAACGTCCGCCGCAGCACGCGGAACACTTCCTGTTTGTCCTTGAGAGAGCCGAACGCGCCCGGGCCGAGGAGCCGCATGGCTCCGAAGCCCAGCCGGTGGATGGGCAGGTCGCCGCCGAGTTGGAAGACCCCGCCGGGGGTCGCGTCGCCGAAAGGGGAAAGGGATTCGTTCATAGAGAAAGATGGGAACGTCTGGTTCGCCGTCCGCCGGCGCGCCGGCCGGGCGAACCGGAAAGATAATGCCAACCGCCAACCGTTCTCCCGGCGAAGCATAGGTCCTATGATTCACAGATTTGATCAGATCACCGTTGACCTCCCCATGCCCAACGGCCCGGACGCCAACGCCGCTGCCGCCGTGCAGGAGCTGTTGGGCGGGAAGTTCGGCGAGATGTCCACGCTGATGAACTACACGTTCCAGTCGTTCAATTTCCGCGGGAAAAAGAACTTCCGGCCGTTCTACGACCTGATTTCTAACATCGCCGCCGAGGAATACAGCCACATCGAGGCCGTGACGGCCGCCATCAACCTGCTGCTGAGCGGCACGACCCCCCGCACGGACCGCAACCACGGCGCCAAGACGGGCGGCAATGTCCCCGACCCCGCCAAGAAGCACGCCGATGCCAAGACGAACCCCGCCCCGCTCAAGGAAGCGGCCAACTTCCGCAACACCTCCCACTTCCTCAACAGCGGCCAGCAGGCGCTGCCGATGGATTCCATGGGTCGTTTCTGGACCGGCGAGAACGTGTTTTGCAGCGGCAACCTGAAACTGGATTTGTTGCACAACTTCTTCCTGGAGTGTGGTGCCCGCGCCGGTAAGTCCCGCGCCTACGAGTCCACGGACGACCCCTGTGCCCGGGCAATGATTGGTTACCTGCTCGTGCGCGGCGGCACGCACGTCGTCGCCTACGCGAAAGCGCTCGAAGTGCTCACCGGCGCGAACGTCGGCGCGATCCTGCCCATTCCGGACGTGAGCAACAAGAAATTCCCCGAGGCGCGCAAGCTCGAAGAGGAACAGGGCCTGCACCTCGTCCAGTACCACCAGAGCAAGGACTACACGCAGATCGCCAAGATCTGGAACGGGCCGCACCCCGAGGACGGCCAGCCGCTGGTCGTCAAGGAGGAGATGCCTCCCGGTTACCCCTGGCCCATCCTCGACGACGAGCCGCAGCTCGTTTCCCCGAGCGACATCGACCCGGACATGATCAAATACTACGCCGACAAGCTGGGCTAGAGGCCCTGCCACGAGGCGAGGAGGCCGCGCGATTCGTCCCGGCGGCGAACGCGCAGGGCCGGGTCCGCAGGCGAATGTTGGAGGTAGCCGCGCCCAATGGTGGGACGGCGCATCTGCATGACCCTGGCTCCCGCCCTCTCTACCATCATCGGTGCCGGTCTCTTGGGGTTGGTGGCGTACGATGTGTACGCCACCATCCTGCATTCGCGGGCGCGGGCGGGCCCCATCGGTCAGACGCTCAACCGCCGGATCTGGTGGCTGGCGCGCAAGTTGGCCTTCCGCTTCCAGCGTCCGAAGCGCCATTTGATCCTCAACGCGGTCGGCCCGCTGTTGCTGCCAGCCCTGGTGGCCACGTTCATCGTGCTGCTCATCCTCGGCTACGCGCTGATCTACTGGCCGCGGATGCCGGGATCGTTCAACGTGGACGAAAAAGCGCGCACGCCCACCTGGATCGAGGCCATCTACTTCAGCGGAATCACCCTGACGACGCTCGGCTACGGTGACATCGCGCCACGCTCCACGGCCATGCGGCTGGTGGCGCTCTCGGAAGCTTCGGCGGGCTTTGCCTTCATCTCCCTGGCGGTGACCTACCTGCTCACCGTCACCAACGCCCTGGAGCGCAAGCGTACCGTCGCGCTTTCCTTCTACCACCAGGCCGAGCATGGGGCCGACGCCGCCGGGTTCCTCGTTCACCACTTCCGCCGGGGCGAATTTCGCGGACTGGAGAACATCTTTTCGACGGCGGCGCGGGACTTGCAGAGCTTGTTGGAGAGCCACGTCGAGCACCCGGTCATCCACTACTTTCATCCGGTCGAGGTGCACAAGAGCCTGCCCCGCATGTTGTTCCTGGTGCTGGAAATCCGCTCGGTGATGAAGTGCTGCCTGGACCGGGAAACCTACGCCGACATCTGCACGCACCCCGAGGCGGAAACCCTGGAGGAAACCGCCCGCTACGTGGTCCGCCAGCTCAGCACGTTCCTGCGCCTGCGCGTGGGCACGGCCGACGAGCTGCCCGACGAAACTCCGGAGATGGAGTTCCCGCGCTGGTTCCGCCGTTTCGACGACACGATCCGCCGCTTCAAGGCCGCGGGCATCCGCACCCCGGGGGACGTGGCGGCCGGCCGCCGCCGGTACGTGCGCAACCGGCTGGAGTGGGAACGGCAACTGGGCGCGTTCGCCGCCCACGCTGGTTACGACTGGGAAGAGGTCACCGGGGACCGCGACCTGCAAGAGGCCGAGGACCACCCGGGCGAGCCCGCCGCCGCGTGAGCCATGCCGCGTCGGCCCGGCTCAACGCTCGTCGATAGGCTGAACGGTCAGTCCGACGGGCGTGCCGGTATACTCGCTCAACGGGCGGTAGAGCCGATTGTCGGAAAGCTGTTCGAGGATGTGCGCGGTCCAGCCCGCCGTGCGCGAGATGGCAAAGATCGGCGTGAACAGGTCCGTCGGCAGGCCCAGCGAGTAGTACACCGTGGCCGAATAGAAATCGACGTTCGCGTTGAGCCCCTTGCGCTCCTTCATCAGGGTGGCGATGCGCTCGCTCATGCGTACCCACTTCGGCTCGCCGAGTTGGTCGGTGAGCTTCACGGCCATCGCCCGCAGGTGCGGCGCGCGCGGGTCGAGCGTCTTGTAAACCCGGTGGCCGATACCCATGACCTTCTTTTTCTGCGCGAGTTGTTCCTCCACCCAGGCGTCCACCTTGTCCTCGTCGCCGATCTCCTTGAGCATGTGGATGACGCCCTCGTTCGCGCCGCCGTGCAGCGGGCCCTTGAGTGCGCCGATGGCCGCCGTGACGGCCGAGAACACGTCCGTCAGCGTCGCCACCACGACGCGCGCCGTGAACGTCGAGGCATTCATGCCGTGGTCGGCGTGCAACACGTAGGCGAGGTCGAGCGTCTGCGCGGCTTCGGCCGTCGGCTCCTGGCCGTCGAGCAGGTAGAGAAAGTGCGCCGCCTCGCCCAGATCCGTGCGGACCGGCGGAAGGTCCTTGCCTTGGCGGGCGCGGTGGTAATAACCCGTGATGACCCCGATCTTGGCCGTCAGCGACAGGCAGCGCGCGTAGTTGGAATCGCGGTCGTAACCCTTGGCCGTGTCATAGAGCCCGAGCATGGATACCGCCGTGCGGACCACGTCCATCGGGTTGGCCTCCCTGGGGGCTTCCCGGAGGAAGTTGACGATCTGCGCGGGCAGTTCGCGGTGGGCGCGCAGGTTGGCGGTCAGTTGGGTGAGTTCGGCGCGGCTGGGCAGGCGCTCGTTCCAGAGCAGGAAAATGACCTCCTCGAAGGACACCTTGCCGGCGAGTTCGTTGATGTCGTACCCGGCGTAGATGAGTTGGCCCTTGTCGCCGAGCACATCGCTCAGGCGGGTGGAGTTGGCGACGATGCCTTCGAGTCCTTTGGAGATCATTTATAGCTTCTGGGTGGATTCAGGATTAGGGGCGGTGAGGCCGTTGGCGGGCACTTCCAGGCGGGTCAGGTACGGCAGTCCGATAATTGCGAAATCGTCATTGACCGCGGAGGTCACGATCACGGTGCGGCCACCAGTGACAACAAGAATAAATTTCGAGTGCGGCACTGGCAAAGCGCGTCCATCCGCCGTGTGCAGGACAAATGGCTGGAAGGAGTCTGCCTTCACGGCGTTGCGAATTTCGTCGATGGTCATGGCGTGATGCTTGGAGAAGAGGCCGCACCAACCTCCAATTGGGTCGCCAGTAGTAGATCGACAATGAAAAAACGCTCCTCCATCGGGCTGGACACGATGGCTGTCCGGCCGCCGCCCGTCACCGTGATAAAATCGGGATGCGGCCCCTCCACACTCGGGCCATCCGCCAGTCGGATTGTGAACGGCTGAAATGGCACGGCGTATAGCAC
>CAXTVY010000048.1:19441-22070 GCA_964247665.1 uncultured Chthoniobacterales bacterium | reverse complement strand
GGATTAACGTTGAACGAAGGCGTTTTCTCCGGGTGAAACGGGCAGCAAGCCTTGTACGTCGAGCCGGCGCGTTTGAGCGGCACGTAACTGCCGATCACCTCGACGATGTCGTTCGCCGCCGCCACTTGTTCGAGGGTTTCCTGGGGGATCATGGCGAGGACGGGTGCGCAGGGCCGGGCGGGCAGAATCGATCATTGCGCCAGACACGACGTTCCGCAATGGTGGGGAGCCTGTTTTCCGCCATCGCCTCTGCTCCATGTTCCGCCTCATTGACCGTTACCTCGCCCGGGAACTCCTGACTTCGGCGCTGTTTGCTGTCTGCACCTTGAGCTTCGTGCTCGTGCTGGGCCAGATCTTCAAGCGGCTGTTCGAGTTCATGGTCGATCACAACGTTCCGGCGACGTACATCATCACATTCATTGCCTACTTCCTGCCGGTGTCGTTGATCCTGAGCATTCCGTGGGGATTTTTGACGGCGGTGCTGCTCGTCTTTGGCCGTCTCTCGGGAGGCAACGAGTTGACGGCCCTGCGCACGGCGGGCATCAGCATCCCAAGGATCGCGCGGCCGGTACTGCTGGTCGCGGTGGCATTCTCGGGTCTCTGCCTGTGGATCAATCTGTACGTGGCACCTCGCGCGCAGCAAAGCCTCAAAGACGCGTTTTTCGAGGTGGCCACCAACAACCCGGCCGCGGCGTTCGATGCCGACCGGCCCATCGACCAGTTTCCAGGCAAGAAAATCTTCATCGGCAGCACGGACGGCAACCACCTGGAAAACATCTACGTCTTCGATCTCGACGCGAACAACAAGCCGGTGCGGGTGCTCTATGCCCGGCGCGGGAGCCTCGAAACGGATCTGCCCCACAAACAAATCAAGATGAGGCTTGAAGACAGCCGCTTCGAGCAGCGCGACTACACGCTGCCCGACGACCTGACGAAGATCAACGACGGCATCAAAATCGGCGATTGGGTGTTCCCGATCTCGCTCGAAGAACTTTACATTAAAAAGCAGGGCCGCCGGCGGGTGGAGTCGTTCACCTTCGAGGAACTGCGTGACGATCTCGCAAAGAAACGGCAACAGCTCCGTGAGGACAGGGGCAAGCTCAAAGACACGCACGACGAGCAGTTTAAGAAGGCGGTCAGGAACGACACGGAATCCGTTGCCGCCGCCGCCACGGAACTCAACAAGCGCTTCTCGTTCTCGATGGCCTGCCTGACGTTCGCCCTCATCGGTATCCCGCTGGGCCGCACGGCCCACCGTCAGGAAACCAGCGCGGGCTTTGGCTTGAGCCTGCTCGTGGCGTTTACCTACTTCCTGATCATCATCGTGGTGAACACGATTCGGTCCAAAGCCTCGATTCACCCGGAGTTGCTGATCTGGCTGCCGAACGTCATTTTTCTCCTGCTCGGCGGAGTGTTGTTCTATCGGCTGAGCCGCCGTTAAGAGCGCCGAACAATCACGCGGTGGCCGGAGGTAGCAAGCCGAGTGGCGGCTTGCCGACGGCCTGTAAAAAGGGTTGCAAACCACGCATCAGTTGGCCAAACATGGCGAAATCGACCTGCTGCTGGCCGTCGCTCAACGCTTCCGCCGGGTTGGGATGAACCTCGATGATAAGCCCGTCCGCCCCGAGCGCCACCGCCCCGGCGCAGAGCGCGGGCACGAGGTCCGCGCGTCCGCAGCCCTGGCTGGGGTCAACGATGACGGGCAGGTGGCTTTCACTCTTGGCGGCAGCCACCGCCGCGAGGTCGAGTGTGTTGCGCGTGTAGGTCTCGAAGGTGCGGATGCCGCGTTCGCACAGCATCACGTTGGGGTTGCCGCTGCTGAGGATGTACTCGGCACTCAAGAGCCATTCCTCGATCCGCTGGCTCAGGCCGCGCTTGAGCAAGATCGGCTTGCCCGTGTGGGCGGCGGCCACGAGCAGGCGGAAATTCTGGGAGTTGCGTGCCCCGATCTGGAGCACATCGGCCGTCTCCGCTACGGTGTCGGCGTCGTATTCGCTGAGCAGCTCGGTCACGATTTTGAGGCCCGTCTCCTCCTTGGCCGCTCGCAGCAACCGCAGTCCCTCTTTGCCGAGACCCTGGAATTCGTACGGCGAGGTGCGAGGCTTGTACGCGCCGCCGCGCAGCAAGGTGGCTCCGGCGGCTTTGACGGCACGCGCTGTGGCAAGCAACTGTTCCGCACTTTCGACGGAGCAGGGACCCGCCATGACCGTGAGCGCGCCACCGCCGACCCGCACGCCGTCCACGTCAATGACCGTGGGTTGCGGGTGCGATTCGCGGCTCGCGAGCTTGTAACGCTTCTGCACGGGCAGAACGCGCTCGACCTGCGCCATCGCGTTCAGGCTCTCTAACGTATGGTGGGTTGTCTCGTCGCCGATGGCCGCGACCACAGTCTGAAGCGCGCCAGAAATCGGGTGCGGTGTGTAACCGAGTTTCCGCACCTCGGCGATTACCTCGTCGATCTGGTCTTGCGGAGTGCGGGGCTTGATGACAACAATCATGAAAATAGGCGGCGGGGCGCGGGCAGTTTGCCGCTCGGGCGGCGGGGAGCAGGAGGCTACCGAAGAAGTTCGGCGGGGGCAACATCCTTTGCACCTGGAATGACAGGCGCGGTGGCCACTGGCCGGCCGCC
>CAXTVY010000048.1:11071-19431 GCA_964247665.1 uncultured Chthoniobacterales bacterium | reverse complement strand
AAGTATGGCTGTGCAGTCCAACGATCTTCCTCCCTCGGAAATAGAAACAGCCCCGCCGGTCACCGTCGTCCAGCCGCCGACAGGGGACCCTACGATTGACCAGCAGGTCAAGGAACTCGTGAAACGCTGGGGCTATGACCATTCGCCTGAGTTGATCGAGGAGATGATCGGCACCGTTCTCAAGATGGCGCAAGACCGTATGAGCGTCGCCGACCTGAAGATGTACAACCGTTCCCTTAAGGAATTGCGCTACGCCGCCCGGCTCTTCACTGCGTACAAACCCTTCCGCAAGGTGTCGATCTTTGGCAGCGCACGGACGGCGGCCACAGCGCCTGAAGCCGTGGCCGCGCAGGAATTTGCCCGCCGCATGTCCGAAGTCGGGTACATGATCATCACCGGCGGGGGCGATGGGATCATGGGCGCGGCCCAAAGAGGGGCGGGGCGGGATAAGAGCTTTGGGCTGAACATCCGCCTGCCTTTCGAGCAGTCGCCCAACGTCACGATCAACGGCGATCCGAAGCTGGTAAACTTCAATTATTTCTTTACCCGCAAACTCAATTTCATGAAGGAAAGCCATGCCATCGCCCTTTTCCCGGGAGGCTTTGGCACGATGGACGAGGGTTTCGAGGCTTTGACGCTCCTGCAAACCGGCAAGGCGATGCCTGTTCCCGTCGTGCTCGTGGATGAACCCAACGGCGGATATTGGCAGACGTGGTTCGAGTTCATGCGCGATCACCTCCTCAAGTTAGGGCTGATCTCGGCAGAAGATTTCAGCCTGTTCCGCATGACCAATGACGTGGAACAGGCGGTGGCGGAAATCACGCGGTTTTACCAGGTTTACCAATCGAGCCGTTATGTGGGCCAGCAGATGGTCATCCGGCTGGCACGCCGCCTGACGGCCGAAGCCGTGGACGCGCTCAACGCTTCTTTCGCGGATCTGTTGCGCTCTGGGCGATTTGAGCAAGGCGTCGCTTTGCGGCAGGAGCGCAACGAGCCGGAGATGGCAAGTTTTCCGCGCCTGATCTTCACTCCGCATCGCCGCGACTTCGGCCGGCTTCGCCTGCTCATCGATGCCATCAACGGCAGCAAACTGGAACCGGAAGCCGCCTGAACGTGAGTCAGTCGCCCGGTGGAGGTTGGGCGGTCGGCCGGAAGACGCCGTTCGGGTCAAACGGGTGGAGCTTAGGCGGCACGCGGCGCGCCTCGGGACTCGGCGCTGCCTCAGCCGCCTCCGTGGCGGCGGGCGTTTGCACCGAATCGGTGCTGCTGCCCGCATCGCCACGGGTGCTGCGCACGAAGTTACGCCGGACGACCTCGTCCTGTTGCGCTCGCCGACTGCGGCTGAGCGGCGACGCCGCCGCGCTCGCCAACGGCACCAGGGCTGGCGGCATCATGTGCAGTTCGGTGCTGGCATTCTGCTGACCTTCGGTCACACGAAGCGCTTGGTGGACCTCCGGCCAAGTTTTGTAGCGCGCGACCAGTTGGTAATCCCCGGCGGGCAGGTTGGCGTCGAAGGGCGTGCTCCCGATCACCTTGCCTTTCGAGAGCACTTCCACTCCGGGCGGCTTGCTGGTCACATGGACCCGGACGGGCTGGTCATGAAGCGGGGGGTTCAGCGGGAGTGGGGTGGTGTTTGGCTCGATGGTGGTCGCCGCCACGTCCGGCGAAGCGGCATCCGGTTCGGCCACTGCTGCCGGGTAAGGGCGCGGCACCGGCGTGGATAGCAGACGGGCAGATGCATCGGGAGGCGGCACCAGTGTGGCCGCAACGGTCATCGGGATAGTGGGCGCCGCAACTGGCTTGGCTGCAACCAGCAGGCGAGCGGGAGAAGGAAAAGATTTGCCCTTCGGCTTCGAGCGCTCGCCGACGGTCGTGCCGGAGGAAAGTTTGTGTGCCGGACGGTGGTTGAGCCCTTTGAGGAACGCGATGCTACCCACCAGCAGTAGCACAAACGAAAGGATGACTCCGCCGACCCATAACCGCGAGGCCGTGCCCTCACCGGAGACGAGTGCCAGACGATCCCAGACGCCGGAAGATTCTTCCATCTCGTCGGATGGCAGGTGTCCGCGCGCCGGCACCGGTTCACCGTCCGCGCCGAACGTCACATCGGTTCGCGGCACCATGTTGCTCCCTGTCCTCCTGGTCGGGACGAGAAGTGTGGGGGTGTCATTTTCATCGGCAAAGGTGCCAGGCCGCTCCACGCTCGCGGCACCGGTTTCCACCCGGCTGCGAGCCAGGGGTAAATGTCTCGCTGCCAACACAGCGGGCGCGTGGAATCCCTTCGCCACTGGCACACCAATCGAACCGCGACCCGACGCTCGCCCAATCGCCGTGTAGAATTCCGTCGCGTCGGCGAAGGCGGCGCTCTCCGACAGTGCACGCTGCAGGACGGCGTTCGCTTCCTCGTTCAATGCTGGTAGCGAAACATACTTCGACTGCCGTTCGGCCGCATAAACCGGTGACGCCGGCGCTCCACCAAGCAGTTCGTAGACCAGTTGCGCGACCCCACGAGTGTAGAGATCGCGGACCGCCGGGCTGCTCCTGCCCACGGCGTTGTCGGCGGATGCGCTCGCGGGGCCGCCGGGAATCAACGTGACATCGCCCGCCCATGTGCTCGCTTCGAGGCCCTTTCGCAATGCACCCAAGGGGTTGAGCTTGAGGGTCCAGGCCGGCCACTGCGCCATCAACGTCTGCATCGGCGCGCGCGCGGCGTCCGGATCATCCGCCATGTTCCCCGCGGGCACCGGGAAATGCAGATGGAACTGGTGCAGAGCGAAGTCGAGACGTTCGAGCCGCCGGTTCTCCGCGTGATCGGCGACGGCGGCGGCTTGTTCAAGCAGGCGTAGCGCCTCCTCGACGGGCAGCGCCCCGCCCCGGACCGCCAGAAAGTCCAGCAGCGTGAAACCATGCAGCCATTCCTCCACCAGGAAAACGGTCTCCTGCGAAAGCAGGGTGTCCAGGGAGAGAATGCGTGTCAACTGCGGGTGAGATGCTTCCTGGATCAGCCGGACTTCCTCACCGAGGCGGTCCCGTTCGGCTGCCGTCCCGATCAGTTCAGCGTGCAGGACCTTGATGGCCGCGAGCGCTTCGTTCGCGCCGCGGTCGCGGGCCAGGAAGACCCGGCCGCTGTTACCCTCGCCGACCAAGCGCAGCAATTCGTAGCGTCCCTTGAGGATCATGCCCGTGCGCGGAGCTTCCCCTTCGGAAGGAGGCACCGTGCCCGCTGGCCGCGAGACGCGCGGCCGAAACCAGTTTGGAGCCTTGGCCACAAATTTCTGCTGCACTGGCACCAAACCCGTCGATGGTTCCCGGATCACTTCCAGCGAAGCCTCGATCTGCCGGCGCAGTTCAACCGCGTCTGTGGGCCGCCGGAGCGGGTCCTTTTCCAGCATGTGCCCCAGAAGGGTGCGCGCCGTTTCGGGGAAGGGCTTGGGCAACTGGCTCCAGGGCGGCGGCTGCATGAGGTGCTGGCGGCAAATCGACGCCAGCGGGCCTACAAAGGGTGCGCGGCCCGTCAGGAGGAACCAAGTGGTCGCCCCGAGGCTGTAGATGTCCGAGCGGCCGTCCACGGGACGCTCTTCGAGCTGCTCCGGGCTGGCGTACTGCGGCGTGCCGACGAAACCGCCAAAGGTCAGCGGACGCAAGCCGTCGGCGTTGTGGATGGGCTTGGCCAGCCCGAAGTCGATGACCTTGACGAGCAGTTCGTCGTCCGCATCCTCATGGGTGACCATGATGTTCGCCGGTTTAAGGTCGCGGTGAACGAGACCCTGCCGCGTGGCAGCGGCCAGCGCACGGGCCGCCTGCAAAAGGATGCGCAACGCCGTGGCGACCGGTAAGGGGCCCTGTCGGCGCACCAAGGCGTCGAGCGTTTCGCCATCGACGAACTCCATGGCGTAAAAGTAATGTTGCCCGTCGTTGCCGAGGTGGTAGACGCTCGCAATGTTGCGGTGCCGCAGCTTGGCGGCCGCGCGAGCCTCCGAGACAAAGCGCTCCCGGGCGTGCGGATGTTCCAGCGTCGCCGCGTTGATGACTTTTAACGCGACCTCGCAGCACAGGTTCACATCGAACGCCTTGTACGTGATGCCCATTGACCCGCGCCCGAGTTCCCATGGTGAACCGTCGGCCTGGCGCAGCACCTTGTAATGCTGGAAGCTCAGGTCGGGAGCAATCATGTCCAGGGAATCAGTGTGCATGGCTGGGTTAACGGGGGAGTTTACGCTGGCGCGTGCCGTGCCGGAAGAACCAAATTTTGCCAGTTTGCGGAATAATCACCGGTCCTGGCCAAGTTGCTTGAATCAAGCGCTTCGACGGCGGTACAGGCCGTTTGTTCGAAATCCTCGGGTTTTGGGCCTGCGGCTCGGCTGTTCCGTGATACTTTCCGTCCCGAATGATGGAAATGGAAGCCGCTGCCCGCGCCGTCGCCGTCCGCCTGCAATCCGCGGGCCACCCCGCGTATTTTGCCGGCGGCTGTGTGCGCGATACGTTGCGTGGGGTCGCACCGAAGGATATTGACATTGCCACGGGTGCAAGGCCGGAGGAAGTGCAGGCACTGTTCCCGCGCACGCTCGCGGTCGGGGCGCACTTCGGGGTGATCGTCGTCCTGCACGGGGGATTCCAGTTCGAGGTGGCGAGCTTCCGCGCCGACGGCGCGTACCTCGACGGCCGCCGCCCCGTGGACGTGACCTTCACGACCCCCCAGGGCGACGCGGAACGCCGGGATTTCACCGTCAACGGCATGTTTTATGATCCGCAAACCGAGCAAGTGATCGACTTTGTGGGTGGCCAGGCAGACCTGCGAGCCCGGACCTTGCGCGCCATCGGCGACGCTCGGGCACGTTTCCGCGAAGATCGCCTGCGGCTGCTCCGGGCAGTGCGCTTCGCCGCGAACCTAGATTTCAAAATCGAGCCCGCCACATGGGAAGCGATGCGCGCGCAGGCAAACGAGGTCGGCGCCGTCAGCGCCGAGCGCATCCGCGAGGAACTCGTGCGAATCTTCACCGCCCCGAGCCGGGTGCACGGACTGGACCTGCTCGACGCCAGCGGACTGCTGCGCGTGGTCCTACCCGAACTCAACGCCTGCAAGGGCTGCGAGCAGCCGCCGCAGTTCCACCCGGAAGGCGATGTGTTTGTCCATACCCGGCTCATGCTTTCGCTACTACCGGAGAAGGTCAGCGTGCCACTGGTGTTTTCCGTGCTCTTGCACGACATCGGCAAGCCGCCCACGTATCAGGTGGACCCGACAGGCCGCATCCGCTTCAACGGCCACGAGCACGTCGGAGCCGCCATGGCGCTCAAGGTTATGGAACGGCTGAAGTTTTCCCGCGCCGAGACGGACGCCACCGTGGAAGCCGTCCAGCAACACATGGCCTTCAAGGATGTGCCCAACATGCGTGTGGCCAAGCTCAAGCGGTTCATGGCCCGCCCGGGGTTCGAGGATGAGATGGAGCTGCACCGGGTCGATTGCACCGCCAGCCACGGCTACCTGGACAATTACCGTTTCGTGCGGGAAAAGCAGGAGGAGTTCGCCCACGAGCCGCTGATCCCGAAACCATATGTTACCGGCCACGATTTGCTTGCCTGGGGGCTGAAGCCCGGACCGCGGTTCGGCGAGATTCTCGAAGCGGCCATGAACCGGCAGCTCGAAGGAGCTTTTACCCACCGGGGGGCGGCACTCGCGTGGGCGAAAACCGAGTACATCGACCCGCCGGCCGACGACGGGGCGACGGCCTAGTCGTTCCCGGCCGGAGGCATCCATTTTTTTCCCGCGCGCGTGCCGAAGATCGCGCTGCCCACGCGCACGGTGGTCGCTCCTTCTTCGATAGCGACGAGATAATCTCCACTCATGCCCATCGAAAGCTGCGGCAGACCGACCCCGGCTTCCTTTTCCAAGCGGTCGCGGAGCTGCCGCAGTTGTACGAAATACGGTCGCGAATGCTCCGGCTCCGGGTGGAAAGGGGCCATCGCCATCAGGCCGTTGATTTCGAGCCGGTCTAACGCCAGGAGGTCCTCCATCCGGGCGATGATCCCTTCGGGTGAGAAGCCGAATTTGCTGGCCTCCCCGGCCACGTTGACTTCCAGCAACACGCTCGGACGCTGACTTTCTTCTTCCGCGATGCGGTTGAACTGCTCCGCCACTTCCAGCGAGTCCACGCTGTGGAATTGCTCGAACATCGGCAGGGCCGCACGAATCTTGTTCTTTTGCAGGTGGCCGATGAACTGCCACCGTGCCCGGCTCGGCAGGAGGGGAATCTTTGCCTTGGCTTCCTGCACACGGCTCTCACCGAAGAGGTGCTGACCTGCGTCGAATACCTCACGCATCGATTCGGGCGAATGCGTCTTCGACACCGCGACCAGTTCGATTTGTCCGGCACCGCGGCCCGAAACCCCAGCGGCACGGGCGATGTTCGCTTGGACTTGCAGCAACCGCTCGGCAGGCGTGTTCATTATTAGCAGGAATGGGGATTGTTGACAGTACGATAAGTTTTCCTTATGCTCAACCTGCCCCCATGCAAATCGAAACGTTCCGGGTTTTTTGTGACTTGGTGGAAACCGCCAGTTTCTCGCGCGCGGCGTCCTTGAACTCGATCACGCAGAGCGCCGTGAGTCAACAAATCCGCTCGTTGGAGCAACGTTTCCAGGTCAGCCTCATCGAACGCGGGAAGAAAAACTTTTCCGTCACGCAGGAGGGCAGGGCGTTCCTCCAGGCCAGCAAGGAAATTCTGAGCACGTTCGACCACCTCGACGACCGCATCCGCGAGTTGCAGAACGTGGTCGCAGGCGAGTTGAAGATTGCCACGGTGTACAGCATCGGCCTGCACGAACTGCCACCGTTCCTCAAAAAATTCCGCGCGCTGTATCCCGATGTGGAGGTGAAGGTAGATTACCGTCGTTCCGCGCAGGTGTACACGGAGGTGCTCGAAGGGGAGGCGGATCTGGGGCTGGTGGCGTTTCCCGCCAAACGCACCGGGCTCGTGGTCGAGGACTTCTGGCGCGACAAGCTCGTGCTCATCTGCCACCCGGGACACCCGCTGGCGGAGCGCAAACGCGTGCGCCTGCGCGATCTCCAGGGCGAGAAGTTCATTTCCTTCGAGCCCGACCTGCCAACCCGCAAAGTCATTGACCGGATGTTGCGTGAGCAGGGCGTGGAAATCCAGCACACCATGGAGTTCGACAACATTGAAACCGTGAAAAGGGCGGTGGAGATCGAGAACGGCATTTCCATCGTGCCGCAAACCAGCGTGGCGGATGAGGCGCGCAACGGCAGCCTCGTCCCCGTTGAGGTCGAGAGTTTCGACATGTGGCGGCCCCTCGGCGTGGTCTACCGGCGGCACCGTGCCATCTCCCCCGCGCAGAAGCAATTTGTGGCTCTCCTCAAAGAGCCTCGCTGGCTGGAGGAACAGGGTGTGGCCGGACGGCCAGCCTGACAGCGCGAACAGGTGTTGCTAAATTAGTCGCCAACCTGCATGGTCGGCCGCACTTCGCACACCATGAAGAAAATGTTCGTCCTGTCTGTCATCGTGACCGGCTTGCTGCTCCTGGCGGCCGTGGCGATTCTCGGTGCCTCCGGCCTGGTGCGCCGCACGGCGGCGGGCAAGGTGTTATCCGAGCGTGACCGCCTGCCCGCCAACGACGTGGGGCTGGTCCTGGGCACCTCGAAGTTCAGCGGTCCGCACCGCCGCCGGAACCCACATTTCGACAACCGCATGATGGCTGCGGCAGAACTTTACCGGGCGGGCAAGGTCCGGCACCTCCTGCTCAGCGGCGATAACGGGACGCGGGGCTACGACGAGCCGACGGACATGAAGGCCGCGCTCCTGGCGCTCGGCGTGCCCGCGGACGCCATGACGCTCGACGACGCCGGGTTTCGCACGTTGGATTCCGTCGTCCGCGCGAAAGCCGTCTTCGGCCAAAAACGGTTGACGATCATCACCGACGGTTTTCACACTTACCGGGCCGTCTTTCTGGCCCTGCACGAAGGGATCGATGCCGTGGCTTACCCAAGCCGCGAGGTCGCCGCTCGTGATTCGTTCAAGTCCCGGGTGCGCGAGTATCTGGCAGATGTGCGCGCGTGCCTGGACCTCTATATCTTACGCACGAAGCCAAAGTTTCTGGGCGCGCCCGTCGAGGTGCGCGTGGCCAAACGCTGAATCCCTCCGCGCCTTCCGATGCTCAATTACATCTGGCTGGCCCTCGTGCTGTTGTCCGTGGCCATTGGCGGAGCGACGGGCCACTTGGGCGAGGTGACGAAGGGTGCGCTCGAAGGAGCGCGGGCGGCGGTCATGGACATCGCGCTGCCGCTGGTCGGTACGTGGGCGATATTCCTCGGAGTCATGCGCCTGGCGGAACGTTCCGGGCTGGTG
>CAXTVY010000048.1:2403-11061 GCA_964247665.1 uncultured Chthoniobacterales bacterium | reverse complement strand
GGGCGTGCTGGCGCGGGCGCTGCGGCCGGTGATGCGCTTCCTGTTCCCCGACGTCCCGGGGGAGCATCCCGCCATGGGCGCGATGGTCATGAACATCGCCGCGAACATGCTGGGCCTGGGCAACGCGGCAACCCCCTTCGGTCTCCGCGCGATGGCCGACCTCGAACTCCTGAATCCCCGGCCGGGGACCGCTTCGAACGCCATGTGCACGTTCCTGGCGATCAACACGAGCAGCGTACAGTTGATCCCCGCCAGCGTGATCGGCATCTTGGCGGCGAACCATTCCAAGGACCCCACAGCCATCGTGAGCACGTCGTTGCTCTGCACGAGTTGCGCGTGTGCCGTCGGGGTCACGGCGGCAAAGCTCCTGGAAAGATTGCCGGTTTTCACGCTGCCGCCTTTGCGGATCGGCGAGGCTGGCGAAGCATCCGCACCCGCCGTGGTGGTCACAGCACCGGAACCAATGGTTCAACCCACGCCTGCGATGGTTGCAGCCGGGCCGTATGTGTTGGCCGTTTTTGGCGCACTGGCTCTGTGGCTGTTCGTGAACACACTGCTCTATCATCCCGCAGACTTCGCGGTGGGGGCAGGGTGGGGCACGCGCTTGCTCGGTGCGGTGTCCAGCGTGTTCCTGCCCCTGTTGCTGGCGTTCTTTCCGTTGTATGCGGCCCTGCGCCGGATCAAGGTTTACGAGGAATTCGTCGAAGGCGCGAAGGAAGCCTTCCCTGTTGCGGTGCGGATCATCGCGTTTCTCACGATCATGCTCGCGGCCATCGGCATGTTTCGAGGCAGCGGTGGCATGACGCTGCTCACGAATGGCCTGCGCCACGTGCTCGATCCCATCGGCTTTCCTTCTGACCTGCTCCCGCTGGTGCTCATGCGCCCATTGAGCGGCAGCGGCTCCCAGGGATTATTTATAGATATTGTCCACCAATCCGGGGCCGACAGCCTCCTGGCCCGCACCGCCGCGACCATCTACGGCAGCACGGAAACCACTTTTTACGTGGTGGCCGTGTACTTTGGGGCGGTCGCCATCCGGCGCACCCGGCATGCCATCGCAGCCGGTCTGATTGCCGACGCCACGGGGGTCATCGTGTCCATCGCCGTCTGCCGATGGGCTTTCGGACACGGATAAAAAGGGCCGACCCCTTGCCCCCCAGCGAATCGTTCCATGCCACCGGCGGTCGTGGCAGTGCCCCCGGAGCCGGAGGATTCCCATGCTGGACAACCCGCGATGATCTGTCAGAGTGCCCGCCGACGCCTATCAACGAACCATGCCTTCTTTTGCCCTTTTCCTCCTGCGCTTCCTGCAACGCCCTTTCCAGGTCGCCTCGATCATGCCCAGTTCACCCATGATGATCCGGCAGGTGTCGGGCAAGATGGACCTCTCGCGTCCCGTGGTGGTGGCCGAGTATGGCCCGGGCGAGGGCTGCCACACCCGGGAAATGCTCAAGCGGGCGCACCCGGAATCGAAGTTCCTCCTTTTTGAGCTGGACCCCGAGTTTTGCCGTGACCTCGAACGCCAGTTCGCCCACGACGCGCGGGTCACCGTCATCCAGGATGATTGCGCCACGCTCCCGGCGGAACTCGCCCGACAGAACCTGACCCACTGCGATTACATTGTTTCCGGCATCCCATTCAGCACGATGGAACTGGGTAAGAAACGCCAGATCCTCCGCGAAACCCACGCCGCCTTGAAACCAGGCGGGGATTTTATCATCTATCAGGTCACCAACGAACTTCGCCGCCACGCCACCCCGGACATTTTTCCGCGGGCGGACAGCGAGTATTTCCTCAAGAACGTACCGCCGATGTTCATCACCGTGTTCCACAAGGATCCGGCCCCCACCGCCAAGGAAGGCGGCACTTCCCGCTCGTCCAGCAATGGGGCGAACAGCCACTCGGGCAAGAGTCAAAAAAACCGTCCGCTCGCGGGCAACCGTTCCCACCGTTAGGCGAACGGCGGCAGAATTTCTCCTCATTTGGTCATGCCGGAAGTTTCCACCCGCCTTGAAAAAGACAGCATGGGCGAAATGCCCGTGCCTGCCGAAGCCCTCTACGGCGCGAGCACCCAGCGCGCCGTCCTCAATTTTCCGATCAGCGGCTACCGTTTCGGCCGCTCCTACCTGCGCGCGCTCGGCTTGGTCAAAGCCGCCGCTGCCCAGGCCAACCTGAAACTTGGTAAACTGCCCGCTGAGCAGGCGGTTCTCATCGCCCGCGCCGCCGAAGAGCTGATCGAAGGCGGCTTGGACGACCAGTTCCCCATCGACATTTTCCAGACGGGTTCGGGCACGAGCACGAACATGAACGCCAACGAGGTGCTGGCGAACCGTTCGTCACAACTTGCTGGCCAGCCGATTGGCTCGAAGCAGCCGGTCCATCCGAACGATCACGTCAACATGGGGCAGTCGAGTAACGACGTGATCCCGACCGCGATCCACGTTGCGGCGGCGGAGACGTTGCAGAACGAGTTGTTGCCTGCGCTGGAGGAGCTTTCCAAGGCTCTGGAAGCAAAGAGCGTTGAGTTCTGGGAGATCATCAAAATCGGGCGTACTCACCTGATGGATGCAACGCCTGTCCGTTTGGGACAGGAGTTTGCGGGCTACGCCCGGCAGGCCGAAAAAGGCATCGGCTGTATCCGGACGGCAGTGAACCTTCTTTGTGAATTGCCTCTGGGCGGCACTGCGGTTGGTACCGGCCTGAATTGCCATCCCGACTTTTCGGGTCTTGCCATTGAGCATCTTTGCAAACAGACCGGCATCGGATTCATCGAAGCCAACGACCACTTCGAAGCGCAATCCGCGAAGGACGGATTGGTCGCGGCAAGTGGCTTGCTCAAAACGGTCGCGGTCAGCCTGTTCAAGATTGCCAACGACCTCCGCTGGCTGAGCAGCGGCCCGCGCTGCGGCATCGGCGAAATTGCGCTGCCTGCGACGCAACCGGGCAGCTCCATCATGCCTGGCAAGGTCAATCCCGTGATGTGCGAGGCGCTCATGCAGGTCTGTGCGCAGGTTTTCGGCGGCGACGCGACCATCACCTGGGCGGCGGCGGCGGGCAGTTCCTTCGAATTGAACGTGATGATGCCGGTCATGGCCCATCATTTCTTGGAGAACACCCGCATCCTCGGCAACGCCGTGCGGGCTTTCACGGAAAAGTGCGTGCGCGGCATCGCGGCGAACGAGGCGCGGTGCAATGAAATGGTCGAGTACAGTATGGCGATGGTCACGAGCCTCGCACCGATCATCGGCTACGACCGTGCGGCGGAAATTGCCAAAGAGAGCGCGAAGACGGGGAAGACGGTGCGCCAGCTTTGTGAGGAACAACATGTTTTACCCCCGGAGGAGCTGAAGGCGGCGCTCGATCCCGTCGAGATGACGAAGCCGGGCGGCGAAGGGGCTGCCGGTGGCTAGCACGCTTCCGGGCACGCAGGGGGCGGACGAAGGCGTGCAGATTACCGTGCGCGCCGAATCCCCATGGAGCCCGGCAGCCGTTGAGATGATCGATGCCCTTTGTGCCGAACTCACCTTGCGCAACCAACGGCCGCCGAGCCCTTATCGGTTGGAAGAGGCAGCCGGTCCTCGTACCGCGATGATGGTGGCTTGGTTGGACACTCGCCCGGTAGGCTGCGGAGCCCTGAGGCAAATCGACGATGCCACGGTCGAGGTGAAACGCATGTATGTGGTGCCAGAAGCACGCCGCCGGGGCGTCGCGCGCCGCATTCTGACAGAGCTGGAACGGCTCGCCGCCAGCTTTGGCTATCGCAAGATCATCCTGGAAACCAGCACGTTCCAACCCGAGGCCATCGCCTTGTACCATGCGGTCGGATACCAGCCGACCGAAGCTTATGGGCGGTACGTCGGCAGTTCTGAGGCGCATTGCTTCGCCAAGCGGCTGGCCTGAAGGATCTCGATCCCCGTTTACCCGCAGCGAGAATGCGTTCGCCAGCAGCACCGTCATTCCCGTATAACCGCCAGCCATATGCCTCCCCGCCGGCAGTCGTCTTCCGGAGTCAACCCGCTCGATCTCGTCGTTCAGCTCATCGTCGCCCTAGTGGGACGCGGACCTGGCAGTGCGCAGAAGGCTGCCGGGCTGACTTTCGGGTTCATCACGCTCTGCGTCGTGGGGACGCTCGGCTGGTATCTCTTCCAACCGCGTGAGCGCCAGCAAACCATCGCGCGGATGGTTGCCAACTCCCAGAATCAGCACAAGCACATTAAAGCCACGGAAGTTCTCTGGGACATCTGGACGCTCTATATCCACCGGCCCTTCGTGCCGACGCAAGTGCACCCGGGCGAAGGGATTGTTGTGGCTGGCGAGCCGGAACGAACCAGCTTCCCCCACGAGTTACGCACGCTCAACAACCAAGCTTACACGGTCGGCTACTGCGACGCGCTCTGCGACCCCGCCTGGGTCTGCTACCGGGTCTTCGATCTGGAGAAGCATGTCATGCCTCCGAAGCGGCCGGAAGGCTTCCACGTGGATGATCGAACCGCCGCGCGGGTGGAACCGGGGGATTACACGAGCAGTGGCTACGACCGGGGGCACATGGCACCGAACTTTGCCATCGGCACCCGGTTTGGAGCCCGGGCGCAGGAGGAAACGTTTTACATGTCGAACGTCTGCCCGCAACGGCATCGGCTCAACGCCGGACTCTGGAAAGACCTGGAAACCCGCATCGTTGACAACTACACCGGTCGTTACGGGCAGATTTGGGTGATTGACGGCCCGATTTTCGGACCCGAGGACCGGTTGCAGCGGTTGCGCAACAAGGTGCCAATTCCTATCTCGTTCTACATGATCATCGTCCAACAGCACGAGGGCGGCGTGCGGGCGGAGGCGTTCGTCATCGATCAGGAGGCTCCTGCCCATGGCTCCTTGGACAATTACCTCACCACCGTCGGCGACATTGAGCACCGGACCGGCCTGAACTTCTTTCCGAAGATGGAGAAGGAAGCGCAGGCGCAGCTTGAAGCGCAGACAAACAATTCCGTCTGGTGACACCAGGGGCTGGCCCGCCTTGTGTACACGACCATTTAAGGTTAATGTAATGGATTGCCCGAGGGAGATGGGTCGGCGTGTCCGGCAGCACCTCCAACCACATCTATGCAAACCGCCGCTGATCCTTCTCTCAGAACCAACGAGTATTCGGACCAAACCTTTCCTCCGTTCAGCCTCTCCCGGCTGCTGCGGACCGTGTTCACGCCGCCACCGGGTGAGAGGATCGCCATCCTGATCGACCTGAACGATCCGCATGACATGAAGGATCAGGCTTTTCTGGCGGATCCCAAACTGACGATTCAGCGAATCGCTTATGATACCTTCTACAAGGGATTGCGGGAAGGTGTGATGGAAGAACTCGGGATGACTGGGGGCGAGATGTACGCCTTCGCAATCACCGGTGGCAGCAATCTGGATCTGCCGGATCTGGCCGTGGATGCCACTGGCCGCGAGTTGAGTCTGGAGCACGACATCTACCCGAATTATGACCTGATTCTCTGCATCTCCACCTACTCGGCGACTGCCCCGCTGACGGCGTTTGCCAAACAATATGGTTTTCGTGGGGCGACGCTACACGGTGTCAACCCGATCATTCTCGCTTCGGGCCTCTCGGTCGATTACGACGAAGTGA
Organism: uncultured Chthoniobacterales bacterium; assembly: GCA_964247665.1. Taxonomy (GTDB): domain Bacteria; phylum Verrucomicrobiota; class Verrucomicrobiia; order Chthoniobacterales; family SZAS-18; genus CAHJWO01. Next base: position 5,432 of record CAXTVY010000048.1, on the reverse strand, counting down.
GCGTACAGGCCGAAAAACTTCGCTTGGGTTTGACCAAGGCAGAGGCGGTCGAAATCGACTTCGGTTTGGATGGCGAGACGTACAAGCTGCGCCTGGAACTCGGCGGGCAGGAAGCGCAGAAGAGCCATGGGCTCTGTCGCGGCGGCCCCGACGTGGCTAATCTTCCGGCGGGCGAGGTGTACTTCGTGCCGAAGGGAGCGGAGGGGCAATTCCCGATGCGCTACGAGGACGGAACGCTGGCTTTGATGACGGTAAAAGCTGGCCGTGTGATGGAGGTGGAGCTGCTCCGGGGCGACAAGGAAATTGTGGCCACTCACCGCAAGAAACTGTTGTCCGACCCGGCGACGGGCGAACTGGGTGAACTGGGCTTCGGCACGCAACTGCTTCCTGTGTCTGGCCGCGACATTCAGGACGAAAAGATTTTCGGCACCTTCCATATCGCCACAGGCCGGAGTGACCATCTGGGGGGTGGTCTGACGCCGGATCGTTTCGTGAGCAAACACAATGCAACGCACGACGACATCCTGTTTTCTCCGACGAAGACCCCGGAAATTGTGGGTCGTCAGGTGCGGATGATTCGTAATGGTGAAACGACGGTGCTGATCGAGAATTTCCGCCCGACCACCTACCTCCAAGATCTGTTGAAGTCTTGATGACGGCCAATCCGTACGAAACGGACCGGTTGCTCGGCGAATACCTGCTGTTCCACTATGGGCGGCCGGAGGAAGTGCTACCGTATCCCTCTGGTCCGTCCAAAGCGCTGGATTTCGCAGTGCGCGCTGTGACCGAGTGCGTAGACGTTGCACGGCTCCCAAACCGCGCGCGTGCGCTCGATCTGGGTTGCGCCGTGGGCCGTTCGACTTTCGAGTTGGCGCGCCATTGCCTGGAGGTCGTCGGCATCGATTTCTCGCAGAATTTTATCCAGGCGGCCGAAGCCCTGCGCACAGAGGGTAAGTTGCCTTACCATCGAACCGAGGAAGGGATGCTTGCTTCACCTGCTGAGGCGTGCGTGCCCGAGGACATCGACCGGAGCAGGGTGGCTTTTGCAACCGGCGATGCATGTGACCTGCGGATGGACTTGGGGAAGTTTGATGTGGCAATGCTCATCAACCTCATCGACCGGCTACCGGACCCGCGCCGATGTTTGCAGAGGTTGCCCGCCTTACTGAACCCCGGTGGACAACTCGTCATTGCATCACCATACACCTGGCTTGAGGAGTACACGCCGCGTGAGCATTGGCTGGGTGGATATCAGGACGCTGGCTGTGACGTGCGGGCCATCGACACGTTGCGTACGATCCTTGAGCCGGATTTTGAATTTGTCCGCAGCGTGGATTTACCGTTCCTGCTACGGGAACACGCCAGAAAGTTCCAGTGGAGTGTCAGTTTGGCAGGCGTCTGGCTTCGTCGCTGACCGCGTGCCTCAAGCGGACAGCGCCGCGTTCGTCCCTTCGAGTGTCTGCCGCCGCAACTGCCCGCAGGCCGCCGCGATGTCATGACCTTTCTCGCGGCGCAACGTCGCCGAGACTCCCTGAGAGCGGAGCAACGCCTGGAACGTTTGCTGCACGGCGAGGGAAGGCCGCTGCCAAGCTAGCCCTTCCACCGTGTTATATGGAATGAGATTGACCTTTGCTTCCAGTTCCGCCGCCATGATCGCCAAGGCACGCGCTTGCGGTTCGCCGTCGTTCACGCCATTGATCAGGATGTACTCGAAGGTGAGTTTTTGCTTTTTGCGCTTGTGATAGTACCGGCAGGCGTCGAGTAATTCTGCCAGAGGGTACTTGCGGTTCACGGGCATGATCTGCGTCCGCACCGCGTCCGTCGCTCCGTGGAGTGAGATGGCCAAGCGGATCTGCAACGGTTGGTCTGCCAACAACCGGATTTGCGGCGCGAGGCCACTCGTGGACACCGTGACGTGGCGCGCGCCCAGCCCCAGGCCCCACGGCGCGTTGATGATGTTGATGGCGCGGATCAATTGCTCGTAGTTGGCCAGGGGCTCGCCCATCCCCATAAAGACGAGGTTGTTAACCTTCTCCCCCGAAATTTGTTCGGCGTGCAAAACCTGCTCGACGATCTCGCCGCTGCGGAGATTACGGGTCCAGCCGTTGAGGCCGCTAGCGCAGAATTTACAGCCGTAGGCACAGCCCACCTGAGTGGAGACGCAAAGGGTCCGCCGGTCGCTGGCTTCGCCGTAGAGCGCCGGAGATGCCGGGATGAGCACGCTCTCGATCAACTGGCCATCCCCGAGGCGGAACAAGAATTTTTGCGTCGTGTCGTTGGAGCCAAGACGGCGGACCGTGGCGATAGAACGCAGTGAAAAGCTCGTCGCCAGCGTGGTGCGCAGATCTGCCGGGAGGTCGCTCATAGCGTCAAACGACGAAACGCGCCTGCGGTAGATCCAATCAAGCAGTTGCCCAGCACGAAAAGGCTTCTGGCCGAGCGCAGCCATTCGTCCGGTCACTTCTTCGCGCGTCAGCGAAGTGACTGGCTCCAGAGTCCCTGTCATCGTTGTGCCATCGGCTTGCAAGGGAACAATGTAATCGAATTTACCCCGGAAGTCGATGCGGCAAGCGCACGCCGGAAACGGCATTGGCTATTTGGTCGAAGCTTTAAGCAAAAATTTATTGCCGCCGCATACCGCCTCAATGTCTGTCGCAGCCGAACGTGTTTTCTTAATATGAACCCGATGGAGCCTATGAAGCCAATGGAACCCATGAAACCGATGAAGGGGTTTGACTCGAACCAAGAAGACCACTGGTGGCCGGAGAACCTCGGCGACTCTCCCAGCAGTGCTGGAGGCCAAAACGAGATGCGTTACGCCTACTTTGCTTCGAAAGATCGTCTCGCCATCGACGAAGGCAGTGGCCGCATCACCGTCTACGATACGCAAGGCCACCACGTATCCGGCGTGCAGCAGCAGCAGAGCGATGGAACGAAGAAACTCGTCTTCACCGGTGAGAGCGGTCAGGTAGACCTGGATTCCTTGAAGGAAGTTTAGGAGAGCCGAGCCAGGTGATGGGGACGATCAA
>CAXTVY010000048.1:0-2393 GCA_964247665.1 uncultured Chthoniobacterales bacterium | reverse complement strand
ATGCCCAGCAGTAGGTAGATGCCCAGAAGAAGCACTCCTTCGAACCAAGTCGTCTCGCCATCTTGCGCGATGGCGTTGACGGCAAAAGCTACCGCAACAATCGCTGCCATTTCCAGTGGGTTTGAGAACACGAGGTTCATCGGGTGTCCCATTCCGTAGGAGATGAAAACAAGCAGCGGCGCGGTGAGCAGCGCGACTTGAATCGTCGATCCCACGGTGATCGTCATGACGAGCCCCATCTGGTCGCGCCGCGCGAAGTAAACTGCCGAGATATATTCAGCGGCGTTGCCAACCACGGCCAGCACGATGATGCCCAGAAAAAACGTGGAAACACCCATGCCTTTCGCGGTGGCTTCGAGTGCGTCGCTGACGATTTCCGCCTCCACGGAAATCAGCGCCGTGGCACCAAGCAGCACCCCGATGGAGACTGGCAAGCGCCAAGTAGCTTGGCCCCTTTCGCTAGGGTCATCCACAGCAAAGATATCGCGGTGCGTGACAAGTGTATAAACGAGGTTCGCTATGTAGAGGAGAATCAGCACGCCGGCGACGCCAAGGCTCAGATGCTCGCTCTTGGCATCCGCCACGGCGGCGCTGAGTTGGCGGCGCTCCGTGAAGTCGAAGAGAGCAGGCAATAGTAGGGCGATCACGCAGAGGATCAACATGCTGGAGAGCAATGCCGCCCGCTCCTTCTTGAACACCTGACGCTCACGCCCGATGCTGCCCGCAATGATGGCCAAACCCAACCCGAGCAGACTGTTGCCGATGATGGAGCCGGTGATCTGCGCCTTGACGACCTCGATCTCGCCCGCGCGCAGTACGAAGATGGCAATAATCAGTTCCGCCGCGTTGCCAAAGGTGACGTTAAGCAACCCACCCACCGCGCCCCCGGCGACATGTGCAACCTGCTCCGTGGCTTTTCGGATGAACTCCGCCAGGGGCAGAATCGCCAGGATACCAACGACGAACACCCAACCGGCAGGCGCGTGGAGTGCGTAACGCAGTGCCAGCGACGCTGGAATCAACAACAGGGAAAATCGCAGCAGCACGGGGCAGACATTGCTCGAAAATGAAACGCACCGTCAACCATCGAACGGTCAACGGCGCGTGGTGTTTTCCTTCAAGAAAATGTCAGGCGTGGTCGCGGTCGTGCACTTGCGCGGGCGGGCTGGTGGCCTCCACGGCCGTCAACGTCTCCAAGATACGGTAGGAGTGCTTCGCGCCTTTGGGCACTACCCAGGAGTCTCCGGCGTTCAGCAGCAGCGTCTGACCTTCGAGGTGAAGTTCCGCCCGGCCGCTGATCACGAAGCCTACCGTTTCATACTCGCGGGCAACCTCGGGCTTCGGCTCGGCCGGTGCCTCGTCCTTCCAGAGCCGCATGGCGAGAGATTTGCCGCTGGCGAGATATTTCTGACCGAGTTCGCCGGTAGGCGAAAATTCGGAGGTGACTTTCGTGATGCTGGTGTCGTTCATAGAGCGGGTGTTTCAAGGAAGCCCTTCTATGGCTCCCATGTCACTGAAACGCCTGTCGGCCACCGGCCGGACGCCCTCACCTCGCACTCGTTCCCCGCCGCGCCAAGATCAATCCAGCCGCTTCAAGCTCGGTAAACCGTAGCTTTCCTGTACGTTTTTATCGTCCTCCGGCAGTTGCGCGGCATCGACAAAAATCTGCCGGGGAAAATCTTCAAACTCGATTTTATCGAACCCTTTCTCCGGTTTTTCGAGCGACTTTGGCAGGTCGTCCAAACTGTTGATCGGTTCACCGTTGATTTTGGTCACAATCAAATATTTTAGATCCTCGTAACCGATGTTACTTGCGACGGGGAGCACTTGGCTGAGCACCACGATCCGCTGGCGGCCTTCCGGGATCATCGAAGTCTGGTAGCGGTCAAGGTAGACGAGACGTTGCGGTGCCTGTTTTTGCCAATCGCCGCCCCATTCCTTGAGGTACTGTCTGGAAAGCTCCTGGAAAATCAGACCGTTGATGACGTAGTAGCGAGGCGGGTGGTCGATCACATACGGCTCACTCGCATAATCCACGGCCGCTTCGTGCGTGAGCACCAGTTCGAGCATTTGCGGGTCACCATCGCGCGAGATTTTCAGGTGGAGCTTTTGCCCAGCGAAGGATTTTGTCGAGATGAGGTGTGCCATGGAAATCCGGCCGTAAAGCGGTTCCTCGTAGTTGCCATCCTGATCGATGTTCTGACCATCGATTTCCAGGATCACGTCGCCGACCTGTAAACCAGCTTTGGCCGCTGGGCCATCCCGGACCACTTCGGTCACGTATACCCCTCCACCACTGGCCGGGAGCTTGGCGTAGTGGCGCAACTGCGGGTCCCGCGTCGGCGCGTACTCCATGCCAGCACGGGGGAAGCCCTCGTAGTGCCCATCGTCAA
>CAXTVY010000047.1:0-22258 GCA_964247665.1 uncultured Chthoniobacterales bacterium | reverse complement strand
CGCCAAGGGAGCGAAGGTCATCGGCATCTCGAAGGCCAGCAGCCCGGGCAACGTGCAGCACATGCAGACCGGCAGCCCGGAGGCGGCTTACACGCTCCACCCGACCGACCCCACCCCCACGTTGGTGGTGGACCTGGGCTCGCGTCAATCGCCCGAGCGGATCAACTGCGCGTACAAGGCTCCGGCGGGGCGGCTCGACCTGTACCTCGTGGATAACCCGGAAGCGCGTGACGACCAGTCCGTGAGCCTGAACTACGTGTCGGCTCCCTCGACGCAGCCGGCCGCCAACAACGCGACCGACAAGCGCAAGCCGGTGTATTCGATCACGACGGCAGGCGAGCCGAACGTGGCCCGGCTTTCCGCCGACGTGAGTGGCCAGAGTGGCCGCTACCTGATCGCGGCGTTTCATCCGCTGCACAATGGCCGCCGCCTCGCGCGCAGCCACGACGGCAAGGATTTCAAGGATTACAAGGACCTGAAGGACGCCGCGGCGGCGGCCGACGCGCCGGTAGCGGGTATTTCAAACTTCGGTGATGCCGCGCCCTCACAGGCGGTTCCGCTGCTGCCTCCGCTCGGCGGCACCACGCCCTGAGCATCGTCAACGGCTGGTAGTGGTGTTTGTGGGCAGCACGCGTCGCAAGGCGCGTGCTGCTTGGCGTTTATAGCTGGCTTGCAGGGCAGGCACTCCGCTTGCCGGGTGAACACGTGTCCCCTTGGCAGGCGGAGCGCCTGCCCTGCAAAAAAGCACGCTCAACCCAGCCGCAGATCATACGTCAAGAGCGCTTCGTTCGACCGGGCGGCGGGCGCGCCGGAGCCGGGTGCGTGCTGTAAATCTCCTGCGGTGACCGGCTGGAACTGGCGCGTGTTCTCCTCCAGCCGGTAGTCTTGGGAAGCGGCGGCGGCGGCGCCGTCGCGGGCGGTGATGGTCAATTCCAGCGGCAGGTGCGGCGCGATGCCCGGGTGAAGCGAGGGATACAGGGCCGTGCGCCGGTAGCGCAGCCCGCAACCGACGAGCGTACCGTCGCCTGCCGAACCGTCGAAAGGCATCAACGCCAGTTCCCGGCCGTTGACATAAAGCCGGTGCCGAACGGCAAATTCCGGGGACGCCGCGAACTCCAGGCGCTCGATGGAAGTATCGACGAAGCGGCTCGTGCTGCCGCCTTCGCTCGGTGTCTCGCAGAGGAGGGGCCAACTCTCACAGGCGCGCCGGACCTCCAGCGTGGCCCCGTGGCCGGAGTCGGTGCTGAGCATCAGGGGAAAACGCCAGCGCCAGATCGAACGGAAGCCGTCCACGGGGAAGTCGAACCCGTCTGCGCGCAGCTCGTCGAGCACGGCGCGCAGATCCTCCCACAAAGGGGTCGGCAGGAAGAAGCGGTCGTGCAAGGCGGTGCCGTGGGCCTCCAATCCGCGGGTGGAAGGATGCGTGAGCGTGTGCGCGGCGATGGCCTGCCACAGGAGCGCCACCAGCGACATCCACGCGGCGTGCGGCAGCGATTCGATGGCGCGGAACTCGATCAGGCCCGCCGTGCCGCCCACGGGACCGCCGACGTTCCAGAACTTGTCGAAGCTGATCTCGCTGCGGTGGGTGTTGCCGGTGATGTCCGTGTGCAGGTGACGCAACGTTTCGCCGATGACCCAGCGATGGTCGCCCGGCGGCAGGCCGTCGAGGTGCTGGTAGGCGAGGTCGAGGTCGTAGAGGTCGCGCGCGGATTCATCGGGACGCGGGGCCTGCGAAGATGCGCCCACGTACACACCGGTGAACAGGTAGGACAAGCTCGGGTGAGCCTGGAAGAAGCGCAACAGCGACGCCACCCACCCGGGACGCGGGAAGAACGGGTTTTCGTCCAGGCTCGGGCCGCCAAAGAGAAGGTGGTTGCCGCCGCCGGTGCCCGTGGCGTCGCCCTGGGCGTTTTCCTTCCACGAGCGCAGGCCGGCGGCGCGGCCGGTGTCCTCCAGGATCGTTACCCAGCGGTGGTAATCGTGCCACGTCTCGCAGGGCGGGATGTTGATTTCCAGCACGCCGGGATCGGCGGTCAGGCCGACGCGGGTCCACAGCCTGGCCTCGTCCTGCGGCAGGTAGCCCTCGAAGAAATACTTCGGCACGCCTTGAGCGGCGAGGCGGGACGTGATCGCCCCGAGGAGTTCGCAGAACGGCCCCTGGAGCAGCGGCGGCAGGAAGATGTGCAGGGAATCCTCGCGCCACTCCAAGGTCAGCGCGCGGCGCAACGCTTCCGGTGGGAGGTCGGCTAGCGGCAGGCGCAACCCGGCGGGACCTTCGGCGTTGAGCAGGGTCAACTTCTTGCCGCGTCCGGCGGGCAGCGGCCACTTTTCGGTCTTCCAGGCGGTGCCGTCGTGATCCAGCGGCAGCACCCCCACGCGGCTCTGGCGGTCATGCGGGTCCTCGGCGGCGCTCCACCCGCCGGGGGGCAGGCCGAGCGCGGCGGAGAGGGCCGCCTGCAAGGTTTCCAGCGCGCGCCGGGACGAGCGGACCCGCACGGTCTTGCCGGCCGGGACGGGGGGCCGGACCGGCGTGCCGTCGCGGTTGGCGAGGAGGTTGACCACCCAGCGCGGGTTGATCTCGCCGGGATACACCTTGCCCGGTGAAAACACCGTGACCGCCCCTGGCAGGTAACGCTCGATGATGATTCCGGCGAGCGTGTAGGCGTAGCCGAGCTTCGTCGGCCCGACCGCCACGAAATTCCACTCCGAACCCTCCGGCTGGAGCGGGACGAGCGTCGGTTCCCCGCCCAGGGTCAGCCGCGCGCCGTGCCGACGCAGCCGCGCCCCCACTTTCTCGGCTAGCGACAGCAGGGGCGTGGGGAACAAGGATGCGTTCTCGGAACGGGAAACGGACATAAAAGAAAAGAACAAGGCCCAATGACCAAGGTGGGAAGGCGGGGTTAATCGTGAGAGACGCCGTGGTCGTGTTCGGTTGGTGGCGGTGCGGTCATCGCGTGGGCGTTCACGTCCACCGGGTCGGCCTTCACCGCTTCCTTCTGTGTGTCGGACAGCGGCCGGGATTGCTCGGCCAGCGCCAGGATGACATCCGTCTTGGAAATGCTGCCGACCAGGGTGCGGTCCTCGAAGTTGTTCATCACGGGCAGGCGCTCGCCGTCGTGACGCGAGAACACGTTGAGTGCGTCGGTCAGTGATTCCTCGGGCGCGACCGTGGGGAAGCCTTCCTGGACGATGTCGCGCGCGATGACGATGCTCGCGAGTTCGGGAGTGTTCAGGTAGTTCTTCACGTCATGCAGGGAGATGGCTCCCTTGAAGGCGCGGTCGGCCCCGACGACGTACAGGTAGTTGAACCGGTTGGTCAGGAAGTTCTCGGCGATTTCGGCGAAGCGCGACACCTCGCCGATGGCCACGGGGTTCTTTTTCATCAGGTCGGCCACGCGCAGGGCGGCGAGTTGCTGGCGCACGTAGGCCGCGCCCTTGCGCTTGAGCGATTCGCTGTAGATGGACGCGGGCTCGAACGCCGTGGAGGTGTAATGCGCGATGACACACGCCAGCATCAGGGGCAGGATGATCTCGTAATCGAGGGTCATCTCAAAGAGCATGATGATCGCCATGATCGGCGCGTGGGTCGTCGCGGCGAGGAACGCGCCCATGCCCACCAGCGTAAACACGTTGAGCACCGGCGGCGTGTGCCCGGGCCACAGGGCGAGCACGCCCGTGCCGAAGATGTAGCCGATGCTCGCCCCGGCGAACAGGGTCGGCGTGAACACACCGCCCACGGCCCCGGAGCCGAACGTGGCCTCCGTCGCCACGAGCTTGAGCAGCAGGATGACCAGTACGCCCTGCCAGAGCAGACTGCCCTGGAGCAACTGGCCGACGACGCTGTAGCCGTTGCCGACGACCTCGGGCCGCACGATGGAAAGCGCCCCGACGATGAGGCCGCCCAGCGTCAGCCGCAGGTAGGGCGGCAGCGCCGTCGCGGCGAACGCGCGCTCGCTCCAGCGCAGGCTGCGCAGGAACCCCGGGGCGATGAGCCCGGCGATCAAACCCAGCAGCATGTGCGGCAGGATCTCCCAGTTGGAATGCAGCTTCACCAGCGGCAGGGAAATCTCGTAGAGCGGGTCCGTGCCCAGGAACTGCCGGACCGTCAGCGTGGCGATGACCGACGAGAACACCAGCGGCCCGAAGCTCTCCATCGACAGGGTGCCCAGGATGATCTCCGCCACGAACAGCGCCCCGCCGATGGGCGCGTTGTAGGCCGAGGCGATGCCCCCCGCCGCGCCGCAGGCGACCAGCAGCCGCAGCCGCGCCGTGCCCATGCCGCTCCAGCGCCCCGCGAGCGACGCCAGCACGGCAGCGAGTTGCACCAGCGGACCCTCGCGCCCGATGGAGCCGCCCGAGGAAATGGTGAACGCCGCCGAGGCGCACTTCACGAAGCTCGACCGTGCGGAGATGCTGCCGCTGCCCAGCACGATGGCCTCCATGTAGTCGGTGCTGCTCTTGCGCCGGTTGAGCCGCGCGCCGAGGTAGAGCGTCAAGCCCGCCAGCGCGCCGCCCGCTGCCGGCGTGGCCAGCCGCTGCCACCAGGGCAGTTGGCGGAACGTGTCCACGTAGTTCGGGCCGTGGTGGGTGAGCAGCCAGTGGATGCCGTCCGTCAACATGCGGAACGCCACGGAACTCGACCCCGCCAGGAACCCGACCAAACCTGCCCACAGCAGGGTGGTCTGGAGTTCGTTGTGGTGGGCGAATTCGGCCACCCAGATCCGCAGCTTGAGCAGGGGAAGCAGCCAGTTCCCGGTGTGTCGTCCCTGCGGCGCATCCATGGCAGCACGACCCTTCAGCCGCCTGCGCGGAGGACATCCAGGAATTCCCCGGCGCTGGCGGACGCGGCGAGCCGCGTGCGGACCGCCTCGTTCTTGAGCGTCCGGGCGAGGTAGCCGACCAGCGCCAGGTAAGGCGGCACGCGGTCCGGCGGCGTGCCGATGACAAAGAGGAAGTTCACGGTTTCCCCGGCCTCGACGAACCGGACGCCCTCGCGGCAGTAGCCCACGGCCATGACGAGTTGCCGCACGCCCATGGTGCGCGCGTGCGGGAAAGCGACGCCGCAGCCCAGAGCGGTCGGGCAGAGCTTTTCTCGCGCGATCACCTCGTCGGCGAGGGCTTCGGCGTCCATCACGTCGGGATGCCCGGCCAGCAGCGCCGTGACGGCCCGGAGCGCCTGGGCCTCATCGGCCGCGTGCAGGTCGAGCCGGACCAGCGCAGGCGAAAGGGAGGCAGGAAGCGGGGCGGTCATGGAGAATATGCGCCACGAACCAGTGGCGGACGGCGGAGCGGGAATGAAACCCCGTTTCGCGCGACAAGCAAGGCAGCAGGGCAAGGTTCACGCGGGCAACCCTCGGGTTGGCGGCATCGTCGCCGCGCGTCAACCCAGCGCGGTCAGTTCCAGGTGCGCGGTCATCGCTGCCGGGACGGTCACATTGCTGAAATACCGGCCGCTGATCGGCGTGACTTCCGCGCTCGTCAGGCCGACGGCTGTGGTGATGAAATTGTGGTTGCAGAAGACGCCGTTGGTTGCGTCGAGCCCGGTCCAGCCCGCGCCGGGCAGATACACCTCCGTCCACAGGTGCATGGAGCCTGCGGCCTTACGGTCCCGGGCGTCCTGCCCGAACTCGCACAGGTAGCCGCTGGCCAGCCGGGCGGCGAATCCCAGCTCGCGCAGGAACGCGGCCAGCAACACGGCGAAATCCCGGCAGGAGCCGTGGCCCAGCCGGAGCGTTTCGTGCGGCGGATGGGCCGCGCCCTCGTCGCGCTGCTCGTAGCGGACGTTCTGGTGGATGGCGTCGATGAGGTCGATCAGCAACGAGGTCGTGGAGACCGGCTCCGTTGGCTTTTGCCAAAAGGGAAGGGGGAGCAGGTTGCCGTGGACGGTCTGCCCCAGGTCGTCAGGCGGCGGGGCCAGACAGGCGGCCAGCCGGGCGGCGACCTCGGGCTGGTAGGTGAACGGGTACTGCGAGGCGTCGAAATCGAGCAGGAAATGGAAGGCGTTCTGCTCGTACAGTTCGATTTCCGCCGAGAAATTGAAGAACAGGTCGGTGAGCTTGTCCGGGTAGTAGCAGCGCGCGAAATTGTTGTCGAACAGGTCGCGGCGGAACATCACGTCGGCCCCCGGGCTCGTCTCGAAGGAGATTTTTTGCACCAATCGGCCCGGCTCCGTGCGCGGGAACAGCCGCACGAGATGCGGCGAGAAGCTCACGGGCTGCTCGTAGACGTAGCGCGTGCGGTGGTCGATGCGGAGGCGAAGGGCCATGGGCAACGACTAACGCCGAACAACCAAAGCGCAAGGACGCAGGCAGGTCCAGGCGGGTGCGAGGACGCAGCTCAATGCTTGAAAACTACGTCGCCGAGGTATATGCCCTCACGGCTGTTGTCGTGGCCGTTGTGATTGTCCGCATCGTAAATGGTGACGTGGAGGATACCTGGACGAAGCAGGGTGAAGGTACAATCAAATTGGGTCGCACCATCGGGAAGAGTGATGTAAAGCGATGAACCAGCGGTCGGTACAATCGCGTTGGAACCCGCTTCCGCCGTGTTTCCCACGTAGAGAATGGCATTGCTTATCGTTTTCTGTCGGCAGACGCCGATGATTCGATAGGTGCCGTTGACCTGAAAATTTGTTGCCGTGCCGGTGATCTCCTTCACCTCGATGGTATCGGTGCCAAGGAATGCTTTCTTTATCTCCGGGGTGACCGTGAGCTTGCACGGCAGCGACGAAACAGCCGGGGCGGCTTGGAGGACGCCGCTCATCGTCATGGCCAAGAGGATTTTGAGCACGATGGGCATTTTCATGGCGGGGACCTGCATCGGGTTGGATGCTGCCAAAAAGCCTTCCGCTTGTCTAACCCTTTTTTGCCTCTGCCATCGCAACTGGCGGCGTGGCTGCCACCCGCCGTTTCACGAACACCTTTACCTTCATCGTCTGCTTGCCCGTGCCCTTGAACGTCCCGCGCAAGGGCGTCGCGTCGCGGAAATCCCGGCCGCGCGACACCGTGATGTGCCGCTCGCCGCACCATTGCTTGTTCGTCGGGTCGAGCGCCACCCATTCCCGGCCCGGGACGAGCACTTCCACCCAGGCGTGGGTCGCCACTGCGCCGACCAGCGTCCGCCCGGCCCGGCCCAGCGTGTTGCCCGCCTCGGCGCTCGGCGGCGCCACGGCCTCGATGTACCCGCAGACGTAGCGCGAGGGCAGCCCGGCCAGCCGCAGCACGCTCAACATGATGTGCGTGAAATCCTGGCACACGCCTTTGCGCTGCTGCCAGATCGTCGCCAGCGGCGTCGAGTTCGTCGTCGAGCCGCTGACATAAGCGAACTCCTTGTAAACGGCGAGGTTGAGCGCCTCCAGCGATTCGCCCAACGGACGGCTGCCACCCAAATAACGCCGGGCCCATTGGGCGGCGTCGCGCGTGTAGGCCACCGTCTCGGTCGGCTGGAGATAGTCGAACACCTCGGAAGCCGACGAATGCAGGATCTGCCGCACCTCGTTGATGCTCACCTCCAGCGCCGCGGCGGGCCGGGCGGGCGTGTGGGTCTGAATGTCCGCGCGGCTCGTGATGACGAGCGAGCGATGCCGGTAGGGCAGGCTGAAGAAGTCCACCGCGTTGCCGAAATAATCCGTGTAGCCACTGACCTTGACCGCTGGGTCGATAATCAAGCGGTGGCTCCGGACGGTCTGCGTGGGCAGGTCGGGCGGGGTCAGCCGGGCCTCCAGGTACGCCTCGGCGGCAGCGGGCTGGTAGGAGTAATCCGTGATGTGCGTGACCTCGAAATCCATGGAAGGCGGAAGGGGGAAAGGCGGAAATCTGAACGGGACGGATCAGACCCCGTGCGAGAAACCGCGCAGGTAGGACTGCTTGGGCGTCGAGATGTGCGCCTGATGATTGAGGAATACGTCGGCGATCACGTTGTGCAGGTCCGTCGTGCCGCGCAGCAGTTCGTTGAGCAGGGCCATGAGTGCTTGTCCCTGCGACCGGTCGCCGACGGGGGGCGCGCCGCTGGCGGGGGGCAGGCTGTCGGCCGACATCCGGGAGGCGTTCTGGGTTTCTTCCAGGGCCATGGGTGCGGGCGGCGTGAACTCTTCCTCGGCTGATGGCCGCCGCTCGAACTCCGCGGCCCAACCAATCCGGCGCAGGCGGTCGCAGAACGCTTACACCGCCATCAACGGCCGGTTGGTGGCATTGGGGCCGTCGCTGGGATGGGTGGCCCGCAGCAGGGCCGCGCAGTTCGCCAGCCCGTGCAGGACCGAGCGCGGCGCTTCGGGATTCTGGAAGAGCAGCTTGAGCACGGGCAGCGGTTCGGCGCGCATCTGGTACACGCGGCGATACGCGTCCCGCGTCCCGAGCAGACGTAAAAAGGCGGAAAGCTCGATCTCGGTGTGGTGCCCCAACCGTTGTGGCCGGTCGGCGGGACCCGCGAACGCCTTGGAGCACGCCAGCGGAGCATTGGCCGTGATGACCGCCCGTTCGAGTTGCTGGCCCAACCGGCAGAACCGCCAGCCGTCGTCGTCCATCATGCTGTTCTCGGCCAGCCCGAAGAACTGGGGAATGGTCTGCGTGGTCAACTCCGCCAGCTTGCGCGTGACGCGTGAGCAGAGCGACACCGGCGGATCGGCCACGAACTTCTGGCGCGCGAAGCTTGCCCGCAGGTGGCTGAGTGCGGCCCATGCCTCGGGGCTGAGTGAATCCTGAATCTCATCCGCGTTGTTGAGCACGCGGCGCAACACGTTGATGAGCGCGCCGGGCTCGTTGCGCTGGAGCACCAGCCGGTAGCGGTCGCACGGCGTGGCGACGGAGCGCCGACCGCTGCCCTCCAGGTGGGGCAGCAGGCGGTTCCACATGGGCCGGTAGAGCTTGCGCTCGGTGGCGTTGAGTTCCTCCAGCTCCAGGATTTCGACCGCCTGGATGATGTAGGCGAGGTTGTGGGCGCGTTCGAGGTAGCGGCCCATCCAGTAGAACACTTCCGCGACGCGGCTGGTCACGAACCGCGGCGGCAGGTGGATCTCGCGCGGGCGGCGCGGGCGGGATTGGAGCGTGATCGGCTCCGCGTCGGCGCTGAGCACCCAGGTGTCCTTGCTGCCGCCGCCTAGGCCGGCCGCCGTGAACAGGCTGCCTTCCGGCGCGACGCGGGTCAGCGCGCCGGGGAACACCTCCACTTCGTTGCCCTTGTGGAGTGCGAAGACGAGCTGGTCCTGCCGCCGCTCCACCTGACGCCCTTCCTCGAAGCACAGCGTCCGGGCCCCCTGGGCGATGGGCTGCGCCACAAAGAGGTGGGGCGTCTTGCGGATTTCCGCGCGGAGTGCCTGTTCTTCGCTGGCGTTGGGCGCGAGGCCGCGCCGGTTGCCCAGGAGGCGGTCGCCCGTGCGCGGCAGGATGCGGAATTCGGCCAGGTTGCTGAGCACGAGTTCGCGCTGGTCGGGATCGCCGCACCAATACGTCGGCATCGTGGGCAGGAGGGGGGCCTCCCCCAAGTAAAAACGGATGATCTTCGGCGAAAAAGCGAGCAGAGCGCGGTCGTCTGCCAACTGGCTGCCCAGAGAATTGACCAGGGCCACGGTTTTCTTGCGCAGACAATGCACCAGGCCCGGCACGCCGAGGTACGAGCCACGCTCTAGCACCAATGGGTCGAGGAGGTGATCCACGACGCGGTTGTAGATGACGTGGACGCGCTCCAGGCCGCCGATGGTCTTCAGATAGACGTTGTCGTCGAGAACCAACAGATCGCCACCCTGCACCAGGGGGATACCCATGCGCCGGGCGAGAAAGCTGTGCTCGGTGTAGAACGCGTTGCCGGGGCCGGGCGAAAGCATCACGATCAACGGATCGCCGAAGGAAATATCCGCCGTGTCGCGCAGGGCTTCGAGGATGGCCGTGGGCGTTTCCGCGATGGAGGCCACGGACAGGTCCGAGAACGTTTCGGGGGCGACCCGGGCGAGGACGCGGCGGTTCTGCACCATGTAGGAGATGCCCGTGGCGCGGCCGAAGTGCTGGCTGCTGACGTGGAGCGCGCCGCCCGGCTCGCGCTTGAGGCAGAGCGCCCCCAGGTGCAGGTAACGTCCGCGCGTCGGCTCCAGGCCCACGGCGGGGCGCTGGAACTGCGGGCTGCCCAACACGGGCGGGATGGGCACGCCGCCGTGGCGCAGGATTTCCTGGTTGCCGTAGATGTCGTGCAGGAAGTATTCGAATGCCTTCATGCGCTGGCGCAAACCGCGCGTGACCAGCGACCATTCCTCGCCGCTGAAGACGTGGGGCAGCAGGTCGCAGCTCCAGGCTTTCTGACTGAAGGCGCGGTCGCGCGTGAGGTCGAAGGTGACGCCGAGTTCGCGCATGGCGGCTTCCATGCGCTGGTCGAGCACGCGCAACTCGCCGCGGGGCAGGGCATCAAGGCGTTCGAGCAGCGGACCATAGCTCGGCCGTGGCTGGCCCTGCTCGTCGAGCACTTCCGACCAGGGGGACGGAGGGACGGCGCCGGGCGGTGCCGGAACTTCCTTCCCGGCAGAGGCCGCCTTCTCTGTTTTGAGCTTCACGCGCGCACACCTTTTCCTTGTGAGTAATGGAGGGTCAAGACGAAACGCGGCTTTCAGAGGCAGGGAATCTTTCCGGCGCAACGCCCCAGGCTCGGGGAGAGAAACCGGTGGGGTTGGAGGCAGGGCAGCGCTCGGCGGCGGCATGTTGATGGAACTAGCTGGAAGCGGGCCAGCAAGAAGGCGCACGGCAGGAGGCCAGGACCGGAATACTTCGCTGACTTGTGACCTTCCGGTTTTGACTTCCGACTTCCGACTTTCCCAAAATCCCGTTTGACATCCGGCTGCCGGGTCCATACCTTGCCGCCCTCGCACTACCGACGAGACCGTCCGCCCATGAAAACGTTTTCCGCTAAAGCCGCCGAAGTTGACCGCAAGTGGTGGCTCATCGACGCCCAGAATCAACCCCTCGGCCGCGTGGCCGCCAAGGCGGCCGTGCTGCTGCGCGGCAAGCATAAGGCGATCTTCACGCCACACGTGGATACCGGTGACTTCGTCATCGTCATCAACGCTGGCAAGGTGACGCTCGGCGGCAAGAAGGAAGAAGACAAGGTTTACACGAGTTTCTCGGGCTACGTCGGCGGCCACAAATCCGAGAACGTCAAATCTCGCCGGGCCCGCCACCCGGAGTTGCTCGTCGAGCGCGCGGTGCGCGGCATGATCCCGCACAACCGCTTGGGCCGCTCGGCCTACACGAAGCTCAAGGTTTACACGGGTGCGGAGCATCCCCATTCCGCCCAGCAGCCCGCGGCGATGACGGTCTGATTTGCGGCGCACCCCGACCCTTTTCCCATGAGCCAAGAAACCACTTTCGTAGCCACCGGCCGCCGCAAGACGGCGGTTGCCCGCGTCCGCATGACCCCCGGCACCGGCCTGATCAAGGTCAACGGCCGCCCGATGGAAGAATACTTCCCGACGATTCCTCTCCAGCACACGGTGATGAAGCCGCTGGAAATCGCCAACGTCGTCAAGACCTACGATATTAGCGTGAACGCCTCTGGCGGCGGCGTCAATGGTCAGGCCGGCGCGGTGCGTCTGGCGGTGTCCCGCGCGCTGTTGCTCGCGGACGACACGATCCGCCCGACGCTGAAGATAGAAGGTTTGCTCACCCGCGATTCCCGCATGAGGGAGCGCAAAAAGAGTGGTCAGCCCGGTGCCCGTAAACGCTTCCAGTTCTCGAAGCGTTAGGTGGCGGACAACCTTTTTGGATTTGCAAAGCTCCCGGCGACGGGAGCTTTTTGCTTTCCCGGGAGGCGGTTCGATCAGATGCCCGCTCGCAACGCGGTGCTGCGGGAATGGTCCGTGCAGTAATCCTGTCCATCCGCGCCCACGCGGAAATCCAGCTCGGGGTGCTGCTGCTCCGTCCGGCCGCAAACGGCGCAAAGATGCAAGGGCAAGGGAGGCGGCAACTCCTCGGCCGAAGCCAGGACGGCCCGGCGCGGTAGGACCCGTTGGAGGTACACGACAGCGAACGCGAGCGGCAGCAGCGCCATGCCCAGCCACGGGAATCGAAGCGGGGCGAAGGATGGTACGGTCGGTGCCGCAGGTTCCGTTTTCTCCACTGCTGGCCTCCGGGCCGGTGCGGCCGGGGCCGCGACCAGCTTCTGGTTGTCGATGCTCAGGGTATAGCCCAGTTGATCGAGCGCCTGATCAGCGTGCAGAAGGTATTCCGGCATCCGCGCGGCTTCGACGTGATCCGCCAGGGCCTGATATTGGTACGTCAGCAACAGGGACTTCTGGTCCGCTTCCAGGCGGCTGGTGTAGGTGAACGCGAACGCCTGATCTTTGATTTCGATGTGCCGGGGAGTCAAATCCACCCCACCGGGCAGACGCAGCCGGATGGTCTGCGTCATGTGTTCTGGCACAATGAGGTCAAAAGGCAGCGTGCGCAGCCGCGTGCCGGGCAGGTCGATGCAGTCCTTGAGTTCCGGTGCCTCGAACGCGGCACGCGCCCGCTTGCTCGACGGATCGCTGTCGCGCACCCAGAGGTCAGACACCTCGTAGCGTTCGTCGATGACGATCTCGTTCCGGTCGCGGTCATCGGCGAAGCCCACCCGGTCCAGGGCGCGGATTTTCGGATGCTGCCGGGCGTAGAAGTTCAGGTAATCGCGTTCGATCTTTTCCCGGTTCGTGCTGGCAAAATAGCCCCGGGTGCGGTCGGCGTGGCGACCATGGAGCACCGTGCGGACGGCAAGCGTCGCCGGTCCGGTGTATGCCTGCTGCTGATAGGTGTCCGTGATCTCGGAACGGGTATCCTCAAACGCTCCCGGAAGCACGTCGGCGAGTTCCCGGGTATGCTCGTTGACCACCAGCGCCTTGCCGTAGTCCGGGAAAAACACGTGCCCGAGCGTACCGCCCTGGTGCTCGCGCGTGGCGTCGAGCCAGTACGTCGCGCCGTCCAGCCGCAGGCGCACCACGGCATGATCGAACGCGAAGGGCGTCGGATGCCAGTCGGCGATGGCGTGGCGATAACCCGTGTCGACCAGCGCCGGGTCAGCTTCGAACCCGAGCAGCCGCAGCAGCGTGGCGAGCAGGTTGGCCTTGTCCTTGCAATCGCCGAAGCGGCGGTCACACACGGTGGCGACGGGGTAGGGCTGATGGCTGTTCGCGCCGATCTCGATGCCGAGGTAGCGGTAATTGTCCTGGACGTACCGCAACGCGCCGATGACTTGCGACGGGCGGTCCGGCAGCGCGCGCAGGGTGTCCACGGTGCGCCGCAATTCCTCCGGCAGCCCCTGGCGCGGGTCGGGTGCGGCCTGGGCGAACAGCCGGGCCGACCAGCGGGCCACCTCTTGCCAGGAGGTGAAATCGCTCACCTGCACCCAGCCGTAGGTATCCACCCACGAAGGCGTGTCACTCTCCGGGAGCCGCCCGGGCAGGTTGTCGGCTTCCCAGCGGAACTCGGTCGTCCGGCCGTCGGCGAGCGCGCGAATCTTCGGCACGCAGGTCGCCCCGTGGTTCTGGATGACGGGCAGAGGCCGGTTGGCGGGCCAGAGCAGGCGCTCGCGCCATTGCGGCAGCGGGTCGCGCCACGCGGCCGGGAACGTGTCCGCGAAGTGCCCGGCGAAGATGGGGTTGGTCCCGTGCACGCTGTAGGCGTATTCCACCACGTCGCCGACGCGAATGTCCTCCAGGATGAGCGTCGCCGTGGACCGGCCGTCGTAGAGCTGGTCTTCCAGGTTGGGCTCGCGCTGGAGGATCTTGATCTCCTGCCGCGGCAGGCGGTCGATTGCCCGGCCGTCGCGGTGGACGACGAGTTGATGCAGCCGCAGGTCCTGGTAGGCCGGGTCGAAGCTGAAGGAGAGCGTGGAGTGATCCTGCACGCCGTCCTGCGAGAGGAAGCGCAGGGCGTAGTGCCGGTAGGTTGTCCCTTCGGCGGCGTGGATTTGTTCGTCGCGCACCAAAAAGTGGACGCTGTCGCCATCGGTGCGGTTGTCGCCGGCTGCGGTGCTGGGGGCGAGGTCCGGCGCGAACCGTTCGACCCAGGCCGGGGCAGGCGTCCGTCTGACCTGTGCAGGCTCTGCGTCGCGGCCGATGGCCCGGCCAGCCGCCACGAGGAGAAGTACGCAGGCCCAACGTGCGATGCCCCGGGCACTCCGCGTAGGAGGAACGGCGGTGCGTCTGGCTGGCGGGGAGGGCTCATCGGGCCGGATCATGGCGGGGCAGGGAAGCTGGCGGGAGTCGAGCAGCAAACGGGCCGCGACTCCGTGACAGCATAGCGAAAGCCGAGCCTGCCGGGCAACGAAATCCTGGTGTGGGCGGTTGGCAGGGCCAGGGGAGTCTGAATCTTCGGAATGTCGGCCTGAGTGCGTCTGACCGCTTGCTTTCGATCCCGAACCAGCAAACTTGTGCAGCGACCCCCAACTGCCCTTCTGCCCATGCACTGGAAAATCTGCCTCGTTGTTCTCGTTGCCCTCACCGGCAGCTCCCGCCTCTCCCACGCTGACACAGCAGGCGGCAAACGTCCGCTGACGTTCGAGGACCTGATGGCCATGCAGCGCGTGGGCGAGCCGGTGCCATCGCCCGATGGCAAGTGGGTGGCGTTTGAGGCGGTCGAGGTCAACCTCGGCGAGAACAGCAAGCACACGCACCTCTGGATCGTGCCCGCGGCCGGAGGCGATGCGCACCGCCTGAACCCGGGCAGCAACCACGACGAGTCGCGCCCCCGGTTCTCACCGGATGGTCAGCGGTTGATTTTTACCTCGAAAGCGGGCGACGCGCCGCAGGTTTGGATCAGCGAGTTCGATGCCGGCACGGGCGGATGCAAGGGAGCGCCGCGCGCGCTGACCGCACTCTCCACCGGCGCGGACGGCGCGATCTGGTCACCCGATGGCAAGCGGGTGGTGTTCGTCTCGGAGGTGTACCCGGACTCCAAGGATGACGCGGCCAACAAGGAGCGCGATGAAGCCTTGAAGCAGAGCAAGGTAAAGGCGCAGGTGTTCACCCACCTGTTCTACCGGCATTGGAATGCGTTCACGCAGTTCAAGCGCAGCCACCTTTTCGTGGTGGGGGCCGACGCCGATCCGGCGCAGCCGAACGGCGGCGCGGGGGTTGACGCCACGCCACGCGACCTGACGCCGGGCGACCACGACGTGCCGCCGTTTTCCCTGGGTGGCCAGGACATGTACGCCGTTTCGCCGGACGGCCAGGAACTCGCCTACACGAGCAACATCGACGAGGTGGGGGCCACCAGCACGAACAACGAAATCTTTCTCGTCCCGCTGGGCGGCGGCACACCGAAGAAGATCTCCACGAGTCCCGGCAGCGATGCGACGCCGCTGTACTCGCCGGACGGCAAGTGGCTCGCCTGGCGTTCGCAGGCGCGCGCGGGGTACGAGAGCGACAAGGAAGCCCTGGTCCTGTACGACCGGCAAAGCGGGCAACTGCGTGATGCCACGGCAGGGTTCGACCGTTCGGTGGAAAGCATCGCGTGGGGGATGGACTCGAAGGCTGTCTTCTTCACGGCGGAAGACCACGGCGAAGCACCGGTTTATGCGTTGTTCCTGGACCGGTCCGAGCCCCGGATCATCCTTCCGCATGTCCATGCCGGTGATCTCGCCCTCGGACCGGACGGCAAACATTTGTACTTCTCGCAGACGAAGATTTCGCAGCCTGGCGAAATTGCGTGTGTGGATTGTTCAATCCCGACATTGCTTGCCGGAAGATTGATCCACGATTTTTCGCAGATCACGCACGTCAACGGCGCGTTGCTCGCGCAATTGGACTTGCCTCCGCTGGAGCCCTTCACGTTCAAGGGCGCGGAAGGCGCCGAAATTCAAGGTTTCCTGCTCAAGCCCCCCGGCTTCGATCCGGCCAAGAAGTACCCGGTCAAGTTCCTGATCCACGGCGGCCCGCAGGGAGCCTGGGGCGATAGCTGGTCGTACCGCTGGAACCCGCAACTCTTCGCGGCCACCGGCAGCTACGTGGTCGTGATGGTCAACCCGCATGGCTCGACGGGGTACGGGCAAGCGTTCACCGATGGGGTCAACGGTGACTGGGGTGGCAAACCTTATGTCGATCTGATGAAGGGGCTGGACTACGTCGAGCAGACCTATCCGTTCATCGACAAAACCCGCGAAGCCGCGCTCGGTGCCAGCTACGGCGGCTACATGATCGACTGGATTCTCGGGCACACGGATCGCTTCAAGTGCCTGGTGTCCCACGACGGGATGTTCAACACCGTGGCTGCCTACGGCTCGACGGAAGAACTCTGGTTCAACGAGTGGGAGTTCAAGGGCACGCCCTGGGACAACCCTGAAACGTACCAGCGTTGGTCGCCGGACCAGTTCGCCAAGGAGTTCAAGACGCCGACCCTGGTCGTTCACGGCCAACTGGATTACCGGTTGGACGTGTCACAAGGCTTCGCGCTTTTCACCACGTTGCAACGTCTCAACGTGCCTTCGGAAATGCTCTACTTCCCTGACGAGGGCCATTGGGTGCTCAAGCCGCAAAACAGCCAGCTTTGGAACAAGACGGTGAACGACTGGGTAGACCGCTGGACCGCCCCTGCTGCACAGTAACAGCGGAGTGGGATAAGGTTGAGGGGGCATTTCTGTTTGTAGGGCAGGCGGAGCGCCTGCCGAGGAAACACGCCAGTACCTGGCGGGCGGAGCGCCTGCCCTACAATACGACGGATCACTTATTTCGAGTGGTGCTGCGGCCCATGTGGGCGCGCCCGGGTGCTGGCCATGCGGTTATCGGCTACATCGCCGGTGGCACGGCGGTGCGTCGCGGTACAAGGAGCTTCTCCCGCGCGACCAGGAGCAGGAATCCGCACAACAGCACGTAGGGAATTAGCGAGAGGACGTTGCTCCACGGCCCGTCAAAGAACGGGTTGTGTTCGGTGGCCCATTTGTTGAGCGACGCGTCCGTGTTGGTCAACACTCCTTGGACAATTGCTACGATGATACCCGCAATCGCTCCGCCCGCGATGTAGCCGCTGGCGAGCAAAACGCCCGGGCTCTTGTCGCTTTCGGCCACGAGTTCCTCCTCGCTCAGACTGATTTGACGCAACCGCAGATGCCGGCGCTGGCGGGCGTCCACCAGCCAGCGGATCGCCCCGCCAATCAGGATCGGCGACGAGGACGACAGCGGCAGATACACCCCGACCGCGAATGCCAGGGAAGGAATGCCCGCCAACTCCAGCACCACCGCGATCATGACGCCCAGCAACACCAACGCCCAGGGCAACTGCCCACCGAGGATGCCCTTGATGATGTAGCTGACCAGCACGGCCTTGGGCGCACGGAATTTTGTCACCGGCGTGCCGTCAGGCCGCGTCTTGAATGTGCCGTTGATCCCCGGATCGACCAGCCACGCCACCGCGTGGGTAGCCGGGTCCACGAGGTATTTGCCGGCCGGGCCGCCTACATCGTCGGACTTCTGCCAGGAGAGATAGCCTTTAGCGTCGGACTTCGCCTGCGGACCGGCGATCTTCTCCAAGGGACCTAAGCTGGCGTCAGACGGGGCGGTCAACCCGGCAGGCGCGACCTGCGCGGCGGGCACGTAGGTCGTCGCGTTGTTGTTGAGCAGGAGCAGGATCGGCCCCAACGCCAGGGCCGACGCGAACGCCCCGAACAAAATGGCCAACTGCTGGAGCCGCGGGGTGCTGCCGAGCAGATAGCCGGTTTTCAGGTCCTGCGAGGTCGTGCCGCCGTTCGATGCCGCGATGCACACGATGGCACCGACGGAGAGCACCGTGACGTAAGCCCCGCCGCCCGTCTTGCCGATGAGCAAGAAGATCAGGCAAGTAAAAAGCAGCGTGGCGATGGTCATGCCCGAGATGGGATTAGACGACGAACCGATTTCACCCGTCAGCCGCGACGACACCGTCACGAACAGAAAGCCGAAAATGATGATGAGCAACGCGCCCGGAAAATTCATCTGCAAGCCGGGCGCGGCGATGATGCCGACGGTGAGGATCACCAGGCCGATGCCCACGAAAGTGATCGGCAGGTCGCGGTCGGTGCGTGGCGTATCGGCCGCATCCGGCTGACCAGCGGCGGCGCGGCTGAGGCGGAAATCGCGCAGTCCGGCGCGCAGTCCGTGCCAGATGGTGGGCAAGGAACGCACGAGGCTGATGAGCCCGCCCGCAGCCACCGCGCCCGCGCCGATGAAGAGGATGTAGGAATTGCGGATGTCATCGAGGTTCATCGCGCTGATGAGCTTTTTGCCGGGCGCGAGCGGACCGGTCAGCCCGTCACCGAAGAACCGGATCATCGGCATGAACACGAGATAGGACAGGACGCCGCCCGCGCACATGATCGCTCCGATGCGTGGACCGATGATGTAGCCGACGCCGAGCAGTTCCGGCGAGACTTCCACGGAAAGTGACCCACCTTTGAGCGGCGCGCCGAAGACCTTTTCGGGCACGTCCTTCCAGAGTTTAAAGGCGTTGTAGGCCACCTTGTACCCCAGCCCGACGACGAACCCGACGAAGATGGCTGCCGCGCCGGGTGACGCGCCCAGCCCGGCAGCTTCGGCGGCCCGGATTTCCGCTTGTGCGCCGGGCGAGGCGGCGGCGCGGTCGGTGGCGGAGGCACCGGCTTTGAGCACGGCCGCGCACGCCGTGCCCTCCGGGTACTTGAGGAGGCCATGTTCCTTGACGATGAGAGCCCGCCGCAGCGGGATCATCATCAAGATGCCGAGCAATCCTCCGAGGACCGCCACCAGGGCGACGCGGGTCAGTTCAAGGTCGAAACCGAGGATCAGGATGGCTGGCATCGTCACCCCGACGCCAAACGCGATGGATTCTCCCGCCGAACCGGCGGTCTGGGTGATGTTGTGTTCGAGGATGGTGGCGTCACGGGTGTTGAAAGTCCGCGCGAGGGCGCGGAAGATCGACAGGGAGATCACCGCCACCGGGATGGATGCGCTGACCGTCAGGCCCACTTTGAGCACGAGGTAGAGCGACGACGCGCCGAAGACGATCCCCAGGAGGGTGCCGACGATGACCGCGCGCCAGGTGAACTCTGCCAGATGCGCGGTCTGGGAAGCGATGAAAGGTTCCATCGCTGGTGCGGTGACGCGGGTTTCAGGTAGAAGCGGATGCGTGGGAGTCATCAGGCGGCGGGGTACTCGGGCAAGGACCTGCGGCGGGTTGCTTCCCCCTTCCCGGGACAGGTGGGAACGTCAGGACCAACCGCCGCAAGCCGTCAGCAGACGCGGCGGCGTTCCCCGATGCAAGCCGAAAGTATGTTGACCTGCCGCCTCTACCTCGCCCACTGCCAGCACCTTCCCCGCGTTCACCCTGGTGAACTTCTCGTTGGCCATGTCCACGCCGCCGGATGCTTGCTTCAACTGCGGTTCGGACCGGTCGTCACCAAGGCGTTCCCGCGCGCAGATGAACACGATGCTTGCCTTATCGGGTACCCTCATGTAAGCGGAATCGTGTTGTGGAATTCGGATGGGTACGATCCCGTGGTACGGCTGGATCAGGTCTGACCGTGGAACGGCATTGTAGAACGGGACGCGAATCGAAAAAGTGCATCCGCAAGTCGCTTACTTTCAGCAACAAGGGCCTGTAGCTCAATGGTTAGAGCAGGGGACTCATAATTCATAACAGGGTCTTTGCGCAGCTTTTCAAGGGTTTGCACTTCCTGCGTAAGTCGCTCCTTTTTAGGGAATTATCACCTTGAAAGCTTTGCGTAGCTTTTCACTGCTTTCCAAAGATTTTGGCTTTCACTGTGAATGGCACTGTAGAAAATTGCTTCACGTTGGGTGTCTTATTCAGCAACGTTTATCCCGGGCTATCGCTGTCCGGGTCCTAATTTGTTGACACACTTTGGATGGCAGTTCGGATATATCCGAACATGGTCGAAATTAATGCCGGGCCAAGCCCGGGTGTTCAAGCCGCTAAACGGCTTTGCTGGCGCTTCGCTCACTCCCGCCCTGCGGCGTGAGGATGAAATAGCAGCAGTTGGGTTTCGTCTTGGCCCCGATCATTGGCAGGCGGATTCACCCGGTTCGTTCGAACTTTTGCCCGCCGTACATTGATCGCCCTCGTATCGAGCGTGTTCTTGAGGTGAGCAGCGTAAAACTTCTGGATCATCTCGACGCTCGTGCGGCAATTTTTGGCGATCTGGTAAATGTCCGCGCCCTCCATCAGGCGCAGGCAAATGTACTTATGCCGTAAGCTGTAAGCCGTGCGCCGCTTCCCGTCGCGGTCCAACTTCAGGCTGGCTCGGTTCAAAATCCCATTGAAGAGCTTTTTGTGATCGCCCGGAAAGACCGGGTCGGTCGGCTGAGGGAATCGTGGTGGTTGGGGAGCCGGGACTTCGCCAGCTTCGCCTCTGCGTCGGCGGGCACGAGGTGTTTGGGAGAGATCGGGTAGCGGGCGGGCGAGCAAGCGTTGGTAGGTGATAACCGCACCCGGCATACTTTTGCAGTGTCCGCGTCCGCGTTTGCCACGGATTTCGAGTTCCAAGATTTGTTCGCCGGTGGCGTGGTCTTAGACGATTTCCACGTCACGATGTTGCAAGTTCTTCGCCTCGTCAGGACGCAGACCGGTGTTAGCCAGGAATAGGATGTAGTCGTAGACCTGCTGGGCGTTCCATTTTTGGTGTCCGTGAAACGGACGCTGGGCATATTCGCGTGCGGCTTGGTAAAGCTGCTTATATTCCGATGGGCTGAACCATGGCCGAAACTCAATTTTGCTTTGACCCCTGAACGCTGGCGACAAATCCGGCAAGCGGTCAAGCCAACCGTGACGAATCGCGGTGTTGAGCACCTGACGGATCGTGACGATTTCGTCGTGGATGGTGCTTACTGCCGGTCGAAGCGGCTCCTTCGTTTTCGGATGAAGGCGGGAGGTGGTCCGATGGATGCGATATTCCTGCGCTTTGCCCGGAGTGATTTGAGATACGCCCAAATCACCAAAGAAAGGCAGCAGGTGAAGCCGCAAACGGATTTCGTAACCCTGCACCCAGCGTGGACTTCGCTGGCCTTCGGTGATTACGGTGTACTCTTTCAAAAATTGTTCTGCGGCGTATTTGAAGGTCTTTTCGGATGTCAGTAAACCGGAGTTTTTCTTACCGATCAAAGTTAAATACCAATCTTCGGCAATTTCTTTGGCGAGGGATAAGCTTTCTTGTTTTGTGCTGCTTCGTCGCTGTTTGCCTGCCACGGTAGCTGAACACCACCAAAAACTGCTTTTCGGTCTTTTATAAAGTTGTATTTCTCCGCCTAACAATTCATGACGTGCCATTCATCTCTCCAACAATATTTGAAGTTGATAGTGAACGAACACGACTTACATAGCAAGTTAAAGTGTGCTAGAGATGTGCTAAGCTATTTAGCTCACTTTCTGATTGGTGAGGTTGCGGCAACCAACTGAATTTGCTAGATTAAGTTGGTTGTGGGAGTAGGATTTGAACCTACGACCTTCAGGTTATGAGCCGCACAGTTATTGCGATAACATGCTGATATCATAATGTAATTTCTAGTTGCGTGCGTTATATGTGCTAAAAGATGTGTTAAATAATCGCTCAGTCACGGCATGACTTCACTAAACAAATCACGCTGCTAACAGTGGAACGTATCGGCTCTGAAGCAGCAACTTTCGCAGCGAACACGGACGCAGGTGAAAAGCTTTCTACAAGACAATTTTTGTGACGATCCACAACCATTTAACCGCACGACAAAACCCGACAAAACTGATATTGCCAGAAATATTGCGCCCAGCTTGAATGCGCGCCATGCGAACCCCGATTGGTGTTGAAGAACCTGTGTCGATTGTGGGTAACTGCGTTCGCTTATGCGGCCGATCAACCTGGTTGAACGTCGCTTTCCAAGAAGAGTTTGCTTTTTGTCATGCGGCTGCGTGGGCGGAGGGGATTGTGCACTCGACCGTGTCTTTTGTGCTCTTCTTTGCCGTGGCGGTGATGCTTTGTGCCTCGCCGACCCAAGCTCAAACCATCGTACCGAGCGGGACTCCCGGCAGTTCGCCACCCCCCGGCGTCAGCCCGACGCCTGCACCTACTCCCACCCCGGCACCAATTGTCACGCCCACGCCTGGTGCAAGCCCACAACCCACGATCCCGTTCGGCCCCGTGACAAGCCCCGCCCCGGTGGGGGGTGGGGATACGACCATCCCTGTCGGTCCGCAGACGCCGGTAGCGAGCATCATGGTGACAACACCTCAATCGACGACCAATCACGCGCAAACCAGCGGTGCTGCTGGTGGCGATGTGCCGATCCTGCCAACTCCATTGTCGCCAGGGGCCCAGG
>CAXTVY010000046.1:0-22299 GCA_964247665.1 uncultured Chthoniobacterales bacterium | reverse complement strand
GTTGTAGACAAAGCGTTTACCCCAAACGGTCTGTCATCCTGAGCGGAGTGTAACGGAGCCGAAGGACCTTCCGGCTGGCGGCAGCCAAACGTCACGGTGCTGCGCGCTGAGTCGGCTGATTCCCGTTGCCAAAGCTCGATCAAGTACGAAGAGTGGCTGGAAGTCCAGGGCGTGGTAGTCAACAAACTTCAAGCATGAACGACCCCGATTATTTTCTTCTGCTAAACGAGCAGCAGTGTGGCCCTTATAGTCGGGCGGAACTTCGCCACCAGCAATCTAGGAACCACATCCCCACGGGGTGTCTCTGCTGGCACGATGGATTGATAGATTGGCAACCAATCGAAGCGGTACTCAGTCGTCCCGACCCCCGCTTTTCCCCTGTTCCATTCGGCCAAGAATTTCTCGCCGAACTGCGGGACGAGCTTCGAGCTGATATCGATGCCCGCAGCAGGAAGCAATAACTTCATTCTGAACCGACAAAATCTCGGCCTATTATGGCTGAATATTATTACCTCGACGGCGACGGCCAGAGCGTGTGCGGCCCGTTCAGCGTCCAAGATGTTTTGGCTTTGCGCGAGAAGGGCTTAGTGGAAGCGCAGACATTGGTGTGCCTTGGTGGCCAAGAAGAGTGGCTTCCACTCGCAGCTCACGCGAAATTAATGCCTGACTTGTCGCCTCCCTCTCCACAAGAACACCAGCTCGCGCATTCTACACACAAGTGGTTTGCCCCGGCTGCTGCCATAATTGTCCTCCTTATCTTGGTTGGACTCATTGTGACGCGGCAACCCAACGCCGTGCTTGTAGTCTCAGCGGCCCAGGTGCAGCGCACCGCCGCGCCGCCAATGGCAACACCGATGTCCACTCCGACTCCGGTGCCCGTCTCTGTTGCTGAATTGGAGGATGGCTACGCGGCAGCAGCGGCAAAGTTGGCAACCGAAATCCGGACTGCTTTGGGCGAAGAGACGACGCAGACGCGGCTGCTTGGCCGAGCAAGGGAATGGGAAGGAAAGGAAAAGCGCATTCAGACAATCTTTGCGAAACGGTACGGTGCCAAGTTTGCTCCGTCTGCCCAAGAGGATCTGATTGGTGTCCGACTCGCCAGGCTAACGGATCGACCCCCGTTGCTCACCGAAGATGCCAGCGATCTTTATCATCGTTACAAGTCGGTCCTAAAATTTCAAGCCAACCTTGAAACTCAGGACGAAAAGAGCGGCGGAGAACAAGATATGTTTTGTTTCCAGATTGAAATTCCGGTCGGTGCTGACCGGCTTGGACGTTGGGTTTTTCCATCCCTTGAAAACGCATTGCAAGCCATCGATGAAAAATGCGATGAGCCGAAGAACTTCTACGTGGATGAGCTTGACCGCTATCTGAAAATGCTCACTCCCGAGGATGAACGATAGCAGGCGGTCCATAACTCACTAACGGTTGTCGAGCCCCTCTACTCGCGTTTCTAAAACCTTCGGCACGCGCCGTTCATAGCCCACCTTCTTTCCAGGATGCCGCACCGCCGCCAAAGCGTGCGTAAGTGCCTCACGAGCAGACCAGAGCACCTTGGCGTGCCTTGGTGACCTTATTTCCACACCCCTCTGGCAAGGAACAGCCAGCCTTGTGATTTTTATCACAAGGAAGCGTCCTGCGTGAACCGACGGTGTCCTTTGGCGGCAGCAGGCCCTTCGCCTGTGCTCAGGATGGCAAGCATTGAAAATGCGTTTGCCCCAGCGCCTCCTCGACCGGAAACCCGCCTTCTGGCGCGCCTCCGCAGTGCAGCAGAGGGCGCGGATACCTGCTGGCTGCCCGGGTGTTTTACACCCGGCGGCAAACCCGTTTCGACCGATGTTCTACGGCGTGGGCGGCGCGGCAGGGATGTCCAACGCAGGCGGCACCGGCGGCACTGGCGGCACCATCGGCGCGGGCGGTACAGGTGGCGCGGGCGGCACGGGCGGCACGGGACCCATCGGCGGCACCGGCGGCGCGGCGGGAAACTCCTTGAGCAACTTCTCGACCTTCGCCGCCAGCTCCGGCGGCAGCTTGGGCTGACCCTGCGGCGTGACCACGTTTTCGTCAAAGAGCACCTTGCCCGACTTGTCGGTGGCCCGCAGGTGCATCTTGCCCCCTGTGCGGGTCAGCAGCAAAGTGCCCTCGCCATCCACCGTGATCGCCTGCGCCGAACCGGGGTTCACGAACGTCGTGGCAAACCCGTCGTGCGGTCGCTCGATCCCCTTCAACGCTTCCTTGAGCGAGGCCATGCTGTGGGCCCAGTCGTGCTGCTCCCTCTCGGCCTCGCCCCGCGCCTGCTCGGCTTCGCGCCGGCCGCGTTCCGCGTCTTCCTGGCCGCGTTCGGCCGCCCGCCGGCCCATCTCCGCTGCCCGTTTGCCGATTTCGGCCTGCTGGCGGCCGAGGTCGGCGGCGCGCCGCCCCATCTCCGCCGCGTCCTGCGCCCGGGCCAGCGCCGCCTGGAACTCGGCCGTGCGCGCCGGGTCGCTCCAATCGCCCCAGCCGCCCCCGTGGCGGCTGGCGGGTCTCTCCTGGCTGGCGAGCGTGGTGCTGACGGTCTTCTCCTGGCCGCGGCGATAGAAGACCAGCGCGGCGGAACTGCCCTCCGCGCGGTTCTCGATCACGGTCTGCAACTGCGCCGGGTTGACGAGGATGTGCTCGTCGAGCTTGACCAGCACATCGTTGGGTTCCAGCCCGGCCTTGGCCGCGGGGCTGTCCTTGGCGACAAACGTGACCAGCAGGCCCGTGCCTTTCTCCACCGGCAACTGCGCCGCGACGGCTTCGGGCAACGGCGAGGTGCTCACGCCCAGGAAGGTCACGGTCTGTTTCCTGCCGTCGTCCTCCCGGGTGAGGGTGCGCTGTGGGGAGCGTTCGGCCCGCGGGAGGATGGCGGCGGGTGGCTGGCCGGTGTCGGGGGTCGGCGCGGGGGTCGCGGCGGCGGGCTGCTCCTGCGCCGCTGGCGGGCTGGCGGGCGCGGTTTCGTCGTGCAGGGTGAAGGCGGACCCGCACCAGGGCGAGAGGGCGGAGAGACAGAGCGCGATGGGGAAGCTGAGCGAACGTTTCATAGTTGGATGGTTAGCGGATGGAATGGGGTGAGTTGTGGGGAGGAAATGACCAAGGCCCAAGGCCCAATGACCAAAGCTGGGAAGACAAGTGGGTGACCCGTTGCGCGCGTCACACCGTCAAACAGGGCGCGACGTTTTCTCTGGCATCACTGGTTATTGGAACTTGGTCCTTGGGCCTTGGTCATTTCTTCTTTTTGAAGTCAGTAAACGTCGAGGTGGACAGGGACGATCTCGCGCTGCGGCTCGCGGCGTTCGACCACGCTGCCCCGGCGGCTGTCCTTGAGCACGACGCGATCAACCCGGTCGTAGCAGACCAGGCGGACCACCTCGCCGTCCGGGGATTGCACGATGCCGCCGTCGTAGCGGGCGAGCACCTCCTGGCTCAGCGTCATGGAGTCGGGCACGAAGTCGGCCCCGGCCACGGGGTTGACGGGGGCTGCGGGCCGGGCGGAAGGCGGCGGCCGCTGCCACAGGAAGGCGGCGGCCAGCACCAGCCCGAACGCGGGCGCGGCAATCCAGGCGGCGGTGCCGGGCCGGCAAAGGGACGCGAACCAGGCGAACGGGGATGCCGCCGGGGCGGCCGGCCCCCGGCGGCGCGGCGGCGGGGCGGCCACGATGCGGAGCAGACGCTCCTGCCAGGCGGCCGGCGGGGTGGCGGGGCGGAGTTGGCGGAGTTCCGCTTCAAAGGAATCGTTATCGTTCATGGAGCGCCTCTCTGGTCAGTTCGCGGAGTTTGTCCATCCCGTAGCGGTAGCGCGAGGAGGCCGTGTTGGCCGGGATGCTGAGTGCCTCGCCGATTTCGGTGAAGGTGAGTTCGCCCCAGATTTTCAAGGTCACGACCTCGCGGAAGACGGGAGTGAGTTTTTCGAGCGCCTGTTGCAGGAGCTGGCCGCGCTCGGCCTCGGCCGGGGCGAGGTCGAAGTGGAGCCCCGGAGCAAGCGCCTGGGTGGCAACCTCGCGCGCCGCGCGGCGTTCGTTGCGCCGGGCGAGGTCCACGGCCCGGCGGCGCACGGTGGCAAAGACCAGGCTCGCGGTGGGCAGGCTCCCGGCCGGGGTGCGCCGCCAGGCGTCGGCGAGCGCCTCCTGGACAATGTCCTGCGCGTCGGCCTCCGCGCGGGTTTGCTGGCGGGCGTAGAGCAGCCACTTGGCGGAGTGCGCGCGCACCCAACGCGCCCAGTCGGCAGGATGCTCTGTGAGGTCGTCGCCCATGGATACCTTGGAGGCGTCGCCGCACGCGCGGTTCGTCTAAATTTTTTGCGTCAGGGCGCAAACAGGCCGCCGCCAAGCAAAGAAACGTCTGGCCGGAAGGGCGTCAACGTCCAGCACCTCATCCGTCGCCGGGCAGCGCGTGGCCTTGTGAACCGCGCAGCCTCCTCTTCGCGCGGCAAACACGATTGCGTCGCAAAACTACAGATCGATACGCACTCGCATTTGCAGGTGAGAGCCGTTCTCAAAAGGACATGCGTTGTTTATCTTGGCAACAACGCTTTTCCTGCCAACCCACAACTTTTATTACCCAGAAAAGGGTGTAAAACAGGGATAAAACCGGGTTTTTCCCTAATTAATTTGGATAATTCCTAGAGGGAGACGCGCAATTTCCCGAATTGATTCGGGAAATTGCCAAGCTGCCCCCGGTTTCAGGCCCGTTGCTTGTTCTTCAACTCCAGTTTGCGGTAAAGCGTCGCCATGCTGATGCCCAGCATACTCGCCGTCTTCTCGCGTGAACCGTTGTTGTGCCGCAGGGTCTGCTCGATGTAGGCGCGCTCCTCGTTGGCGATGAACTCCTCCAACCGCAGGCCGATGGGCATCTCGATGATGTTGTTCTCCCCGGCCCCGCCGCCCGTGCGGCCCTGGACGTGCGGCGGCAGGTCCACCACGCGGATGAGCCCGTCCTCGCACAGGGCGCAGGCGCGCTCGATGGAGTTTTCCAGCTCGCGCACGTTGCCGGGCCAGGCGTAGCGGCCCAGGAGGTCCAGCGCGTCACCCTCGATCTTCTTGAGTTCGGTGTGGGTCTGCGTGGAATTTTTCTGTAGGAAGTAGTTGACCAGCAACGGGATATCCTCCGTGCGCTCGCGCAGCGAAGGCAGATCCACCGGGATGACCGCCAGCCGGTAAAAGAGGTCCTCGCGGAAGGAGCCGTTACGCATCTTGGCCTGGAGCTGCTCGTTGGACGCCGCCACCACGCGCACGTTGATGGGCACCGTCTTCGTGTCGCCGACCCGGCGGATCATGCGCTCCTGGAGCACGCGCAAGAGCTTGGTCTGCAACGACAACGCCATGGAATTGACCTCGTCCAGGAAGATCGTGCCGCCTTCGGCTTCCTCGAACAGGCCGATCTTGTCCTGGAACGCCCCGGTGAACGCGCCCTTCTTGTGGCCGAACAGCTCGCTTTCGAGCAGATTTTCGGGCAGCGCCGAGCA
This sequence comes from uncultured Chthoniobacterales bacterium, assembly GCA_964247665.1. Taxonomy (GTDB): domain Bacteria; phylum Verrucomicrobiota; class Verrucomicrobiia; order Chthoniobacterales; family SZAS-18; genus CAHJWO01. Next base: position 16,817 of record CAXTVY010000046.1, on the reverse strand, counting down.
GTTGACCGCCACGAACGGCGCGTGTTGCCGCTTGCTGTTGAAGTGCAAGGCTCTGGCGACGAGTTCTTTGCCCGTGCCGCTCTCACCTTGGATCAGAATCGTGCTGTCCGTGTCGGCGACCTTGTTGATGAGGTTGAACACGTCGGTCATGGCCCGGCTGGTGCCGACGATGTTCTCGAACCGGTAGCGGTTCTTGATTTCCTTCTTGAGGTAGACGTTTTCGCGCACGGCCGACTGGTAATCCAGCGCGCGCTGCACGGTGAACTTCAACTCGTCGATCTTGAAGGGCTTGGTGATGAAATCGTACGCGCCGAGCTTCATGGCCTCGACCGCCTTCTCCACCGACGCGTAGGCCGTGATGAGGATGACGGCGGTCTGGGGCAGGGTACGGCGGCACTCCTGGAGCACATCGAAGCCGGTGACTTTCTCCATCTTGATATCCGCGATGACAACCTGCGGATTGATGCCCGGGAGTTCCTCCAGGGCGCGTTCGGCGGAATTGAACGGCGAAACCTGGTGGCCGTTCTCCCGACACAGGGTCGAGATTACTTCCACCATTGCCGGTTCGTCGTCGATGATGACTATTTTGGCCATAAAGGGATGATCTTGTGAGCGTTATGAATGACCGCAACCGCTGATGAATGTGTTTGATAATATCGCAAAAGTGAGAATTGGAAAGGAATAAATTCTTATAATCGAAAATTTACTCTGAGGATTGCCCTGAAGTGACCCGGCCGTGAACCATCGTCCAGGCGGCCGGAACACGGCAGTCGAGCACCTCGGCATGGATGTTGCGACCGTTTGTCGCACGGATGGGAAAAGCGGCGAGGTCCGCCCAAGCACCGGGTTTGACGCAGCCCAGTTTCGTTTGTAAGCGCAACGCGTGGGCCGGGTTAACCGTGATCATCTCCAGGAGTTCCCGTGGCTCCAGGTCAGGGAAACCCGCCGCCAGCACCCGCAGTTCCTCCAGCAAGCTGAACGACCCGTTGCTGGCCGGACTATCCGTGCCAACGCACAGGTTGACCGGCAGATTCCGCAAGGTTTCCAGCGGAAAAGGCGTGTGGCGAAAGTACCGGTGGCTGAGCGGACAATGCACGACGGTCAGACCCGCCAGCGGCCCACCCGGGGCCACAAGAGCCCAGTCTTCCTCCTGCCAGTCGTTGAGGTGGACGGCGATGCATTCCGGGCCCAGGCAGTCCCGGGCAGTGAGTTGCGCCAGGGCTGACCGCCCCCCGCCGCAGTCCCCCATCGGGCGGCCCAGCCCGGCCAGAAAATCGTGGAGCGGCCCGCGGCCACCGACGAACATTTCCCGCTCGTCGGCGGACTCGCCCAGGTGGGTCGTCCAGGGCAGGCCATGGGTGCGGGCGCAGTCCCGCGCGAGGCGGTACAGCTCGGGGGACGCCGTATAAGGAGCGTGGGGGCTCAGGCCCCGGCCGCCGAGCCAGCCGCCACCGGCGGCGGCGGTGTTCTCCTGGAAGAACAGCAGCGCGCCCGCGACGAGTTCCTCGGTGGGGGTGGCGCTGCGCACGTCGATCATTTCATAGAACCACCACGTCCGCAGCGGCGGCGGCGGCATCTTCCACATCAACTCGGGGAACGACTCGATGTTGAGCAGGCTCGTCGTGCCCCAGCGGGCAAATTCGCGGAAGCCATGGGCGATAGCGGCGAGGTAGTCGTCCGGGTCCAGCGTACGCTTGAGGGCATTGATGCGCCCGACCCACTCCGAGAAGTGGCGCGGCGGCAGGATGGCGTGGCGCAACGTGGAGTAGTCGAGGTGGCAGTGGGGGTTGACGAACCCCGGCAACAGCACGACCTCGCCCAGGTCGGTGGTGGGCTCGCCCGGAAGGTCGCGCCGCAGGTCCGCCCAGCGCCCGGCGGCGGCGACGCTCTCCCCACGCACCAGGACCGCGCCGTCCTCCACCGGGGGTCCGTCCATGGTGACGAGATGGCGGGCGCGGTAGATCATGGGAGGCTGCAATTCCGGTCAGGAAGCACGGGCGGATTTAATGCAAGAAAATGCCGAATTTATTGCCAAAAATACGCTTTTTAATTGCCGAAAATGCCAATTGTTTCAGGCATTATGCCATTCGGAAGCTGAAAACAGGCTCGGATCACGAAAGGTACACCTACCCAAACATGACTTGTATTTAGACGGACGTTCTTCCAATATTTTAACCGCCGTAAATGACCCATATTTAGGTAGAACTTCTTCCGGCACCCGAATCAATTTCGCAAGCGTGCGATTGAGAATGCAAGATAAACATCGGCATCTCAATCTAGCGTTCGGATTCGCAAAATTCTGAGAAAACGTCGAACCCGAGTCTCATCCAGCACGCATTCTCACCAAAGCGAACAACCGAGGCAGGAAGCATCATGGCGTCTGGGGTGCCTCTGCCCGCTCGCCTTTCACCACGGCACGCGCCTCGGCCACGAGCAGGTTGCACGCTTCCTGACACAACAACGGAATAAATCCCGCCGTCCCGTCCCGGCCCGCGCCGGTCTGGTCATGGGCAGGGTCGAACTTCTCCGGCGGCAGCCGCGTGGAGGGCACCGTTCCGGCGGCGTCGCGCCGCCAGAGGATCGTGCGCAGGCAACCCCCGTCCGAACGGCAGAACCGGCCCACGAGCGCGTCCGCCTGCTCGCCGGTGAGCTTCCCCGCGACGCGGTACATGCCCGTCTGCCGCCCCAGGGTATCGCGCAGGGCCGTCGTGCGCAGGTTGCCGTCCTCGAAGGCCGCCCACGCGCCGAGCCGTGCCGGGTAGAACAGGTCGAGCGCCAGCCGCAACGCCGCCTCGCCGGCTACCACGAGCCGCCAGCCGTGGCGCAGGTTCGGCGCGGTCTTCAGGGGGCGGTAGGCCCCCGCGTCGTCGTAGAGGGCCAGTTGGGCCGCTTCCTCCGGGTCCCGGTGGAGGATCAACTCGCTCGCGGGCCGGGCGGCATCGTCGCGGTGGCGCAACTCATGGATCGGGCTGCCGTCTTCGTTGCAGCAGACGATCTGCCCCAGGAGCATGGGGCCGGCGGGCACGCGGGGCGGCGACGGTTCACGGCGTCCGCGCGCCGGGGGGGGCAACCCGTCGCTCATGGCGCGGGGACGTGCTCCGGTTGCGCCTGCTCGACGATGATGTCCGCGAAGCGCGCTTCCGTGCCGATGGCGCTGGCGTAATAGAGCGAGCGCCCGTGCAGGTGCCGCGGGTTCCGGGTGAACACCTCCCCGCCCCGGGCGCGCTCGCTGGCGCTGGCGGTCGGCTCCGTCTCGATGCCCAACAGCACGGGGATGTCCTGGTAGCTGTGCAGGCCGTCCGAGATGAAGAAGGGCACCACGACCACATGGGGCGTCGTCGTCAGCCTGGCCCAGTCGGAGATCAGCGGCGGCTCCTCCATGTAGGTGTTGAGCACGTCGGCGTAGCTCCCCAGCGCGCGGATGGCCTCCACCTGCCCCTTGGCGGCGGCGGCGCTGTTGTCGTTGAGGCTGGTGCCGTGGCCGACGATGAGCAGGCTCGTCTCCGCCTCCGGCACGCCCGGGGCCGCCTCGCGGGCGCGCTGGAGCAGCAGTTCGGTCATGGCCGGGTGGTTGCCCACGGGCGGGCAATAGTGCCACGTCTGGCCCGTGTCCGCGCGGCGGGTGGCGGGGGCGGGGGCGCCATCGGGGAGGTGATCCAGCTCCAACTCGCGCGGGATCACCGTGCGGGTGAAGTATCCCTCGCTGATGAAGTTGGGCACGACGAACACGTCGCGGATTTCGGCCCGGTCAAAGAGCAGCGGCCAGTCGCGCAGCGAAGGTTCCTCCTTCCAGAAGACGCAGGCCACCTGTCCGAAGAGGTGCCGGCGGCGGATGGCGGCGGCGTGGACGAGGCTCGGGGCGGCGGAATCCGGGTTGACGGTCGAGCCGTGGCCGACGATGAGCAGCGCGGCATCGGGACGGGCGGGTGAGGTGGTCATGGGAAGCGAGGTCGGACCAGCACGGTACGAAGCCCGGCCGCACTGTAGATTCAGCCGGGCCGCCGCGCCATGGCCAAGGAGAGGATTCGGCGGGCCGGGCCGCGGCCCACGGCGGCACGACGACCCACCCAGAGGAGCCGCGCCTCCAGAAGCCTGAGTTTGCGGAAAACAACTTTTCTGTCCATGCTCCCTGCCTACCAGCCGTTCAACCCCCATCGACCAGCCAGTCTTCCGAGCCGCCATGAAAACCTTTCTCCTCTACCCGCTGCTGCTTTCGCTGATCGGTCCGGCCTGGCTGCCACTGGTCACGCAGGCGCAGACGGCGGCTCCTTCGCCCGCGTCCCCGCCGCCAGCACCGGCCGCGCGCACACCGACACCCGCGACCCAGGATTTCCACGGCTACACCTGCCATAACTTCCAGGTGGACGGGTGTGGCGCCAAGCTGGTCGAGCCGCACTCCCCCCTGCCGGGCCGCCCCTGGGTGTGGCGCACCTTGTTCTGGGACGTTTATCCGAGCGCGGACATCGAGCTGCTCAAGCGCGGTTTTTACGTGGCATACATCGGGGTCGGCAACACGTTCGGCAGTCCCGACGCGCTCAAGCACTTCGACGCCTTTTACGCGGCGATGACGGGTGAGCACGGCCTGTCGAAAAAGCCCGCCCTGGAAGGTCTGAGCCGGGGCGGCCTCTACGCGTACCGCTGGGCCTCGGAACATCCGGAGCAGGTCGGGTGCATTTACGGGGATGCCCCGGTTTGCGACATGAAAAGCTGGCCGGGCGGACGGGGCAAGGGAACCGGCAGCAAGGGGGACTGGGCGGCGGCGATCCAGGCGTATCACTTCACCGACGAACAACAGATGCTCGACTACCGGGGCAACCCGGTCGATACGCTCGCCCCGCTGGCCGCCGCCCACATCCCGATCATCCACGTCGTCGGCGACGCCGACACCACCGTGCCGCCGCCGGAGAATTCCGACGTGGTGCGCGAGCGTTACACGAAGGCCGGGGGGGTGTTCGCGGAAATCGTCAAGGAAGGCTGCGGCCACCATCCGCACGCCCTGACCGATCCGACCCCCGTGGCGGATTTCATCACCGCACACTGCGCCGGAGGCGACGCCGCGCAGGCGGCGGCCGGAGCCGCGCCGCCGCCCGGGGCGCATATCGTCCTTCCGCGCGGACGCTGGTAGGCGAAAGGCAGCCACCGGCAAATCTGCCCGTGGCCAGTTCCTCCTGGACGAAGGTGGCGGCAGCGGTCCTGGCGACGGCTGGCCGGTGGCGCTAACCCTTCGCGCGCAGGCGAAACCCGGCCCGGCGCAGGGCGGGACAGCACCCGGGTTGGCGCGAGGATTGCTGGTTCAGCCTGGTCCAAACCGGATGGTCCGGTCCCCGACCTTCCCCAGCGTGCCCTGCCCCGAGATCGAACCACCCACCGCCGCCCCGGCCGCCGGACCACGGCCGCCGGTGCCCCGGTTCCCGCGCCGTTGGGGTGCCCTCGCCCGGGTGGGCCTGGTTTTCCTGGCGCTGGGCGGCTCGCCGTTGCGGGCGCAGCTTTCAACGGTTTACGAGGAGCCCGACCTGACCACGCCGGTCTTCGCGGTGGACCGCCTGGGCCTGGAACCCCAGGCGCGCAGCGCCCTGGCCACCGTGCTCGCCGCCGGTGTCACCTACTTCAACGCCACCCTCGACGCCAAGATCATCGGCGTCGCGCTGCGGCTCGACCCCCAGAACCGCGCCGCCAGGGAGGCCGCCGATTGCCGCCAGCGCGGCGAACTCCCCGAGGCCAGGCCCGGCGCACCCAAGCCCTGCCCGGCCGCCACGGTGCTCGCCTACCTCACCGGGCAGTCCGCCGGACTACGGGCGAAGGGCGGCCCCGACAACCTCGCGCTGGCGGCGTACCTCAGCGACATCGCGGCGGACCTGGACCCGCACAATCCCGCCGCCAGGTACGAGAAGGCCACCTGCGCCAGCCTCCAGTTCGTGCCCGCGTGGACGTTCCTGCGGGGCAAGGAGGCCGCCCCGGCCGAGCGCCTGCCGCTGCTCAAGAAGCAGAGCAAGATCCACGGCCTCGGCGTCAGCGAACTGCCGGGCGGCGAGCGCACGGGCGCGGTGCTGGAGATGATCGTCACCGCCGAGGAAGCGCACAGCCGCGAGGAGGTGGGCGTCGTCCTGTCGCAGCCGGTGGGCGAATCCATGCACGCCGGTCTCGCGGAGGCACAGCGGGCGGTCAAGCTGCGGCACCCGTCGTTCGGTGCCGGGCAGCGGCTGGTCGTGAGCTTCGGCGACATCCATGGGGGCAAGGACGGCCCATCGGGCGACGCGGCGTTCACCCTGCTGCTGTTTTCGCTCTACGATCCGTTGAAGCTCGCGGCGGACTGCGCGATCACGGGCGACATCACGGTGGACGGGCGGGTCCGCGCGGTGGGGGCGGTGCCCTCGAAGATCCACGCGGCGCTGGCGGGCGGCTGCCGGATCGTGGCCGTGCCCAAGGAGAACGCCAGCGCCGTGGCCGACGTGCCCTTTCTCTACGGGGCGAACACGCTCTGGAAGCTCCAGGTCTTCACCGTGGACACGCTCGACGACGCGCTGGCGGTGATGCGCGAGGACCGCCCGGCCGACCTGCAACGGGCCATCGACCTGTTCGCCGCCGTGCAGCGCCGGGTCGGCCCGGAAACCCCGTACCTGAGCGCGGCGCACGCGGACATCGTGCCGTCGCTCCGGGAAATCCTGCGGCTCGCGCCGGGACATGCGTCGGCGGCGGCGATGCTGAAGCTGCTCGAAGGCCGGATGCCCAGCACGTTGTCCCTGTCGGCATCGTGGGACGAGGTGCACCGCATCACGCAGGCCACGCTGGATGCCGCCGGGCCCGGCGGCGGCCCGCGGATGACCAACCCGCTGGTGGCGGCCGGGGGGATCGACCGGCTGGAAGCCTTGCTGCCCCGGTTGGATTACCGGGTGACGGAACTCTGCGCGGCGGCCGTGGACGGGTTGCGCGCGCTGCAACGGTTGGACTCTGCCCACCCATCCAGCTCGCAGTACGCGGAATACCGGCAGCGGCTGAGCACGATCCAGGAGGTGGAGCGGCGGATGCAGGGCAATCCGTCGTTGATGGAAGCCCTGCGGCACTGAGGCGGGAGGCGGAAGGCGGAAGGCGGAAGCGCCCGGGCGCAAGTCCACCCGAAAATGTGGACAACGCGCGATCTCCCTGTTAAATCGAGGGAGATGACACCCGACCCCGCCGTTCGCCGGTTCACTGGAGCTTTCCGTGTTGCGAGGCTGGTGCTGCTCGCCACGGTCGTCGGCTTTGGCGCGTGGGTCCCCCGCGCGCAAGCCGACAATCCGCCGACGATCAGTGACTTCAGCCCCGCGCAGGGCCCCGCCGGCACGACGGTCGTCATCGACGGTACGAACTTCGTCCCACCGATTTCGATCACTTTCAGTGGCAACGCCGCTGCCGCTGGCAGTTTCACCTCGACCCGGATCATGGTCACGGTGCCCAGCGGCGCACTGACCGGTCCGATTGTCGTCACCACCGCGAACGGGACCGTCTCGACGCCCACGGATTTTACCGTCGGCAACGCGACCCCGTCCTTTTTTGCCGGCCAGACCGCCCTGGGCCAAGGGGTGTACTACCTCCAATTTCCCAGTGGCAATCCTTTCGGATACTACAGTTATCTGAATGATCCGGCCTACCTCTATCATTTCGACCTGGGTTACGAATACGTCTTTGATGCCAACGACGGAAAAAGCGGCGTGTATTTCTACGATTTTGCCAGCAAAGGCTACTTCTACACGAGTCCGGGTTTTCCCTTTCCCTACCTCTACGATTTCAGTCTCAATTCGACGGTGTATTACTACCCGGACCCGGGCAATCCCGGTCATTATAACACGAACGGAGTGCGTTACTTCTACGTGTTCAACACGGGGCAGATCATCAGCAAGTAGCGCGTGGCGGGTCTGGTTGCCGTCCCGGCCGCCAGGGGGCGGGAGCCCGCCTCACGGCCCCTCCGGCGGACGCGTGACCGCCGCCGCTTTTCATCCCCGGCCGGTGTGCACCGGGCCTTGCGCCGGGGCCGGGTCCCGCTAGATTGTACGTCGGATTTATGCAATTTCGCACGTACAAGAACACCGACCTGACGGTCAGCGCCGTGGGTTTCGGCCTGTGGACGATCTCGACGGGCTGGTGGGGCCAGTTCACCGAGGGCGAGTCCATCGCGCTCATGCACCGCGCGCTGGACCTGGGCGTCACGCTGTTCGACGCCGCCGACACCTACGGCAACGGGTTGAGCGAGGAACTCATCGCCAAGGCGTTCCCCAACCAGCGCGACCAGATCGTCATCGCCACGAAGGTCGGCTATGACGTGGCCAACCACGGCAGCGACGAGCGCCGCGGCCAGCGCGCCATCCCGCACGATTTCTCCGCCGGGGCCATCACCGCCGCCACCGATGCCGCCCTGCGCCGCCTCAAGACCGACCGCATCGACCTGCTCCAGCTCCACAACATCGGCCTGGAGGAAGTGGACCGCGACGAAACCTGGGAGGCGCTGGACCGCCTCGTGACGGCGGGCAAGGTGCGCTACACGGGCTTCGCGCTCGGGCCGGCCATCGGCTGGATGTACGAGGGCATCCGCGCCATCGAACAACGGCCGGTGACCAGCGTGCAGCACATCTACAACCTGCTGGAACAACACCCCGGGCTGGCGCTGCACGAAGCCGCCCGGCGCGCCGGACGCGACACGATGTTCCTGGTCCGCGTCCCCCATTCCAGCGGGATGCTGGAGGGCCGGTACACGGCAGACACCGTGTTCCCGCCCACGGATCACCGCGTCCACCGGCCGCGCTCGTGGCTGCTCAACGGGATCAAAAAAGTCGAGCAACTGCGCTTCCTCGAAGGGCCGGACCGCACGCTGGGCCAGGCGGCGCTGTTGTGGCTGCTGGCGGACGACCGCGTGGCCTCCACCCTGCCCAACATCTACGACGAGGCGCAGCTCACCGAATTCGCCCGCGCGACGGACGCGCCCGCCCTTCTGGACGACGAGATGGGGCGGATTGCCGCGCTGTACGCGAACAATTTCGGCGTCGAGGAAGAACCGGGCCGGTTCAAGGGGACGATGGAATTGCCGCTGAGCCCCGCGGACGCCGAACTCGCGCGCGAAACCGCGGCGGCCCACGCTTGAACCGACGCAACCCGGCCCCGGCGGCACACAAATTGCGCCCACCGTTCGTATCTTAGGAAGACACCTTTTCCACCGCACTTTCCCATGAGCCAAGACCTCAATGACCTGTTGGACGGATGGCCGCACGAACCGGGCCAGATCAAGGTACGCAAGATCATGGGCAGCGACGGGCAAGAGAAAGTCCAGTTGCGGCTCGACCTGGGGCTGATCCAGATGGAGATGCAAGGGCGGCCCGACGGGCAGCGTCCGCACGGGCACGAGTCGCTGTTGCACTACCACCTCCACCGCGCTGCCAAGGCCGGGCCGGACGGCGAGAAGTACGAGCTTTCAGCCGAGGAATGCGGCGAGATGCAGCAGGAGGGCATCCAGTATTACCACCGCTACCTGAGCCTGTTCCAGATGGAGGATTTCCCGGCCGTGGCGCGCGACACCGAGCGCAACCTGGAGATGTTCGCCTTCGTGCGCGAGCACAGCGACCGCGAGGACATCATCTGGGCGTTCGACCAGTTCATCCCCTACGTGCAGATGATGAAGACGCGCGCGCTGGCGTCCATCGAACTGGAAAAAAAGCGCGTGGAAGCGGCGCTCAAGGAGATCGACCGGGGCAAGGAATTGATCGTGGCGTTCTACAACGAGCACGAGCAGGCCGAAGCCGCGGAAAAGAGCGCGGAACTGTCGTTCCTGGACGAGTGGAGCGAGGAACTGCGCTCCAAGCGGCCGATCAGCAAGCTCGAAAAAATGCGCCGGGAAATGGAGATGGCCGTGCAGCAGGAAGCCTACGAGCGCGCGGCGCAGTTGCGCGACCAGATCAAGGCGCTGGACGCCAAGCGGGCCTCGCGCAAGCAGGAAGCCGACAAGGGCAGCGAGGGGTGAAAAGGTGGAAGGCGGAAGGCGGAACCAGAAGAGCGGCGGAAGGCGAAAGTAAGCAGACGCTAAAACGCCTTTCCCCTTCGAGTTTGCACCGGTGAATTTTTCCTTCCAATTTCCGACTTTCTAGTTCCGTTTTCTGCCTTCCGACCTTCTCTCATGAGCAACGACACTCCGATCGACCGCAAGGAACGCTGGGCACGCAAGATGGCGGGCAAGGCGCATCCCACCGTTCGCTCGACGGACCGCCTGCCGCCGGGCCAGCACCTGACGACCGGCTTCCCCGTGCTCGACCTGGGCATCCAGCCCGTCGTGCATCTGGACATGTGGAGCCTGGAGATCAAGGGGCTCGTGGAGAACCCGGTGACCCTGAGTTGGGAGGCGTTCCATGCGCTGCCGCCGTTCGAGGACACGAGTGATTTCCACTGCGTCACCACCTGGAGCAAATATGACTGCCGCTGGTCGGGCGTGGCGTTCTTTACCCTGCTGGAGTTGGTCAAGCCGCAGCCGGAGGCCCGGTTCGTGTACTTCGAGAGCTACGACGGCTATTCGACTAACACCACGTTGGAGGCGTGCATGGACGACGACGTGCTCGTGGCCACGGGGTTCGACGGCAAGCCGGTGCCGAAGGAACACGGCGGCCCGGCGCGCGTGATCGTGCCCAAGCTCTACGCCTGGAAGGGAGCGAAGTTCGTGCGCTCCATCGAGTTCCGCGCGGCGGACAAGCTCGGGTTCTGGGAGGTGCGCGGCTACAGCAACACGGCCGACCCATGGACGGACGACCGGTTTTCTTAAAAACTCGCGTGCGAGTTGCTGATTCTCTATTCTCTGCGGCCTGATGCCTCTGCTCGAAGTCCGCCACCTCACGATCCGCTTCGCGCACGGGGATGCCCCCGGCAGCGGCCCGGCGGCGGTGGACGATGTTAGTTTCAACATCGGCGACGGCGAAACGCTCGCCGTCGTCGGCGAGAGCGGCAGCGGCAAGAGCGTCACGGCCCTGGCGCTCACCCGGCTGCTGCCCGTGCCGCCCACGCGCTACGAGCGCGGCGAGATTTTGCTGGCGGGGCGCGACCTGCTCACCCTGCCCGAGCGCGAGTTGCGCCGCGTGCGCGGCGGGCAGATCGCCTACGTGTTCCAGGACCCGGCGACCTCGCTCAACCCCGTGTTCACCGTGCGCGCGCAGATGGCCGAGGTGCTCGCGCTGCATCGCCCGGAAGTGGGTCGCTCCCGCCGGGAACAGGACGCCGAGATCGTGCGCGAACTGGCGGAAGTCGGCATCACGGAGCCGGAAAAGCGGTTGCGCGCGTACCCGCACCAACTCAGCGGCGGCATGGCGCAGCGGGTCGGCATCGCCATGGCGCTGGCGTGCCGCCCGAAGCTGCTCGTGGCCGACGAGCCGACCACCGCGCTCGACCCCACCGTGCAGCGGCAGATCATCGACCTGCTCAAGGAACTCAAGGGCAAGCACGGCATGAGCATCCTGCTCATCACGCACAACTTCGGGATCATCGGCGGGTTGGCGGACCGCGTGGCCGTGATGTTCCGCGGGCGGCTGGTGGAGGAAGGCCCGGCGGAGGACGTGCTGCGCGCGCCGCGGCATCCGTACACGCGGGCGCTGATCGACTGCATCCCCCGGCTCGGCGCGCACCGGCACCGTCTCGCCACCATCGACCATGCGGCGCTCACGTCACCAGGGTCCTGATGGCTCTCCGAGCCATCCCTCCCTTTGTTTACGACCGGCCGCTGCGCGGGCCTGTCCAGACCTGACATGACCATGCAAGCCGCCATCGAACAATTCATCCGCTACCTCGCCACCGAGCGCGGGCTATCCGACAACTACCAGCTTTCCGTGCGGCGTTCGCTGGAAAAATTCGCCGCGTGGCTCAAGGGCACGCATGAGATCGACGACCCCGCCGCCATCACGATCCAGCTCATCACCGACTACCTGGGGACCCGCAAGCGGGCCAGGCTCGCGGCGGGATCGATCAAGCTGGAACTCGTCGCCATCAAGATTCTGCTGCGCTACCTGCACGTCGCGCGCCTGGTGCCGACCGACGCGGGCGAAACGCTGACCCTGCCGCGCATCGAACGCTACCTGCCCGAGACGCTCAACGAGATGCAGGTCGAACGCTTCCTGGAAGCCCTGCCCGAACCGCCGCCGGGCGACCTGCTCGGCCTGCGCGACCGCGCGATGCTCGAACTCTTCTACGCGAGCGGCCTGCGGGTCTCGGAGGTGGTCGGCGCGCGGCTGGAAAACCTGAACCTCGAACAGGGGATCATCCGGGTGCTCGGCAAAGGGCAGAAAACGCGGCTCGTGCCCGTGGGCGCGAAGGCGCGCGCGGCGATCCGGCGCTACCTGGAGGAAGCGCGGCCCCGGCTGGTGAAGAAACGCACCGGCAGCGAGGTGTTCCTCTCCAACCGGGGGCGCGGGCTGACGACGCAGCGGGTGTACGACATCGTCAAGCACGTCGCCAGGCTCTCCGGACTGCCGGTAAACATCTACCCGCACCTGCTGCGGCATTCCTTCGCCACGCACCTGCTCACGAACGGGGCGGACCTGCGCGTGATCCAGGAACTGCTCGGCCACGCCGACATTTCGACCACGCAGATTTACACGCACGTCGATCAACGGCGGCTCAAGGCCGTGCACCACCGGTTCCACCCGCGGGCCTGAGTGCGTCGCCGCACCCACCGGCGGCTATTTCTCTGGCGGACCACCGGGCGCGGCCGGCGGCGTCACGGGCGCGCGCGGTGCCGCTAGGCGGCGGATGACTCGTCCGTGCCGGGCAGCGCCGCCCGCAATGCCGCCAGCTCCGCCTCCAGTTGCTTGACGCGCGCGACCAGCTTCGGCAGCCGTCCCACGTAGGCCAGGCTTTCCTTCATGTCCCTGAGCGGCTGCGCGGGATAGCCGAACATCACCGCCTTCGCGGGCACATCCTTGCTGACGCCGGACTTCGCCGCCACCACGGCCTGATCGCCGATTTCCACGTGGCCGACGACGCCCACCTGACCCGCCAGGGTCACGTACCGGCCCAGTTTTGTGCTACCCGAGATGCCCACCTGCGACACCAGGATGCAATGGGGGCCGACCACCACGTTGTGCGCGATTTGCACGAGGTTGTCGATCTTCGTGCCCTCGCCGACGTGCGTGCGGCCGAACCGCGCGCGGTCAATCGTACAGTTGGCCCCGATCTCCACGTCGTCGTCGATCTGTACGATGCCGGTCTGCGGGATCTTGACGTGCCGCCCGCCCTGCGTCTCGAAGCCGAAGCCGTCGCTGCCGATCACCGTGCCGCTGTGCACGATCACACGTTGACCCAGCCGGCTCCTCTCGCGGATCGTGACGTGCGGATACAGCCGGCAGCCCGCGCCCACCGTGCTGCCGGCCCCGATGAACCCGTGTGCGCCGACGTAGGTGCCCGCGCCGATCTCCACCCCGTCCTCCACGACGGCGTAAGGCTGGATCGACACGCCTTCGCCCAGGCGCACGCCGCGCCCCAGGACGGCCGTGGGTGCCACGCCGGGCACGTCCGCCACGGCGGGCGGCGCGAACCGCCCGAGCAGTTGCGCGAACGCCAGCGAAGGGTTGTCCACCGCGACCAGCGCGAGCGCGGGCGGCAGCCCCGCGGGCGGCTCGAACCCGCGCGGCACCAGCACCGCCGACGCGCGCGACTGCCGCAACGCGCCGAGGTACTTCGGATTGCCGAAGAAGGACAGTTCACCCGCCCCGGCGTCCGCTAGCGAGGCCAGCCCGGAAATACCGGTGGCCGCCGGTCCGGCGAGCAGCGCGCCGCCGAGCGTTTCAACCAGTTCACCGACCGTCAACATGGCGCGCGCAAGGAAAAGCAGGGATGGAAAAAGAAAGAAGGCGGGCTTCCCCCCGTCGAGGATAAACCCGCCTTCGATCCTTGGAAGGGTGGTAAAACGCGGAAGGTGAAACTCTTACCGGCGGGGCGAGGCCGAGGGGGCGGCCGAGGTCGCGGCGGGAGCGGTCGTGGACGGGCGCGTCCGGTTGAGCGCGGTGATCACGTCGTCGCTGAACTCCATCTTGTCATTGGAGTGCAGGACGATCTGAACGCCGTTGAGGCTCTGGCCGCTCTTGTCGAGCACGAGGTCGTAGTTGTCGCTCTTGACCCGGTCGTTGACCACTTTCATGATCTCCTCGACGATGGTGTTGCGCATCCGCACGGCCTGCTCCTGCAGTTGCTTCTCGCGGCTGGTCTTGAACTCGTTGATCTCCTGTTCGAGCGAACGCACCTGGTTGATCTTGTCCTCGCGCTTCTTCTGGCGGTCGCTGCGCGCGCTCTCGCTCAGGGCCTTGTTGTCCACGTCCTTGTTGAGCTGGTTGATCTCGTCGAGCAGGCCCTTGTGGCTCTCCATGCGGTCGTCCAGCTCCTTCTTGGCCACCTCGCGGGCGTCGTTGATCTTGTTCTCGGCGTCCTTGGTCTTGTAGTAGCCGCTGAACACCTTGTTCATATCGACCACACCCACCTTGAAGGACTGGGCTTGCGCGGCAGTGGCTCCGCAGCAGAAGATGGCCGCGGCGGCGAGGACGGGGGTGAAGCGGAGGGTTGTTTTCATAAGGAAAAGAGCAGGTAAGAGAGCGGGTTAGACCGGGCGTAAAGCAGGCCGTTCAAAATTGATAGCCCACGTTGAAGTTGAATTTGCCGCTGTGGCGCTGGTTCAGATCGTTGAAGAAGATCGGATAGCCGTAATCAAGCCGGATCGGGCCGATTGGCAAGTCCAGACGCACGCCGATTCCCACGTCCATGTTGAAGTCGCCACCGAACACGGTGTTGTCCAGGTCGGAGCCGCCCTTGTCGGGTTTGGGCGTCTTGGGGTCGTTGTCGATGCGGTTGGGGTCGGTGCGGAAATCCTGGCGGCCGTGGTAGTCGCGCGGGGTGAAGTCAAACGCATCCTGGTTGACGTAGCCGCCGTCGGTGAACACCGCGAAGCGCACGCGGGTGATGACCGGGTAGGTATCCTCGATGGTGAAGCGTGCGAGGGAACGGCCGCCGACCGGGTTGCTCTTGTAGTCGAGCGGCCCCACCTTGCGGAAGCTGAAGCCGCGCAGGTTGTTCGGGCCGCCGAGGTAGAGGCGGTCGTTGACGGGCACGCGGTCGCCGCCGTCGTAGGTGTCCACCGTGGCGATCTCGCCGTTGACGAGCACGATGCCGTCCAGCGGCGTCGTGAAGTATTGCGAGGCGGTCAGGTCGAAGCCGAAATCCTTCGTGTTGCCGCCCAGGACCGAGCCCGCGACGAAGGGCGAGAAGTCCACACGCGTGCCGCGCCGGGTCAGGAACACGCTGTCGCGCGTGTCGTAGCTCAGGCCGCCGCGGATGGCCGAGCGGGTGCGCGCGCCGGTCTCCTGCTGGAGGATGGTCGAGCCCGTGTTCACGTCGGAGATGTCCACGTTCTCGAAGCGGTATTCCAGGCTGCCGGAGACGAAGCGGCCCAACGCGCGGCGCACGTTGAGGTCGAAGCCGTAGTTGGTCTGCTCGTAGTCGTTGGAGATGTAGTCGGTCTGGTGGTAGAAGATCTCGCCGCCGACGGCCGTGCGCGTGTTCAGGAAGTAAGGTTCGGTCAGCGAGAGCACGAAGTCCTTGCGCGTCAGGCCGTATTCGAGCAGCAGGCGGAAACGCTGGCCGCCGCCGGTGAAACCGTGGAAGTTGGTGATGTCGAAGTTGCTCTGCGAGAGTTCGATCTGGCCGACGAGGCTGTCCAGCGAGGAGAACCCCGCGCCGAAACTCAGGGAGCCCGTACGCTTTTCCTGCACGAGCACGTCGAGGTCGCGGCGGTCGGGCACGGTGGTCTCCACGGGGCTGGTGTCCACCTTTTCGAAGTAGCCGAGATTTTCCAGGCGCTTCTTGGCGGCGTCAACGAGCACCGTGTTGTAGATGTCGCCGGGGGCCACGGGAATTTCGCGGCGGATCACCCTGTCCTGGGTCGTGGTGTTGCCCGAGATGTTGACGCGCTCGACGAAGGACTGGCCGCCTTCCTCGATCTTGTAGTGCAGGGCGACGCGGTTGTCCCCGGCGGGCTGGCCCGAGGGCGTGACGTGGGTGTCCACGTAGCCGCGCGAACCATAGAAGTCCTCGATGGTCTTCACGTCGTCCTTGAGGCCCTTGGGCGAATAGACCGCGCCCTCCTTCATGCGCAGGAAGCGGCGGATCTCGGCGTCGGTGAAGATTTGCGTGCCCTCGAAAGAGAGCGTGCTCACGCGGTATTGCGAGCCCTCGTGCACGACGATGACGAGGTTGATGTCGCCGTTGCTCAGCCGCTGGATGCGCGTCTCGGGGATGTCGATGTCCACGTAACCCTTGTTCTGGTAGAGTTCGCGGATGGAATCGAGGTCCTCATGCAGCTTGGTCTGGTCGAGCCGGCCGCTCTTGTCGATGAAGGAATAAAACGTCTTGCCGCGCGTGCTCTTCATGGTGACACGCAGCGTCTGCGACTTGATGGCGTGGTTGCCCTCGAAGATGACGTGGTCCAGGGCGCTCTTGCCGCCCTCGTTGACCGTGAAGGTGACGACGCCCGTGCTGTTGGGCTCGTCCATGGCGATGGAGGAGCGGATGTCGGTGTCGGGGAAGCCCTTGTCGCGGTAGTAGTCGAGGAGCTTCTGGCGGTCCTGCTCGACGCCCTGCTCGGTGAGGAGCTTGTTCTTCCTGAGCGTGAGTTGTTTGAGCAGTTTGCGCGGCTTGATGTTCTGCGCGCCGATGATGACGATGTCCTTCACGGTGGCGGTGGTCTGGACGATGACGATGACCTTGACGCCGTCGCTCAGCGGCTCGCTGAAGATGCGCACGTTGGTGACGTCGCCGGTGCCGTAGAGGCTGCG
>CAXTVY010000045.1:8810-22404 GCA_964247665.1 uncultured Chthoniobacterales bacterium | reverse complement strand
GCCACGTGCTCGGCGATATTCATGGCGAAAGCCGTTTTGCCCATCGACGGACGCGCAGCGATGACGATCATCTCCGCCGCGTGCAGCCCGTTGGTCATCTGATCGAAATTCTTGAAGCCCGAGGCCAGGCCGGTGATCGCCCCCTTGCGCTCGTAAAGCTGTTCAATCGTTTCGATGGCTTCCATGACCTGATCCTTCATGTGCACCACGTTGTTCTTGAACTTGTTCTCGTTGATGGCCAGGACACGCTGCTCCACCTCGTCCAGGAGCGTGTTGACCTCGCCCTGATCGTCGTAGGCGCGCGCGGCGCATTCGGTGCACGAACGGATGATCTCGCGCAGGATGTACTTCTCCCGGATGATTTCCAGGTAGTAGCTGGCGTTCGCCGCCGTCGGCGTGAAGTCGATCAGGCTCGACAGGTACGCGGGACCCCCAACGGCATCGAGCTGCTTGCGGTCACGCAGCAGTTGCGTGAGCGTGATGATGTCGGCGGGCTGCTGCTTGTTCCACAACTCGACGAGCACCTCGTAAACCGTCGCGTGCGCCGGTTGGTAGAAGTATTTTTCGTCGATGCGCTCGACGCAATCGCCGATCACATCGACCGGCGATATCAGCATCGAACCCAGCAGACCCTGCTCTGCCTCTTGGCTATGAGGCAGCGTCCTGTGAATATCTTGTGAAGCGTCCGGTGAATAACTTTCGTTTTTCCCCGGATTTTTCCCGTTCGCCAACCCCGATTTATTTGCGCGGGGTTTCTCAGCCCTCGTGGAGGGAGACTGAGAGGCAGCGGGCATCTGGAAACTCAGACCTTCTTCTTGGAGGCGTACACCTTGGTACCAGACTTCTTCTTTTCAGTGACAGGCGCGGCAGGCGCCTCGGCCACTGCCGGGGCTCCCTCTTCCGAGTTCGACTTGACGTTCACCTTCAAGGTCGCGGTCACATCGGTGTACAACTTGACGGGAACCTCGTGCAAACCGGTTTCCTTGATGGGCTTTTCGAGCTGGATCGCGTGACGTTCCACTGTCGCGTTGGGCAGTTCCTTCTTGAGCGCGTCCTCGATGTCCTTGACCGTGATCGAGCCGAACGCCTTGCCGGTCGCACCGGTCTCCAATGCCATCTGAAGCGTGATCTTGTTGATCTTGCGGGCCAGTTCCTCGGCGGCGTTACGCTCCTCGCCCTCGCGCGCGGCGCGCTTGGTTTTGAGCGTGTTGATGCGCTTGAGCGTGACGGGCGTCACCTCGTAGGCCTTGCCGGTGGGCAGCAGGAAATTGCGGGCGTAACCGCGCTTGACCTTGACGATGTCAGCTTCGGCGCCGAGGCCCTTGATGTTTTCGGTGAGGATGACTTCGGAAGTAGGCATGGAACGGACGAGTAAAAAGTGTGGGCCCGGGCCCCGCAAGGCTCGGACGTTGTGTTTAACCCGGTGGGGCAGGGGTGTCAAGCGTCGGTCGGCGCTACCTGCCATTGTCCGGTTTCTCGGTACCGACAGTCACAAGACCGAAACCGCGCCGATTCTTCGCCGTGCGTGGCTCGAAGTCGTTCCAGGTGAACTGGAGGTGGGTGGGTGAGAGGATCGTCCACGCGCTTTTGTCGGGCGAGGTATATGGCCCGGTGTCGAATACCTGCTTTTTCTCGCCGTTTTTCCAGGCGAGATCGCTGATTTTCCAGCTGTCCAGCGTCACGTCCACGTCCAAGCGGCCGATGGTGCCGCGCCACGCGGCCCCGGTGGCGGTGGTGTAGTCAAACTTGGAAATCCCGTAAACCATTTGGCCGTTGGGCACGCGGTAGCGGCGCTCGACCACCACGTCCTTCCCGGGCGGGAAGCTGACCCAGGCGACGTGCCACGCCATCAATGTGCCGTCCTTGGGCGTGCCGGGCTTCCAACCAACAGCCTCGTCCTCGATGATGAAGCCGTAATCCAGTTTTGACGCCACTTCCTCCCCGTCCACGAACGTGTGCAGGTCTTCGATGGCACCGGCGATGTTTTCGTGGGGCTGCCAGGGTGCGTCGCCCTTGGGGTCGCGGCGGTGCGCCTCCTCGTAGGCCGCGCCGAAATCGGGGAAGCCGACCAACTGCCGGGCCGGGGCATTCGGCTTGCCGCTGCGGAACACGAAGCGCGCCACCACGTCCGATTTCTCCCGGCCGAAGCGCACGGAGATCTTCTCGGACTCCATACGGACAACGCTTTCCTCGCCCGCCGTAGCACCGCGCGGTTCGGGGCCGTAAGCCCCTTCGTTCATGGAAGAATCGTCGCCGCGCGCGAATGAGGCAGCAAAGAGAGACAAGGCGAGGAGAACACCGAGATGCATGGCGTTTCACCCTAACCGGGCCGCTGGCGCGAAGGCCAGTAGCGATTTTCGTTGCGCCGGTCGAATCGGCCCAGTGTTACTCCGTGATGATGTCCTTGTATGTGCCGCCCGCCGGAATCATCGGCAGGACGTGCTCCGTGTAGGGGGTCATCACGTCGAGGACGTACACTTCCTTTGACGCCAGCATCCGCTCCATCGCCGCACGCAGGTCTTCCTTGCGGGTGACGCGCTCGCACTTCACGCCGAACCCGGCGCAAATCTGCACGTAGTCGGGGTAGATCGCGTCCGGCTGGTTGGGGTCGCCCAGGAAGGTATGCCCGCGGTTGCGATTGTAAAAGCGGTCCTCCCATTGCACCACCATCCCGAGGTGCTGGTTGTTGAGGATGATCGCCTTCGCGGCGATACTTTCCACTTTCGCACAGGCGAGTTCCTGTACGTTCATCAGGAACGAGCCGTCGCCGTCGATATCCACGACCTCACGTTCGGGACATGCCACTTTGGCCCCCATGGCTGACGGGAACCCGAAGCCCATGGCACCCAGACCCGCCGAGGTGATGAAGGAGCGCGGGCGCTTGAAGTCATAGAACTGCCCCGCCCACATCTGGTGCTGGCCGACGCCCGTCGTGACGATGGCCTCGCCCTGCGTCAGCTCGTTGAGGAGCTGGATGGCGTACTGCGGCTGGATCATCTCGCCGTCCTTGTACCGGAGCGGGAACCGGGCCTTCCACTCCTGGATGGCAGCGTACCACTCCGGGTAGCGGCCGTGTTCGCCGGTGGCCTTGCGCTCCCACCCGGCGCTCGCCAGCATCGCGTTGAGCTTGCGCAAGGCAAGCTTCACGTCCGAGATGATCGGCAGGCGCACGACCTTGTTCTTGTTGATCTCGCTCGCGTCGATGTCGATGTGGACGATGGTGCCGTGCTCGGCGAATTTTTCCACCTTGCCGGTGACGCGGTCATCGAAGCGCACGCCCATGGCCAGGAGCACGTCGGCCTCGTTCACGGCGTTGTTCGCGTACACGGTGCCGTGCATCCCCAGCCACTTGAGCGAGAGAGGGTGCGTCTCCGGGAAGCAGCCGATGCCCATGAGCGTGGTCGCCACAGGAATCTGCGTGCGTTCGACGAACTCCATCAATTCCTCCGCCGCCCCGGCCGAGATGAGTCCGCCGCCGACGTAGAGCATCGGCCGCTTGGCCCCTTCGATCAGGCCCATCACCTCGTTGAGCGCGACCTCGTCGGGCTCGGGCAACCGGCCGTAGCCGCGCAGGTTGATGCCCGCCGGGTAGATCGGCTGCGCGCGCTGCTGCTGGATGTTCTTGGGCACATCAATGAGCACCGGGCCCGGCCGGCCGCTCTGCGCGATGTGGAACGCCTCTTTCACCACGCGCGGGATGTCCGCAATGTCCCACACGAGGTAGGAATGCTTGACGATGGGCAGCGTCATGCCGAACACATCCGTCTCCTGGAACGCGCCGCGCCCGATCATCCACTGGGGCACCTGGCCCGTGATCGCCACGAGCGGGACCGAATCCATGTAGGCGTCCGCGATGCCGGAAAGCAGGTTCGTGGCCCCCGGGCCGCTGGTGGCCATGCACACCCCGGCCCGGCCGGTGGCGCGGGCGTAACCCTCGGCCGCGAACACGCCGCCCTGCTCGTGGCGCGGCAGGATCGTGCGGATCTTCTCGGAGCGGGTCAGCGCCTGGTGGATGGGCATGGAGGCCCCACCGGGATAGGCGAAAATCGTGTCAACCCCCTCGCGCTCCAGGCAAGCGACGAGGATTTCCGCACCGTCCATGACCGGTCCGCGGTCGGGAAGGACGGCGGGCGTCGGCGTCGCGGCGGTGGAAACGGGGGTGAACGGGGCGGATGGGCCTGGAGTCATTTGGAATACACGCTTTGTGGGGGCAAGAACGTAGGGAAAATCCACGGAGGGAGCAAGCTCGAAAGACAGGCTCATCATGGGGAGGTCACAAAACGGTTGCGCGCGTCCCGCCCGGACGCGCACAATCCGCCCCCATGGTGCCCGTTTCCCGCCCGCCTGCCGTCCCGGCGCGCCACCGTTTCCTCGCGCTGTGGGCGGTCACGGCGTTCGCGTTTCTGTACCTGCCAGTCGTGTTGCTGGTGGCTTTCTCGTTCAACGACGCGGCGCTGGGCGTCCACTGGACCGGTTTCACCCTGCGCTGGTACGGGCGGCTGTTCGGCGACGCGGCGCTGATGGAAGCCTGCCGCCACAGCCTCGTGATCGCCGCGGTGGTCACGGTGTTATCGACGGGGCTCGGGACGGCGGGCGCGTGGCTGCTGCACCGCTACCGGCTGCCCCGGGCGGCCGGCGCGCCGCTGTACGCCATGATCCTCGTGCCGATGCTCATCCCAGAAGTGTTGATGGGTGTCAGCCTGCTGCTGTGGTTCGTGTTTCTGCACGTGCCGCTGGGTTTCATGACGGTGATCGCCGCGCACGTCACGTTCTGTTTTCCCTTCGTGCTGGTGGCCGTGCGGGCGCGGCTGGCGGGGCTCGACCCGGCGCTGGAAGAAGCCGCGCTCGACCTGGGGGCGACACCCTGGCGGGCGTTCCGGCTGGTGATCGTGCCGTATCTGCTGCCCGCCATCGTCAGCGGCGCGCTGTTGGCGTTCACGCTGTCGCTGGACGAATACATCGTCACCGTTTTCACGAACGGGCCCGGCTCGCAGACGCTGCCGCAGAAAATTTTCGGCCTCGCCAAGATCGGGCTCAGCCCGCAGCTTAACGCCTTGAGCACGCTCTTTCTGCTCGGGACGGCCCTGCCCGCGCTGGCGGCCGAACTGCTGGGCCGCCGCCGGAAAACCCTCGCCACCGAAACCGCCGCCAGTCTATGAACACCGCCGTTCGCACCTTCTTCCTCGTCCTGCTCGGGCTGGCCGCCCTGTGCCTCGGCCCGACGCTGGCCCCCGCCGCCGAGACGCTCAACGTGTTTTGCTGGTCGGAATATATCCCGCGCACGGTCATCGACGCATTCGAGAAGGAAACCGGCGTCAAGGTGACGGTGGAAAACTACGCTTCCAACGAGGAGATGCTCGCCAAGCTGCTCGCCGGGGGCGGGGCGTATGACCTGATCCAACCGAGCGAGTACACCGTGGAGGCGTTGATCAAGGCCGGGCTGCTCCTGCCGCTGGACCGCGACAAGATCCCCAACGCGAAGAACCTCGATCCGGCGTCGCTCAACTTGGCTTTCGACCCGGGCAACAAATACAGCCTGCCGTGGATGACCGGCACGGTGGGCATCGTCGTGAACACGGAGCGCGTGCACGAGCCGATCAGCGGCTTCAGCGACGTGTTCAACGGCAAGCACAAGGGGCGCATCGTGGTCGTGGACGACGCGCGCGAACTGGTCAGTTGGGCGCTGGCGACCCTGAATATCCCTACGAATGACCTCACGTCCGCAACGTTGGCCAAGGCGCGGCCGGTGCTGGCAAAATGGGTGCCGCAGATCAAGGTGTACGACTCCGACAGCCCCAAGACGGCGCTGCTCGCGGGCGACGTGGACCTGGGCGTCGTGTGGAGCGGCGAGGGAGCCATCCTGTACAGGCAGGACCCGAAAAAGTTCCGCTGGCTGCTGCCGCGCGAGGGCAGCCACCGCTTCATCGACAACCTTGCGGTGCCGAAGACCTGCCAGCACAAGGCGAACGCCGAGCGATTCATGGACTTCGCGCTGCGGCCCGAGGTCAGCAAGTTGATCTCGGACGCCTTTCCCTACACCAACCCGAACCTGCCGGCGCGGCAGCTCCTGACCGACGCCCAACGGGCCAACCCCGCCAGCTACCCGCCGCCCGACGCCACGAAAGACCTGGAGATTTTCCGCGACATCGGCCAGACCGCCAGCGAGGTGGACGCCGTGGTGACCGAGTTGAAATCCGGCGGCCGGTGACGCGGGGACGCCCGGGAGCCGGAACAAATTTTTGGTCGCGCTGTAGCGGATTTTACCTCACAGTGGAGACCATGCGCGATTTCCGCCCCCTCGTTGGTTTGTTCGCCGTCTCGGTGCTGGGAGGTTCGTGGACGGCCTGCGCGCAGAGCCCGGTCCCGGCGGACGGCAGCGGCGTGCGCACCGTCTCCAACGAGGTGAACCTGCACCCGCTGGTCCCGGACACCATCGAACCATCTTGGTACACCCGGCCCGATGCGCAGACGATGTACTTCCAGATCCCGGCCCCGCGCGGCCAGATCACCGACCGCAACGGCCTGCCGCTGGCGCAATCCCGTCTGGGCTACCACCTGGACCTGAGTTTTCCCACCGGCGAAGAGATGACCGACGCTCAGGTGGTCAACTTCGCCAAGGGGCAGCTCGTCACCGCGCAGGCGGCGCTCAAGCGCAAGCTGGAGTTGACCACGGCCGAGCTGCTCGACCATTACCACAACCGGCGAATGCTCCCCATGGACATCGCCACGTACCTGACGCCCGAGGAGGTGGAGAGCATCCGGCCCAAGCTGACGCCCAACCTCGTGCTCCGGCCGGTATACCTGCGCTTTTACCCGAACGGTTCGACGGCCGGCCACATCATCGGCTACAGCGGCAAGACCACCTCCCAGGCGCACGGGCCCTTGCAGCCCAACGAACTGCTCTGGCCCGACCTCGAAGGACGCGAGGGGCTGGAAAAAACCTTCAACGAACAGCTCACGGGCAAGCCGGGCGTGTTGAACATGACCTTCGACGGCAAAGGCAACAAGACGAGCGAGCGCATCGTCAGCCCGCCCATCCCGGGCAACAACGTCGTCACCACGCTGGATCTGCACCTCCAGCAACTCTGCGAGCAGACGCTCTCCAAGGGCTGCAAGCGTGGCGCGCTTGTCATCACCGATCCGAACACCGGCGACGTGCTTGCGCTGGCATCGTGGCCGACGTTCGACCCGAACGAGTTTGTGCCTTCGATCTCGGAGGAAAACTTCAAACGCATCAACGAGGATCCCAACATCCCGCTCATTCCGCGTGCCTACCGTGCCAGCTACCCGGCGGGCTCGACGTTCAAGATCATCGTGGGGGCGGCGGCGCTGCAATCGCGCACCATCACGAAGGACGACCAGTTCTCGGGGCCGTCGAGCATGTACATCGGCAACATTCTCTTTCACAACTGGAAGAAGACGGATGCGGGCGAATTGAACTTCGTGCAGGCGCTCGCGCAGAGCTGCGACACCTGGTTTTACCAGGTCGGAATCAAGACCGGGCCCGAAAAAATCGCCGATTATGCCCGGAGGTTCGGTCTGGGCCAGAAAACCGGCCTGCCGTTGCGCGACGAGATGGCGGGTCTCGTGCCGGACAACGACTACATGAAGAAAGTCCACAAGCGGAAGTTCTACGACGGCGACACGGCGAACTTCTCCATCGGCCAGGGCGACCTGGAGGTGACACCCATGCAGATGGCCCAGGCGATGGGCACGCTGGCCAACGGTGGGACGCTCTACCAGACTCGGCTGGTCCAACAGGTGCAGGGGTTGGACAACGACGTGGCTGCCGCCTACCAGGTGCGCGCCCGGCGCGACGTGGGCATCAGCCCGGACGTGCTCGTCACGCTCAAGAAGGCGATGGTGATGGTCGTCAACCATGGCACGGCGGCCCAGGCGCGCGTGCCCAACATCGACGTGGCGGGCAAGACCGGCACGGCGCAGTGGGGGGCGGGCAACAACGACAAGAGCAAGTCGCGCACGGCATGGTGGTTCACTGGATTCGCGCCGGCCGACAAACCCAAGTACGCCTTCGCGGCGCAGGTCGAGGGCGATGCCGGGGATCACCGGCACAGCGGCGAGACGGCGGTGCCGCTCGTCGGCAAGGTCTTGCGCGAGTTGTACAAGAATGAGAAGCCGCCGAAGATTGACAGGAAGCACAAGAAGCAGGACGACGATGATGACGACGCCGACGGCAACAAGAAGAAGGATTCCCAGGACTCTGATGACTCTGATTAAACCGGCGGCGGCGATTGCTGTGCAAAGCTGCCGGATTCGTGTAAGTATCTGCTCACAATTTCGTTGTTCCGAACGTTAGATTATCTGGCCGGTCCGCCCGGCTGCCAAAATGTCCTTCGACCTCAAATCTCTCGTGGCCGCCCGGATGGGCGAGAACTACGAACTGCACGCCCAGCATCTCAATCCCACGCTTGTCCAGGTGCAGCGCACGATTGGCTTTGACCGTGTGTACGTCCGGGCCAAGGGAGCGTACCTCTATGATGCCGAGGGGCACGCGTACCTCGATTTCCTCAGCGGCTACAGCGTGTTCAACGTCGGCCGCAACCACCCGGTCGTCGCCCAGGCCGTGCACGACGCGCTGGACCTCGACCTGCCCAACATGGTGCAGATGGATTGCTCGTTGATGAGCGGCCTGCTCGCCGAGGCACTGCTCAAGAAGATGCCCCCGCACCTGGAAGCCGTGTTCTTCTGCAACTCGGGCACCGAGGCCGTGGAAGGCGCGATGAAGTTCGCCCGCGCCGCCACGGGCCGCCCGCGCATCGTCAGCCTCAAAGGCAGCTACCACGGCTTGAGCTACGGCGCCCTGTCCATCACGGGCAGCGACACGTTCCAGGAAGGGTTTGGCCCATTTCTGGCAGACACCGAGATGGTGGCGTTGGGCGACCTCGACGCGCTCCGGACCACGCTGGCCATGCGCGACGTGGCGGCGTTCATCGTCGAGCCCATGCAGGGTAAAGGGGTTAACTTCCCGGACGACGACTACTTCCAGCAGGCGCAGGCGCTCTGCCGCCAATACGGCACGCTGTTCGTCTGCGACGAGGTGCAGACCGGCTTGGGCCGGACGGGCAAGTGGTTCGCTTTCGAGCATTGGGACCTGGAACCGGACATCGTCACGATGGCCAAGACGCTCAGCGGTGGCTACGTGCCCTGCGGGGCGATTGTCACGCGGCGCTCGATCTACCAGAAGACGTTCAGCCGGCTGGACCGTTGCGTGGTCCATTCCAGCACGTTCGGGCGCAACAACCTCGCCATGACCTGTGCGCTGGCCACGCTCAGCGTGCTGGAGGACGAGAAGCTCGTCGAGAACTCGGAAGCCATCGGCAACCTGCTCATGGCCCGGCTGCGCGGTCTCAAGAAGCGGCACCCTTTCATCAAAGAAGTACGTGGCAAGGGACTCATGATTGCCATCGAGTTCCACGAACCGCCGCAGTTCAAGAGCAAGCTCGCCTGGCGGTTGATGCACAAGATTGATGAATCGCTTTTCCCGCAGTTGGTCGTCGTGCCGCTGCTGAGCAAGCACCGCGTCCTCACGCAGGTCGCCGGGCACCACATGGATGTGATCAAGATCCTGCCCCCGCTGACTATTGGACGAAAGGAAGTGGACTACTTCGTCAACGCACTCGACCAGACGCTCCAGGAGTGCAGTTCCTTCACGGGTCCGATCATGGAACTGGCCCGCAACACGGCGCAGGTGCGCTTCAGCAAGGTGAAACGCCAGCCGGTTCCCCGGAAGGCGGCTGAGCCAAACGGTGCGGCCACAACGGCGAACGGCCACGGCCACACACCGCTAAACGGTCATGCCATCCACCTGAACGGAAACGGCAAGGCGGCGGTCAACGGCAGCCACGGCGCGCTGAACGGTTCGGCAAAATAGCGGCGGCGCGCGGGAGTCCCGGGCAAACGCGCCGTGGCGCGTGCGTGCAAAAGATAGCGGTCGCGGACCACCGCAAGGCGGCACGCAAAAGTTGTTCGCATCGGGGTGCCTGCCAAGTATGGTTGCCCGCGCAATGAACCCAGTCCCTGTCATGCTGCTCGTCCCAGAGGTGCACCGTCCGGTGGTTCACCCGTCGGCGCTGGTGCGGGAGATCGAAGCTGTCGCGGGCAGCGCGGGTGGGTGGGTGGACCCCGCGGCGGGCATCGCTGGATTGCCGCCGGACGCGCGGTCGTCCCGGCGGACCTCGCCTGCATGGCGTGAGCGGGTAAAAAGCGCGTGAAGAGCAAAACCATCCTCATCGTGGACGACGAGAAGCACACCCGGGATGGGTTGCGCGCCTCGCTGGAAGACGATGTCTCCTTTGACGTTTACACGGCCGCCGACCTCGCCGGGGCCATGTCGATGCTGGAAACCGAGAGCGTCGATCTGCTGCTGACCGACCTGCGCCTCGGCGCGGACGACGGCATGACGCTCATCGACCGTGCGCTCAAAATGCCCAATCCGCCGGTGTGCATGATGATGACCGCTTACGGCTCCGTGGATACCGCCGTGGAGGCGATGAAACGCGGGGCGTATGATTTCGTGACGAAGCCTGTCAACCTCGACCGGCTGGAGGTGATGGTCCGGCGGGCATTGCGCAGCCGGGAGGTGGAGAGCGAGAACACCGAATTGCGCCAGCAGGTCGAGCGCCGCTCCGGCAAGGGGCTGGAGACGCTGATCGGCCGCTCGGCCGTCATGGAAACGGTCTTCGACACGGTGCGGCAGGTGGCAGCCACCCGGGCGACCGTGCTGATCGAAGGGGAGAGCGGCACGGGCAAGGAACTCATCGCGCGCGCGCTCCACAACCTGAGCAACCGCGCGAAGGCTAAGTTCGTCGCGGTGCACTGCGCGGCGCTGCCGGGAAACCTGCTCGAAAGCGAGTTGTTTGGCCATGAGAAAGGAGCGTTCACCGGGGCGATGGAACGGCGCGTCGGCCGTTTCGAGCAAGCGGACGGTGGCACCCTGTTCCTGGATGAAATTGGTGAAATCAACCCGGAAACCCAGGTCAAGCTGCTGCGGCTCCTGGGTGAGCGAACCTTTGAGCGGGTGGGGGGCAACGCCTCGATTTCCGCCGACGTGCGGCTGGTGGCCGCGACGAACAAGCACCTCGAAACGCTGGTCGCGGAAGGCAAGTTCCGCGACGATCTATTTTACCGGCTCAACGTGGTGCGCATCCACATGCCGCCGTTGCGCGAACGGCGCGAGGACGTTCCTTTGATGGTGCAGGCGTTCCTGAAACAATCTTGCCAGGAAAACGACAAACCGTTAAGAGAGCTAACCTCCGACGCGATGAACCGTCTCATGGCATACCCCTGGCCCGGCAACGTGCGCGAACTGCGCGCGGCGGTGGACCATGGTGTGGTGCTCGCCACGGGGCCCAAGATCACGCTGCGTGACCTCCCCGCGGCGGTGCGGCAATGGATGGGCGAAGAGCCGGGTTCTTCTCCGACCATGCCCGGCCCCGGCCAGCCGCCGGCCGCACCGGTCTCCCCACTGAACATCCACGAGCGCGAACATGACCTGATCCGCCGCGCCCTCCAGGAAACCGGCGGTAACATCACCGACGCCGCCGCCCGGCTGGGCATTAGCCGCCGCACTCTCCACCGCAAGCTCAAGCAAATGAACGGTCCCTCCGCGCAGGCGGATTGACTTCAACCGATCTCCTCGCGCCGTTCGCCGCTCCGCCCCACGGGGTCATACCGGGAGCGAGGCGCGCGCCACCGCCCGAAACTTTCTCTTATGCCTGCCAAGACCGGCTCGACGGAATCCCGAGTCCAATCGTTCATCCACTCCATCGAACAGGGGCGTTTCTCCACAATTCTGCGTGGGAGCGTCATCGCGGTCGTGATCATCGCGGTAGCTCTGGTCTATCTGGGCTGGCGATTCCGCGGGTTCGCGCTGCCCGAGGCAATGGACCAGGCGCAGGTCGCGCGGGAAATTGCTCGCGGCCATGGGTGGAGCACGCAGTTTCTCCGGCCGCTGGCGCTGTGGCAGTTTGCGGAAAACAAGCTGCCGCTGCCCAAGGATGACTTTCCCGACACGTACAACGCGCCGTTGCCGCCACTGGTCAATTCCCTCGCCATCAAGCTGGCTGGGGACAAGGTAAAGTTTGGCGAGCACGAATACATCGCTCCGAGTGAGCGGCTGATCGTGGCTCTGTCGATGCTCTGCTTCCTGGCATCGATTGGCGTCGAGTACCTATTGCTGCGCCGCCTGTTCGACGCGCGCCTGGCATTCTGGGCTTCCAGTGCGACGCTGGTCAGCGACCTGTGCTGGCAGTTCACGCTTTCCGGGCTGCCGCAGATGCTCATGCTCCTGATCTTCAACGGGGCTCTTTACTCCCTGGTGCGCGCGCTCCAGAACCATCGCGCGCTAGAAAGCGCCCGCTCACAAGGCGTTGAGCCATCGGTGCCTTCGCCCCGCGAGGGCAAGCCGCCCGAGACGGCCCGGCCGGGCAAGGTGCTGCTGTGGATGGCGGCGGCGGGCGTGCTCTTCGGGTTGCTGACGCTCTCGCACGCCATCACGATCTGGCTGTTTGCGGGCGCTTTGATTTACTCAGCCATCCATTTCCGGCGGCGAGGCCCGGTGGTGCTGATCCTCCTGCTCGCGTTTGCCCTCGTGTACGCACCCTGGATGGCCCGCAATTACCGCGTCAGCGGCAGCGCTTTCGGCTTGGCGCAATACGAGCTTTACGGGGGTGTGGTGACCAGCACTTCCCAACGGATGCGTAGTGTGACCGATCCGATGACCTCTTCGGTGCAACCATATTTCTTCCGTCCGAAGATCCAGCACGGCATTTGTGATCAACTCAACCAGCTCACCGGGTCGTTGGGGGGCAACGTGCTCGCTGTGGCGTTCTTCCTCGGCCTGGTCCACGTATTCCGACGTGCGGAAGTCAACAGCTTTCGCTGGGCCGTCCTCTTGATGTGGGGTCTGGCCGTTTTCGGGATGGGGCTGGCCGCACCCGGTGACACCGACGCTGCTCTTGCCATCGGGCCGAACCAGATTGGCGTGCTTTTCCTGCCGGTGATGCTCGGCTTCGGCCTAGCTTACGTGCTCGTGCTCTTCAGCCGCCGGGAAAGCGCGTCGGGCGCTGTTGCCCAGCTCGTGTTCTTCGCCACGCTGTTCGTTGTTTCCGCTTTGCCCCTGGTTTTCTCCCTCCTGCCCAACAACGGCTCGCCCTTCCAATATCCGCCCTACTTCGAGCCAGGCATCAATCGCCTTGCCGCCTGGACCAACCCGGGTGAGATCATTGTTTCCGACATGCCTTGGGCCGTGGCGTGGTACGCGGATCGCAAAAGTCTCTGGCTTCCTAATAAGATCAAAGAGATCACCGACCTCGGTGATAATTCCAGGTTGCCGGGGAGCGTGGCGGGGGTGTTCCTCACGCCGATCAGCCGCAATACGCCGCTTTTCACCAGTGTGATCAGGGGAGAATACTCTGATTACCAGCCGCTCATTTTCGGTCAGACGAACATTCCATATTTTCCGTTCAGAGAAGTGCTTCCTGTCATGGGTGACCCGACGACCTACCTGTTTTTCAGCGATACGCGGCGCTGGGAGCATGATAAACCCACGCCGTGAGCCGCTTCCGTCATGCGG
>CAXTVY010000045.1:5519-8800 GCA_964247665.1 uncultured Chthoniobacterales bacterium | reverse complement strand
TCCTGACGCCGCCTCCCCGCTTGCTCGACCGCTTTTTGCTCCCTTGCTCCATGGCATCTCCTGACTCCCCCATCCCTGCCTCCCAGAGCTTCGAGGAAGCGATGGGACGCCTGGAAACGGTGGTCGGCGAAATGGAAAATTCCAAGCTGCCGCTGGAGGATTTGATCCGCTGCTACGAGGAAGGCACGCGGTTGGTCAAGGTGTGCACCGAGCGGCTGGCCGCCGCCGAGCAGCGGATCGAGATCATCACGCGCGACGCCGCTGGCGAAGCGCCACCGGCCAGCCACCCTGCGGCTGACACCCCGCCGACTGCGGCCAAACCTACCGTCCGAGACCCCAAGCCTGCTCAGGACCCCCCGGCGTCCCCGGGCCGATCCGCCAAGAAATCCAATGAAGTCAGCCTCTTCTGAACCGATGTCTGTCCAGGCTCCGCATATGCCGGAGCCCCGCGTGCGCTTGCTCGACAAGATCCAATCCCCCGCCGACCTCAAGGTCTTACCCGAGAGCAGCCTTGAGCAGTTAGCTCAGGAGGTGCGCGAGGAACTCATCTACGTGATGAGCGAGTCGAACCCGCACGGGGTTGGCGGCCATCTGGGGCCGAACCTCGGCGTCGTGGAATTGACCATCGCACTGCACCGGGTGTTCGACACGCCGAAGGACAAGTTTATTTTCGACGTGAGCCACCAGGCCTACGTCCACAAGATGTTCACCCCGCAGGGCCGCCCGGGCGACATCAAGAGCATCCGCCAGTACCAGGGGCTCAACGGCTTCATGTTGCGCACCGAGAGCGAGCATGACTGCTACGGCGCGGGCCATGCGGGCACGGCGCTGTCGGCGGGTCTGGGCATGGCGGCGGGGCGTGACCAGCGTGGTGGCGACGAGAACATCGTCGTCGTGGCGGGTGATGCGGCGTTCACCTGCGGCGTGTCTTACGAGGCGCTCAATAACGTGGCGGAAGCGACCAAGAAGTTCATCGTCGTGCTCAATGACAACGAGTGGTCCATCGCCAAGAACGTGGGTGCCATGGCGGGCTATTTTAATCGCATCGCCACCAGCCCGACCTACCAGCATCTGCACGAGAAAGCCTCCCGCTTCATCCAGATGATCGGCGGACGCGAGGCGGTCAAGCTGGTGGGCAAGGTGGAAGCGGGTCTTAAGAACGTGCTTCTGCCCAGCGTCCTGTTCGAGGACCTCGGCCTGCGGTACTACGGCCCCATTGACGGGCACGATACGGCGCTCCTGATCCGCACCTTCGAGTTCCTCAAAACCCAGGAGGAGCCGGTGATCCTGCATATCCTGACCAAGAAGGGCCGGGGCTACACGCCCGCCGTCGAGCAGCCGGACAAATTCCACGGGCTGGGCCGGTACAAGCTCGAAACCGGCGAAACCGCCAAGGCGGCGCTCCCGACCTATTCCGAGTACCTCGGCGACACCCTGGCGAACTTCGCCGATAGCAACGCGAAGATCGTGACGATCACCGGTGCCATGCCCAGCGGCACGGGCCTGGGCCGGTTCCAGAAGCGGCATCCCAAGAAATATTACGATGTGGGCATCGCCGAGGAACACGCGGCGCTGTTCGCCTGCGGTCTGGCCGCGCAGGGATTGAAGCCCTTCCTGGCGATCTATTCGACCTTCATGCAGCGCGCTTATGACATGATCATCCACGACATGGCGCTGCAAAATCTCAATGTCTGCCTGTGCATGGACCGTGCGGGGCTCAGCGGCGACGACGGCCCGACGCACCACGGCCTGTTCGACATCGGTTACCTGCGGCATGTGCCCAACCTGGTGTTCATGCAGCCCAGGGACGAAGAGGAGTTCGCCGACATGCTCTGGACCATGGCGAATTATCACGCCGGTCCCATCGCAATCCGATACCCGCGTGGCGCGGGCACGGGTGCCAAGCCCAGGCCGCAGCCCAAGCTGCTGGAGATCGGCAAGGCGGAGGTGGTCCGCCATGGCGGTCAGGGGCCTGCGCGAGTGGCGTTGTTCGGCCTCGGGAGCATGTGCGCGCTGGCTGAGGAAGCCGCCGACCTGCTCGAACAGCAGGGGGTCAGTGCGGCTGTCATCAATCCCCGTTGGATCAAGCCGATGGACACGGGCACGCTGGAATTTTTTGCCCGTTCCGTGGAAGTGGTGTGCACGCTGGAGGACCATGTGCTGCCCAACGGATACGGTTGCGCGGTCATGGAACATCTCGGCGAGGCCCGGATCACGACGCCGGTCGTCCGTCTGGCTTGGCCGGATCAGTTCATCGAGCACGGGACGATTCCGATCCTGCGCGAGAAACACGGTCTCACGGCCAAGGCCCTGGTCGAACGTGTGTTGCCTCTGCTGAAAAAGCAGGGTGCTGCCGTGCGCCAGACTGCTGCGGTGGATGCGGCTTGATCCTCTGCGGAACTTTGAAAGTGGGGAACCGCGATCAAGCGCCGCTGGGCGTGAAGATCATGGCGACTTATCAGAAATGATTCTTCGTGGTTGAGTGACCGTCACGATTTCGGGAAATTGTGGGTGCTGATTCGGTGCTCCACACCGTGTATCGCACGACGAGGCAATGTGGCATCGCGCTTGCTCTGGGTGAGCGCGCATACCATTAGCCTTACTTATGTCACAACCGAATAAAAAGCGGATCATGATCGTTGACGATCAAAAAGCGGCGACCCAGATGTGGAAAACGCTGTTGGAGACGACGGGCCAATACGTCGTCCAAGAGGAGAATCGGGGCAGCCGCGCGCTACAAACCGCACGCGACTTCGTGCCGGATCTGATCGTGTTGGACCTCAACATGCCCGAACTCGACGGCAGTGAAGTCGCGGTCGGCATTGCTGCGGACGACCAACTCAAAAGCACGCCGATTCTCTTCATGACCTCGCTTGTCTCCGAGTATGAGGCTGCCAACGGCAAGCGGATCGAGGGCTATCCCTGCGTTGCGAAGCCCTCCTCGATCCGCAGGTTGATCGTGAACATTGAAAAGCATCTCGCCTGCAACAAACGGGATTACGTGTGCACGCTCGTGGAACTGGCGGCGTAGGAGCGGCGTCCAGGTAAAAATCCCCTGAACACCGGCGGGATTTGGTCTAGGTTGCGCGAGTTCCTCCAACCGCGTGCAACCGAAAATTCTCGTCATCCGGGGCGGTGCCATCGGCGAGTTCGCCCTCGTGGCCCCGGTTGGCCCGGTCCGTTTTGCCTTGGGCGTCAACCCCGACATCGCCGCCGATGTCCGCTGGCACTACCGCGACGCGCCCGGCGGGGCGGACGGCGCGACGAGCTACGGCTACGTC
>CAXTVY010000045.1:0-5509 GCA_964247665.1 uncultured Chthoniobacterales bacterium | reverse complement strand
CTGCCGGCCATCGGGCTCTTGCGCGGGGCGTTCCCCCAGGCCCGGCTGGAAATCCTGGGCTACGAGCATATCGTGTCTCTCGCCCTCAGCGGCGGACAGGCCGACGCCGTGCGTTCCATCGAGTACGCTGCCATGGCGGGTTTCTTCAACCCCAAGGCGGTGCTCGACGCGGAGTTGAGCGACTATTTCGCGGGCTTCCAGCAGGTCGTCAGCTACCTCTACGATCCCGACGGCTTCTTTTCGGGCAACTTGCGCCGGTGCGGGGTGAAAAACCTGATCGAGGCCACGCCGAAGATTGACCCCGAAGGCGATCACGCCACCCGGCAGTTGGCCCGTCCGCTGGAAAGCCTCGCACTTTTCCTCGACGACGCCGACGCCAGCGCGATCCTCCGTGTACCGTTGGAAGACCAGGCCTTCGCCACGGAGTTTCTGCGTGCGGTGGAGCCCGGGCGTCCCTTGGTGGCGATTCATCCCGGCAGCGGTGGCGAGCGCAAAAACTGGCCCGCCGACCGTTGGGAGAAAATTGGCCGCGAGCTGCTGGCGCGGCTTGGCGCGGACCGGCCACGGCTCCTGCTGGTCGGTGGCGAAGCGGACGGAAAAACTCTCCGGACCCTGCATGCGGCGTGGCGCGGTGCCGCTCGGGAACCGGACGACGTGCTGCTCGCGGAGAACGTGCCGTTGCCGCAACTGGCGGCTCTGTTGGCGCGGACGCAGCTTTTCCTCGGGCACGACAGCGGCATTTCGCACCTCGCAGCGGCCGTCGGTGTGCCGTGCGTGCTGCTGTTCGGGCCGACGGACGCCGATGTCTGGGCCCCACCCTATCCGTCGGTCCGGACCGTGCGCTCGCCCGAGCCGCACATGGGCGCGCTGACCGAGGCGGAAGTGCGTAGCGCCATCGAGGCAAGCTTGCCTTCCTAAGGTTAGCCGGGGCAACGCGATGCCAGGGACAACCGGTTTACCCGCGTTTGCGTTTTGCTCCGGGACGCAACTTCCGCTACAATCAGCGACAAACCTCCCCCCAACCATGACGCACCCTAAAAGCCACAAATCCGAGGCTGTCCAAAGCCCGGACACGCCGGAACGCTACAACACTCTCCTGATTTTTGGCGCGCCCGGCAGTGGGAAGGGGACCCAGGGCAAGGCGCTGGGCAGCGTGCCGCGGTTCTTCCACTGTGCCTGCGGCGACGTGTTCCGTTCGCTCGACACGCGCACAAAGCTCGGGCAAGCGTTCCTGGCATATTCCAGCAAAGGGGAACTCGTCCCGGCGGAGATCACCGTCGAACTCTGGCAGGTGCAGATCGAACACGCCGTGAGCGCCCATCGCTTCAAACCCGATTTGGACTACCTCGTGCTCGACGGCATTCCTCGCAGTGTGGAGCAGGCGCGCTTGATGAAAGCGCACATTGATGTAAAGAAAGTGTTCCACCTGTCATGCGCCAACCGCAAGGAACTGGTGACCCGGCTCAAAAAGCGGGCGCTCAAAGATAACCGCCTTGATGACGCCAACGATGCCATCATCAACAGCCGCCTGGACATCTACGAAGCCGAGAGCAAACCGGTGCTCGATTATTACGGGCCCGACCTCGTGCAGACCATCGACGCGACCCAGGCACCCGTGAGGGTGCTGTTGGAAGTTCTGCAAACCGTGACGGGCCTCTGAGCCCTCGTTCGCCCTCCTCTTTTCAAAGCCATGTCTCACCGCCCCGCCGCTCCGCAATCGCAGTTCAAAACCCTGCGTGCCTCCAGCCTGTACTGCCCGAAGTGCAAGAACGCGATGCCGGTGCGCGAGCGGTTGCTGCTCGTCCTGCCGGACAAGGAAGTGTACGATTACCTCTGTACGGGCTGTGCCGAATCGGTCGGCCAGCGCGAAGTGACCAACGCCGACAAGTTGATGGTCGCAGCGGGTTCGACGCGCCCGGCCGCGCGGCCTTCATCCCTGTTGTTGCCTTGAGAATTTCGTCGCCTTCCCCGCTCCGTTGAGAATCGTTTATCTGGGCAGCGGCGACATCGGCTTGCCGACGCTCCATGCCTTGCACGCGGCGCAGGCCGAGGGCCGCCACGAACTGCTCGCCGTTGTCACACAGCCCGACCGCCCCGTGGGGCGCAAGTTCTTGCTGACGCCCGGACCAATCAAGGCGTTGGCCCTGGCGGCTGGCGTGCCGGTGTTCCAGCCTGAAAAACTCCGCCGCCCCGAGGCCATTGAGGCACTCCGCACACTGGCGGCGGACGTGTTCGTGGTGTTCGCCTACGGTCAGATCCTGCCCAAGGCCGTGCTCGATTTGCCGCGGGTCGCCTGCTTGAATTTGCACGCCTCCCTGCTGCCGCGCCATCGCGGGGCAGCCCCCATTCACGCGGCGGTGCTCGCGGGCGACCGGGAAAGTGGGCTGACGGTCATGCACATGGACGTGGGGCTCGACACCGGTGATGCTCTGCTGGAGCGGCGGACCGTCTTGCGCCGCCGGGAAACCGCCGGGACGCTGCACGACCGGCTGGCCGTGCTCTCACCGGGACCGTTGTTCGAGGCGCTGGACCTGCTCGCGCGCGGCGAGGCCCGCCGTCAACCGCAGGATGCTGCCTTGGCCACCTACGCGCCCAAGCTGGAGCGTGACAGCGGACGCATCCATTGGAGCCACGATCACACGACCCTGGACCGTTTCGTGCGCGGGATGCACCCATGGCCCGGGGCGTTCACGATCTTGCCCGGGACGGGTACGCCACGGACGCTGAAGGTCCATTCGGCGCTGCCGGTGCGGCGTTGCACCGGGGAGCCGGGACAGATCGTCCGGGTGAGCCCGCGCGGGCTGCTCGTGGCAGCGGGGAGCGGCGGGCTGCTGCTACGCGAGGTGCAACTGGAAGGAAAACGCCGGATGCCAGCGGCGGAATTTCTGCGGGGTCATCCGCTGACCGTGGGCGGCCGTCTGGGCGCGGTGCAGCCGCTGTGAGCGGTGGTCGTTCCCTCCCTCGCTTCACGACCACGTTTGGTGGCGTTGTCTGAACCGGGAACCTGCGTGCGCGCCGAACTTTTGCGTGACAAGCATGGCCCGAGCGTCTTTGCTGGCGTGCGGCTTCCGCCACGCAGATGGAAATGCCGTCCTTTCTGGAGCTATCCCCCTAGACCGCAGACCTTTTCACCGCATGTCGAACCCTTCCACCCCGAAATACCGACGCATTGTCCTCAAGATTAGTGGCGAGGCGTTGCGCAAGGTCAACAGCCTGGACAACATTTCTCCGGAAATCGTCCTCGGCGTGGCCGAGTCCATCAAGGCAGTGCGCCAACTGGGCGTGGAAGTCGCCGTGGTCGTCGGCGGTGGCAACATCTGGCGCGGCGCGGCGGCCAGCGACCGCGGGATTGACCGCACCATGGCCGATTATATGGGGATGCTCGCCACCATCATGAACGGCATCGCCCTCCAGAGCCAACTGGAGAACATCGGCATTGAAACACGCGTGCTGACGGCCATCGAGGTCAAGAACGTGGCCGAGCTTTACGTGGTCCGGCGCGCCCGGCGGCACCTGGAAAAGGGCCGGGTGGTTGTCTTCGTTGCCGGAACGGGCAACCCCTTCTTTACCACGGACACCACGGCCGCCCTGCGCGCGAACGAAATCGACGCGGAGGTCATCCTCAAGGCCACCAAAGTGGACGGCATCTACACCGCCGACCCGATGAAAGACCCCACGGCCAAGCGCTATGACCGTATCTCCTACCAGGAAGCGCTCGGCAAACGGCTCCAGGTGATGGACTCCGCCGCGTTCAGCCTCTGCATGGACAACCACATGCCCATCATCGTGTTGAGCATGGACGATCCGCACAACATCATCCGCGCCGTGCTGGGCGAGGAGATCGGCACGCTCGTCACAGATTGAACCCGCGCCGCCGGGCGCGCCGCCGCGTTTCGAGCGAAAAAACTACCTGCCCAAACGGCGCGGTCGTGGCAAGGTTCCCCAGCCGCGATCCTTCGCGCGAGCGGCGGCCCGATTTCATCCCCACCTTTCTCCTCTATGAGCCCCGACGATATTCTCCTCGAAGTCGAAGAAGACATGGACAAAAGCGTCAATTACATGACGCACGAGTTCTCCAGCGTGCGCACCGGCAAGGCATCACCCGCGCTCGTGGAGAACATCGACGTGCAGGCTTACGGCTCCAGCATGAAGCTCAAGCAGCTTGCGCTGATCACGACGCCGGAGCCGCGCCTGATCGTCATCCAGCCCTTCGATGCATCCACGGTGAAGGACATCGAACGTGGACTCAAGGAATCCAAGATCGGCATCAACCCGGCGGTGGACGGCAAGCTGATCCGGCTACCCATCCCCGAGCTGAGCGAGGAACGCCGGCGGGATCTCGTCAAAGGCGTGCGCCAGATGGCCGAGGAGGCCAAGGTGCGCGTGCGTGGGCATCGGCGCGATGCCATCGACGGCGCGCGGAAGAACAAGAAAGACACCGCTTTAACCGAAGACCAGCTCAAGGATTTCGAGGACAGCGTCCAGAAGCTCACGAACGAATACATCAAAAAGATCGATGACGGATTGACCACCAAGGAAGCCGACATCATGCGGGTGTGACGATGCGGGAAGCGTGGAAGCCGGAATTGAATACCAAAAGAACGAGTAGCCTTTGGATGGAGAGTTTTACCGCTATGCGCCAGCCACATCGCCTTTTTAGAACCGCCTCTGAAAACCTTCTGCCGGTAGCCATGACAACGCCTGTCTGGCGCATCCTCGGTCTGGCGGCTTTGCTGGGCCTGGGTGCTTGTGTGCACCACCGCACGGCGGCCACGCCGGTTCGCACGGTCCCGGCCATGACGTTTGCGCGGCGTCCGGCACCGGATTTCATCACGGTGGGACCGGGCCAGCGCGCAATCCCCAGCAAGACGTTCCGAGGACAGCCGGTTGTGGTCCTCGTGGCTCCATCGGTGGACTCCAAGGACCTGCGCAAGGAGGCCGACCGGATCGAGCACCTGTACCTGGACCTGTCCGCGCGAAAGACGATTTTTGTGTCGGCCTTCACGGCATCGCCCGGACGGGTGCCCTCGAACGTGCCTTACATCCTCGCGCAGAATGGGCGAGCCGTTGCGAGTGCCTACGGCGTCGCCGGAGCCGAGTTTGCCGTGATCGTCATCGGAGTAGACGGGAACGTGGACATGGTTTCGACGAAGGTCGAATCGGCCCAGCGCATCCTGGATGTGATCAACAACAATGGATCTGTCCAGGCCGCGAATCGAACGGGGCTGGGAAGCTGAGGAAGAAGCGGGCAGAACGTGCGGCCGTTCCCATTTTAGGTTCCTTTTGTTTGGGTTATTCAGGATGTTCCGAAAACGCGGACGGGAAATGAGGCTTGGATGAACGAGCAGATAGTTCTCCGCTTTATAAGCGCAGCAGGCCGAGTGAGATCAAACCGGTTGGTTTGAAGGGAGCGGCGGGGGTGCCGGGGGCATCTGGACGCTTGGGGGCGTGGCGCGGGCGGGTTCAGCGCAGGGCGCGGATGGCGGCGGCGGGGTCCGCGGCTTGGAAC
>CAXTVY010000044.1:0-22600 GCA_964247665.1 uncultured Chthoniobacterales bacterium | reverse complement strand
CGATGATGCGCTTGCTCGTACGTCGGCTTTCATGTTAACCACACAGGTTCTAAGCCCCTGCCGTCCGCCAACCCACGCTCCCTATTGCTCGACGAGTTGGAAGTCGTCGAAATAAACCTGGCTCGACGTCGTCGTTCCAAAAAAGTCCACGTAGAACCGCACCGGCATCGTTGTCTCGTTGCGTAGCTCCGGCGACTTGTATTTGGGCACGATGGTTGCCTCCACGGTGGTCCAGTCCGCCGAACTGGCGAAGTTGTTGCCGATGTGCACCCACTCGTCCACCATTCCCCCCAGGTGCCTGGCACCACCCCGCTCATCCTTCTCGACCTTGTCCAGCGCCGGCTGGCCGCGGTAGCGCGTCGTCAACTCGTAGTGCATCCGCTCCATCCCCGTGCCCTTGACCTTGAAGCTCACCTTGTAGGGTTTGTTCGTGTTCACCTTCAATCCCTCGTGGCAGATCGTGAAGTGTTTGATCGCCCCCGGAATGTTGTCGGCCGGCATCGGGAACGTTTGCCCGCTCAACGGCCAGTAGCCGCACTTCAGGCAACTGGCGCCCTCCGGCGGCTTGGCTGCCGGGTCATCCTGCGCGTTGACCACCGTCGCGTAAGCCAGGGCATGACCGAACTGCCGCCACAGGTTTATCTTCCAGAACAACGGCAGCTTGACGTTGTTGCCGAACTTCGGCGTGCCCTTGAGGTCCACCAGCGGCCCGAAGGTCGGCTCCGTTTTCGTGCCGGTATTCAGCGACACGGCGATGTGCCCGTTGGGCAGACCGACGATGAGGTCCATCAGCCCGTCCCCGTTGAAGTCCGCCGCGAACGGTGCCGTCACGCCGCCCAGGTTCGACTTCGCCCCGAAGGAGATCGTCGAGCTGCGCTTGAGTTCCACGTTTGGGTCGGGCCGACCGGGGTTGAGGTACAGGCCCACCTCGCCCGTGCGATCCGCGATGACGAGGTCCGGGTTGCCGTCCCCGTTGAAATCCGCCACGGTCGGGATGAGTTGCTCGCGGCCGTCGCCGTAGGCGATGCTCGTGTGCTTGGTGCTGCTGAACTTCGGGGTGGTATCCGTGGAGACGTTGGTGAGCAGGTGGATGGTGTTGGCCGAATACGTGCCCTCGCCCACGATCAGGTCCGGCCGGCCATGGCTGCCCCAGTTGCTGGCCACGGGTGCGAACAGGTTGCCCCAGAGGCGGCCCTGGTCGTTGGTCGTCACGCGCGCGGCGGTGATGCCCGCGCCAATCGTCCGGTAGCTGAGGGCTTCGGCGCTGAGTTTGGATTCGCTCGGCACCGAAGCAAGGGGGACCTTGTAGACGGGAACCCGGAGCGACCCCATATTGGGCAGGAAAAGCACCTCGCCGAAGTAGTTGCCGATGAGCAGGTCCAATAGGCCGGTGCGCCGCCAGTCCGCCAACGAGAAGCGCGGGCACATGCGCGCGTGTTCCATGGGAATCGTGCTCAGCCAATCCCATTCACGCGGCTCGAAGGTGGTGGAAACGAAGATCGGGATCAGTTCCGCGTGGGTGAACCTGGGTTCGGTGGCCGTGCCGCTGTTGGGGTAGAAGCGGAAGTAGCCGGTCGGGTCGGCGGTGATCAGGTCGGGCTTGCCGTCGCCGTTGAGGTCCACGAACGCCACGGAGGGCGGCATGGCGACCCCGGAGAAGCCGCCCCGGTCGGTGACGACCGGGGGGCTGAAGTTGAAGCCCGCCAGCGTGCCGTCGCCGTTGACGCCGTCCCAGAGGTTTTCGGAAGGGGGGGCGGCTTTCTCGAATCCGCCGTTGTCAGCGAGCAGGTTCGGCTTCGGGGCAGGCGTCTGCGCGGACGCGCACGCCAGTCCGCAGGCGAGCCACGCGGCCAGAAACAGCCTGGACGGGGAGGGGGAGGGGGGACACATCGCCGCTAGGTTATACCAGCTTTTTTGATTGATCCAGCGAAGGCGGGAGGTGGGAGGCGGGAGGCGGGTCGCAGGTGGTGGGTCGCAGCCCGTAACCCGCCTCCTACTCTTTCAGCCACAGATACTTGTACGGATGGTCATCGATCAGGTTGGGCACCCAGCCCTGCACGGCGGTTGAAAGCAGGTACACCCGGTTATAATGAAACAGCGGGATCAGCGGTGCCTGGTCCATCAGGATTTCCTCCGCCTGCTGGATGTGCTCCAGCCGCCCCGCCGGGTCGAGCGTGCGCGCCCCATCCTCCAGCGCGCGATCAAACCCCGCGTTGGCCCAGCCGGATTGATTGATGATGCTCCCGCCGACGAACAACTCCAGGAAGCCCGTTGGGTCCAGGTAACTGGTGGTCCAGCCGCCCTCGAAGATCTGGTAATCATGCTGCGTGCGGCGGTTGAGGTACACCTTCCATTCCTGGTTGGAGAGTACGGCTTTGACGCCCAGTTCCGTCTGCCACATCTGCTGGATAGCCTCGGCGATCACGCGGTTGGCATCCGACGTGTTGAAGAGAAGCTCCACGTCCGGCAGACCCTTGCCGCCGGGGAAACCCGCCCGCGCCAGCAGCGCCCGCGCCCCGGCCGGATCATACGGCAGCCGCGCCCGCGCGCGGTAGCCCGGGATGCCCGGCGCGGTCAGCGCATATGCCGCCCGCTCGCCGCCGCGGGTGATGTTGCGCACGATGGCTTCGCGGTCCACGGCCATGCCCAGCGCGCGGCGCACCTCCGGGCGGTCGAACGGTGGCCGCTCGCAATTCATGCACAGGTATTGCGTGCGCACGTAGGGGTCGATCCGCAAGAGTTCCGGATGCTCCTGGCGGTACGGATTGATCTTGGCGAAGGGCACGTCGTAGGTCTTGTGGAGTTGTCCCGCGCGGAAGGCGCGTTCCTCGCTCTCGATGTTCTCCGTCGGATAGAACCGCACGCCGTTGAGCCGCACGCGGCCCGCGTCCCAGTAGTGCGGATTCTTGCGCAACGCCACGACCTTGTTGACCGTCCACTCTTCCAACTGGAACGGCCCGTTGCTGACCAGGTGGCCCGGCCGCGTCCACGCGGTACCGCGCGCCGTCTGCCCCCCGGCGGCCTGGATCGCTTTCCTGAGCACCGGCATGAACGGCGCGAAACTCATCAGCTCCAGCAAATAAGGAGCAGGATTCTCTAGCGTGATCTCCAGCGTGCGGTCATCCAGGGCACGCACGCCCACCTGGGAGAAATCGGTTGTGCGCTTCTGGTTATAGTCGCGCGCACCCCGGATGATCCACAGGTAGAAGGAGAATTCTCCACCCAGCAACGGGTTGAGCACGCGTTCGTAGGCGTAAACGAAATCCCCGGCGGTCAGCGGGTCGCCGTTGCTCCACTTGACGCCGGGCCGCAGGTGAAAGGTGTACACTTTTCCATCCGGCGAGATGTCCCAGCGTTCGGCGACGCGCGGCTCGGGTTGGCCCGTGGCCGGGTCGGTCCCGGTCATGCCCTCGAACAGGGCGCGGATGATATTGTTCTCCTTGGTGCCGGTGATGACATCCGGGTCGAGGTCGGCGGGTTCCGCGCCGTTGCCCAGATGGAGGATCTGGTCGTGGTTGCCGCGTTCCACGGCGGTTTCCGTCCGGCGGCAGCCGGTGCCCGTCGCCAGCATCGCCGCCGCCGAAATCCCCACCGTGATCCGCCGGATAAAAGTGTTCATTCGCTTCATTTCCCTTTCTGCCTTCTGCCTTTCGCCTCAGGGCCGAAGCCATACCTGCTGGTACGGATGATAATCGAGCAGGTTGCTCGGCCAACCTTCGACGCCGGGCTGGATCAGGTACGGATGCGTATAAAAATAGATGGGCAGGATCGGCATCTGGTCCATCAGCCGCGCCTCGGCCCGGTGGAACACCTCCATCCGCGCGGCGGGCTCGGCCGTGCGGGCGGCCTGCTCCACCAGTCGGTCGTATTCCGGGTCACCCCAGCCCGTCTGGTTGTTCCCGCCGTCCCGGGTCATCAGTGTCATGAAGCTGTTCGGGTCGGGATAATCGCCCGTCCAGGCGTAGCGGGCGATCTGGTAGTTCATCTCGCGCATGTCGCTGACCAGCACCTTGAATTCCATGTTCTGTATGTCGGCGTGGACCCCTAGGTTCTGCTGCCACATCCCCTGGATCGCCACGGCAACGCTCTGGTGCACGTCGTTGGAGTTGAAGACGATTTGCAGCGGCGGGAAATTGACCCCGCCGGGGTAGCCCGCCTCCGCCAGCAGCTTGCGCGCGGCGTCCACGTCCTCGTGGAAACACGGTGTGGGCGCGTAGCCCGGCAGGCCCGGCGGCACGAGGCCGAACGCGGGCGTCTGACCCCCGCGCGTCACGTGCTCGACGATCCCCCGGCGGTCGATGCTCATGGCCAGGGCGCGGCGCACCCGCGGGTCGTTGAGCGGCGGCTTGAGCGTGTTGAAGCGGTAGAAATACGTGGTGAAAAACGGCGGGGTGCGGATCAGGTCCGGGTGGTCGCGCCGGTAGGGCACGATCTTCTCGCTGGGGACCGTGCCGGTGACGTGGAGCTGCCCGGCGCGGAACATGCGCTCCTCCACCTGCACGTTATCGACCGGATGAAAATTGATCCCGTTGAGCCGCACGTGGGCAGCGTCCCAGTAGTACGGGTTGCGCACGACCTTGATGACCTCGCTCGTGCGCCACTCCTGGAGTTGGAACGGCCCGTTGCCCACGAGGTGCCCCGGGCGGGTCCAGGGGGTGCCGCGCTGGTCCATGCGCCCGTACTTCTCAATGACCGCCTGCCGCACCGGGAACCACGACTGGTGCGAGAGCAGGCTTAGGAAGTAAGCAACGGGAAACCGCAGCGTGATCTGGAGCGTGAGCGGGTCCACCGCCCGGCAGCCCACCTGCGAGAAATCGGTGAGCCGCCCGGCGTTGAACTCCTCGGCGTTGACCATGCCGTGGAGCATGTAGGCATACTCCGCGCCCAGCGCGGGCGAGAGGATGCGCCGGAACGCGTAGAGGAAATCCTGCGCGGTGACCGGCGCGCCGTCG
The DNA here is from genome assembly GCA_964247665.1 of uncultured Chthoniobacterales bacterium. GTDB lineage: Bacteria > Verrucomicrobiota > Verrucomicrobiia > Chthoniobacterales > SZAS-18 > CAHJWO01. Next base: position 17,648 of record CAXTVY010000044.1, on the reverse strand, counting down.
CTCCACCGGGCGGCCGGGCGCAGGTGAAAGGTGTAAACGGTGCCGTCGGGCGAAATGTCCCAGCGCTCCGCCGCGCCGGGCACGGGGTGCAGGTCGGCCGGGTCGAGCCACGTCAGCCCTTCCTCCAGGGCACGCACGATCTGGGCGTCCGGCGTGCTGGTGATGATCTGCGGGTCGAGATCAGAGGGTTCCGCGCCGTTGCCGAGTTCGAGGATCTGGTCGCGGCTGCCGCGCTCGACCGGCGTGAGCGCCTTCCGGCAGCCGCCCACCATGAGGGCAGCCGCCATGGCAGCAGCGAGGAGGAAACGGCGCGGAGAAAGCACCGGCCAATTAGGAGGTCTCGGCGTCCGGCACGCAAGCGGGAAAAGCGGCCGGTCGTTATAAGGTCCTGATCACTCTCCGAGCGACTCCCTGACTGTCTGCCTATCCGTCGTGAACACGTCTGGCGTGTGGCGCGTCTTTTCCAGACAGTTTAAGAGTCGCTCGGAGAGTGATCAGGACCTCGTTGACTGCCCGGAATTACTTGCCGACCCCGTTGCCGTTCCCGTTGAACGTCAGGTACGTGTACCCCGACAGGCTGCGCTCGTAGGACGCCAGCATCTTCATCGCCTCGTTGGGCTTGAGCCGGTCGCTCTTGATGGCCGCGTCGATCTGCGTTTTCATCAACCGGGAGAGTTCCGCCTGCTGCCACTGCGTCAGCGCGAGCACGTTGGCAATCGTGCTGCCTTCGATGATCTCCTCGATGTAGTACCCGCTGTCCTCGTCGTCGTCCAGGAACACGTGCACCTCCGTCACCCGTCCGAAGAGGTTGTGCAGGTCGCCCATGATGTCCTGGTATGCGCCGACGAGGAACAGGCCCAGGTAGTACGGCTCGCCGGGCCGCAGCTCGTGCAGGGGAAGGCTGTCCTTCACGTCCTGCAAATCGATGAATTTGTTGATCTTGCCGTCCGAATCACAAGTGATGTCCACCAGCGTCGCGTTGCGCTCGGGCGCTTCGTTGAGCCGGTGGATGGGCATCACGGGGAAAAGCTGCCCCAGCGCCCAATGGTCCAGCAGCGACTGGAACACGCTGAAATTGCACAGGTATTGGTCCGCCAACAGGTTGGAGAGTTCGCGCACCTCCTCGGGGATGTAGCGCATTCCCTCGAAGTGGCGCACGCAGTTGCGTGCGATCTGCCAGTAGATGCTCTCGACCTTGGCCTTGGTCACGAGGTCCAGCAGGCCCAGGTCGAACATCGCCAGCGCCTGCTCCTTGTACTGCTGCGCGTCGTGTAGCGCTTCGAGCCGGTTTTCCTTGCTCAGGCTCTTTTGCGTCTCGGAAATATCCTGCACCAGCTTGGCGTCCTTGTCGGTCACGTCGATCCGCGCCCCGCTGTCTTTTTCAATCGCGCCGAACGCCTCGACGACGAGCATCGAATGGTGCGCCACCAGCGCCCGGCCGCTCTCGCTGACGATGATGGGGTGGGCCACCTTCTCCTGGTCGAGCACGTCCATGATGTTGTAGACGATATCGCGCGCGTATTCCTGGAGCGTGTAGTTCGTGCTCGAATCGAACGCGGTGCGCGAGCCGTCGTAATCCACCCCCAGGCCGCCGCCCACGTCCATGAATTCGAGTTCGTGGCCCATCTTGGCCAGCTTCGCGTAGAACCGCGCCGCCTCGCGCACGGCGCGTTTGATCGTGCCGATGTCCGGCACCTGGCTGCCGACGTGGAAGTGCACCAACTTCAGGCAATGGCCCAGCCCCTGCTCCTTCAGGTAGTCGCTGGCCCAGACGAGTTCCGCCGTCGAGAGCCCGAACTTGGCGTTCTCGCCGCCGCTCGCCGCCCACTTGCCCGAGGAGCGCGTTTGCAGCCGCACGCGCAGGCCCACCAGCGGCTCGACGCCCATCTCCTTGGAAATCTCGACGATCTGCTTCAACTCCTCGATCTTCTCGACCACCATGATGATCTGCTTACCCAACTTGCGTCCGAGCAGCGCGTTCTGGATGAACACGGCGTCCTTGTAGCCGTTGCAGATGATGACGCTTTCCAGGTCGCGGTGCACGGCCAGTGCCGCGAAGAGTTCCGGCTTGCTGCCGCACTCCAGCCCGAAGTGGAATTCCGCGCCCGCGTCGATGATCTCCTCCACGACCTCGCGCAACTGGTTGACCTTGATCGGGAACACCCCCCGGTACGGCTGCTGGTAGCCCGCCTCCGCGATGGCGCTGGCGAACGCCTTGCAGATCGTCTGCACGCGGTGGCGCAACAGGTCCTGGAAACGGATCACCAGCGGGAAGCCCAGCCCCTGTTCGCGCGCTTCCTGCACCACGGCCATCATGTCGATGGAAGCCCCCTGGCCCTGCAGCGGCGTGACCTGGATGTTGCCCTCGCTGTTGATGGCGAAGTAGCCCGCACCCCAGCGGTCAATGTTGTAGGCGGAAGTGGCGGACGGGATGTCCCAGTCGATCCCCTGTTTTATCATGGCTCGCGCATCGTAGTACCCGTGGGGGGTAATGCAATGGGCGGAACGTAAAATTTCCGTCTGGAAACGCACTTTTTTCCAGCGGTTTGCGCGCTCGCCCCGCGTGGGGCTGCTCACGGGGGTTGCCCCGGCCGCGCGCATCCTGTACAAGTGGGCGCCGTGGCCGCTCCAACCGACCCGAAATCCCCTGCTTCCGCCCCGCCGCCGCGCCGCCGCTGGCCGTGGTGGAAACGCTTACTCGCGGGCCTGGGGATTTTGCTCGGGCTGTTGGTCGTCTTCTACCGGCCCATCATCTTCGGTCTCATCAAGCTGGCCGCGCCCCGGCTCGCCGCCAGCCAGCACCTCAAGGTCGACTTCGACATCGGCGGTTCCATCTTCGGCGGGCTGCACGTGGACCACCTCCACGTCACGCCCACCGCCCCCGGCCCCATCGAGAAGGCGAACGTCGGCCACCTGGAACTCCACTACAGCCTGCCCACGCTCATCCGCGGCGGGCTCAACTCGGCCTTCATCGAGAGCGTCGCGCTGCACGACGCCGACGTGATCTACGACCCCAGCAAGGCCCCGCCCTCCAAGCCCAAGAAGAAGGAGCCGTTCTCCCTGCCGCCGCTGCCATTCCCGGGTCAGCTCAGCCTGCGCAACGTCAACTTCCTGCTGCGCGCCGCCTCCAAGGAGACCGCCGCCGCCGCCGGGCAGGCCGCCGCCGCCTCGCCCCTGGTGCCCATCCCGGTTTCCCCCGTGGTCGCCGCCACGACCAGCGCCGCCGTCGGCCAGGGACTGCTCGTCAAGAACCTCAACCTCGAACTCGACCCCGCGCAGGCCGGCGAACTGCGCCTGGAAGAACTGCGCATCCCGGGCGGCATCATCGACCTGAAGGATGTTTCCGCCCACACCAGCTACCGCCAGCGCGACCTCCAGCTCACCGACCTCGTCCTCGCGCCCGACATCCGATTCCGCCTGCTGGGCATCGACGCCTCCAAGCTGGACCAGCAGCTCCTGGCCGTCACGCTGGCGGCCGACCTGTTCAAGGGTCGGCTCGACGCGGGCGTGCAAATCCACGGCATCGGGCAGCCGCCCACGGCCAGCGTGAAGCTGGATCTGCGGGATCTCTCGCTCGGCTCCGTGCACGATTTCCTGGCGCTCCCCACGCCGCTTGGCGGCACCGTGGAAAACCTGTCCGTGCGCTTCGACGGTCAGACCGACCAACCCAAAAGCTGGGACGCCCGTGTGGACGGCCGGGTCGCCCGCGCGTCGTTCGGCGACGCCGTCCTCGACGCCACGAACCTGCGCATTTCGCTGCACAACGGCACGCTCCAGGTCGAGCAGGCCGACGCCGTGGCCGGTGAGAACCGCGTCGCCGCCACCGCGAACATCGTCCTGGCCGAAAACATGGCCGACCTGCCCAAATCTGACGGGCACGGCACGATCTCCATCTCCGCGCCGGACTTCGCCAAGCTGCCCGTGAAACTGCCCGTGGAAATGGCCGGTTCGCTCCAGGCCGGGGGCGACTTCACGCTGCACGGCGGCAAGTTCAGCGAAACATTGAAGGGTCACGTGCAGGACTTCGCCATCCCGGCGCAGAAGGTCGCCGTTACCAGCGTCGATTTCGCGCTGGATTCCGGCAAGGTCCTGCCCGCCGGGGCCACCGCGCCGCCGACCGCCCCGGGCGCGCCGCCCCCGCCGCACGAGCAGTTTTATGAGAACCTGCAAACGCGCGTGTCCGCCGTCGTCGATGGCGTCACGTACACCGATTACCGGCTCGACGGCGTCCGGCTCACCGCGTCCACGGACGGCCCCCACGTCCGGCTCGACGAGGTGGCGATCACGCGCGGCACGAACCGGGTTGATGCCGACGGCACCTACGAGCTGCCCGAGGACTTCGCCAACCTCAAGACGCAGCCCGTCGATGCCCGCCTGAGCATCGCCTTCCCCGATGTCACGCAGTTCGCCGCCGATCCCGCGACGCTGCCGCTGCCATTGACCGGCAGCCTGAACGCCAAGGGCAGCGTCCAGCTTCGTAACGGCAACTACGGCGGCGGGTTCGACCTCCAGGCGCGCGACCTGAAAGCCAAGGGCGCAACCGTTCAGACTGCCGACGTGACGGTCGGCATCGTCGATAACGTCGCCACCGTCACGGCGGGCAAGATCGTGTTCGACGACAAGAACAGCATCAACCTCGTCGGAGTCGGCAGGCTCCAGCCGCCTTACCAGTTCCAAGGCGGCGTCGCCGTCAACCTCACCGACCTTTCCCGCTTCGGCCCGACCCTCGCCGCCAACGGTATCACCGACCCGGTCGCGGGCAGTCTCCACATTAACAGCAACTTCAACGGCCACGGACCCACCTCGCCCGACGCCAAGGATCAGCAGCTCGACGCCGACCTTGCCGTCACCGGCCGTGCCATCGCCGCCAAGGGCGTCAAGGTCCAGAGCATCGACACGCTGGTGGATTTCACCGGCAACAAGGCCACGATCAAGACGGGCGAGATCAAGCTCGACGAGCGCAACACCATCACCTTCGGCGGCAACGCCGGGATCGACGGCAACCACCCCTACGAAGGGTTCCTGGACATCAACCTGCCCGACCTCGGCTCGCTCGCCGGGCTGCTCGCCGCGAAGGACGCCACCGCCGCCGCGGCGAACACCGCCACCGGCAAGGCGCAGGCCGCCAAGGCCAACGCGGGCCAGGCCGCCGCCGATGCCGCCAAGGCTGCCGCCACCGCCAAGGCCACCGCCAGCAACCAGGTCGGCGGCACGTTCCGGCTCCAGGCCAGTGCCAAGGGGCACCTCGCCTCGTCGCCCGAGGCCAATGACCAGTCGCTCGAAGGCACCGTCGATCTCAACGGCGCGAACCTCCAGGCCAAGGGGGCCAAGATCGAGAAAATCGAGGGCCACATCGTCGCGGACCACGACCGGGCGATCATCAAGACGCTGCAAATTCGCGTGGACGGCAAGAACACCATCGACATCAGCGGGCAGGCGGGCACAAAGGCCCCGTTCGACTACCAGGCCAGCCTGAACGTCAACTTGGCCGACCTCAGCGCGTTCCTGCCGCTCATCAACACGACCGACACCACCAAGAAGGAAACCCAGGCCAAGATCGAGGCCGCCTCCAAAGGCACCACGCCCGTCCCGGAGGACATCAACGGACCCAAGACCGGCAACGTGCGCAAGTCGCAGGTGCCCAGCGTCATCACCAATACGAGCGCGGGCAAGGTCAAGGTGGCTGTCAAGGGCACGGCAGGCACGCCCGCGATGCGGGCGGAGATCGCCCAACCTATCCCAGTCAAGCTCGGCGGCGCGCTGGCCGTACAATGGCAGGCGCAGGGCAACTTCGACCACGGACCGGCGGGCCCGAAATTCTCCGGCGGCGGCAAGATTGTGGCGCACAAGGTCGAGTACAACGCCGTCGGCCCGCTGGAGGCGGACATCGAAGGGCAATATTCGCAAACGGTCATCGACTTTCCCAAGATGTACGTCAGCACCAACGGCCTGGAGTACAACAGCACGCTCGCGCTCAAGGATGCGCTCGCCCGGCTGGACAACCTCCACTTCAAGCAGGGCAACCTGGAGCTGCTCTCGGGCTACGCGCAGATCCCGCTCGACCTGACGAAGCTCTCCGCCCCCGGCGGCCCCGTGCCCGACCTGGACAAGATCGACGTGAACATCGCCAGCAAGCCGCTGTCCATCCCCGCGTTGATGCAGGGTTTCGACAAGGACAAGAAGAGTCCGGTGGTCGGCACGATTGAACTGGGCATCAACGCCCACGGCAGCCTGTCGAAGATCCTCGCGGGCGTGAAGTTCCAGGCGCGGGGCATCCACCTGCCACAAAGGGACGTGGTCAAGCCCGCTGACGCCGACGTGAGTCTGACCCTGCACGACAACCGGCTGGACCTGCTGACCGTCGTGCGCCAGCCGCAGATCCAGCCGCTGACGATCAAGGGCAACCTGCCGCTGGACCTCAAGCTCATCGCCGAGAAGAAGGCGCTCGATCCCAAAACGCCCGTGGCGCTGACGATCCAGCTCCCGCGCTCGGGCCTGGGCTTCCTGGCGGGCATCAGCAAGGCCGTCCGCTTCATCCAGGGGGAGGTGTCGGCGGATGTGCGCGTGGGCGGCACGGTCGGCCAGCCGCAGTTCAGCGGCAGCGTCGGCCTGGACATCGCCGCCGCCCGGGCCGAGAACATCACGATCCCGAGCATCCGGGATTTCGTCGCCCGGCTCAACTTTACGAACAAGCAGTTGGTCTTCGAGCGGTTCGGCGGCGAGATCGGCGGCGGCAAGATCAACCTGGACGGCCGGGTGGATTTCCCGACGCTCTCGGCCCCGGCGCTCGCCCTGCACGCGACGGCGAACAACGTGCTCGCCGCGCGCGACGACAACGTCACGGCGCGCGTCAACGCCGACGTGCGCGTCACGGGCCCGCTGGCCACGGCGAGCGTCGAGGGCACGGTCGGCATCACGAAAAGCCGGTATCTCAAGGACATCGACATCCTGCCCATCGGCACGCCCGGCAAGCCCGCGCCGGCCCCGCCGTCCACGGGCCCGGCGGGCGACCAGGGGCCGGGGTCCATCGGGGTCAGCGCGCCGCCGATCCGGGACTGGAAGCTCAACCTGAAAATCCGCACGGACGATCCGTTCCTCGTGCGCGGCAACCTCGCCAACGGGCAGGCGCTGGTGGACCTCAACGTGCGCGGCACGGGCGGCGCGCCGCTGCTGGACGGCAACGTGAACGTCACGAACCTCGTCGCCTCGCTGCCCTTCAGCCGCCTGGAGATCGACAATGGCAACGTCAATTTCACGCCCGATCAGCCGCTCAACCCGGTGCTCAACCTCACGGGCACGTCGCAGATCCGCGAGTACTTGGTGTCGGTGTTCATCTCGGGCCGCGCGCACGACCCGAAGATCACGTTTTCCAGCGACCCGCCGCTGGGGCAGCAGGACATCGTCTCGCTGCTCGCCACGGGCGCGACCACGGCGGAACTCACCGGCAGCGGCGAGGCGCTGGCGGGCAAGGCGACGCTGCTCGTGGTGCAGGACCTCTACCGCCGCACGTTCAAGAAAAAGACGAGCGCGCGCGACGAGCCCAAGAGCACCCTCGCCGACCGGGTGAACGTCGACGCGGGCGCGACGGACCCGGCGACGGGCAAGCAGCAGGTGGCCGCGACGTTCAAGCTCACCGACACGGTGGACTTCGTGGCCGACCTGGGCATCCAGGGCGACTTGCGCGGGCGGATCAAGTATTTGGTACGGTTCCGGTAGAGGCAAAAGGATGAAGGCAAAAGGCAGAAGGCAGAAGGCGGAAGGCAGAAGGACGGAGCCTCGAACGGCGCACGTGCTTCCTTTCGGCGCGCTCATTGTCGATTGGTTCTCCGGACGCTCTCTGGCGGGGCCTTTGCGCGCGTCTGCCCGGAAACTCCGCCTTCCGCCTTCCGCGTTTTGCCTTTTGCCTTCTGCCTTCTGCCTTCTCTTCCTCTCCGGCTGCTCGCTTTTTCATCCCAAGGCCGGTGAGGGCGCGGCCACCGTCACGCAGGCGGGCAACGTCACGGTCAACTTCGTCGGCGTCACCGGCTTCACCGAGGCCGAACTGCGCGACACCCTCTTCGACCCGCTCGACACCATCCAGCACGACGGTCTCTCGCCCGCCGCCGCCGACGATTGCGCGTTCTTCCTGGAACTCTTCTACCGCAAGAACGGCTACACGTTCGTCAACGTCAATTACGTTATCGCCAGCCCGCAGAACCTGCGCCTGGAAGTCAAGGAAGGCCCGCTGGTGGTCCTGGGCGACATCCGCTTCACGGGCAACGACCATTACCCGAACACGGACAACTTCAAACAATACATCATCGGCCAGACGCGCGAACGTTTCCCGTCCTCGCGCCAGGATCTGCCCTACGTCGAGACCGACGTGCAGAAAGGCACCGACCTCGTCCAGCGCTTCTATCTGTCAGAGGGTTATCTCCAGGCGCAGGTCGGCACGCCCGCCACCGTGTACACGAACAACCGCACGCGCGCCAACCTGACCGTGCCCATCGTGGAAGGACAACGCTACCGCTTCGGCCCGGTCGCGCTCGCGGGGCCGCTGGTGTTCCCCGAACGCGAGATGCGCGGCCTGATCGCCGACCAGATCCCGCTGCCGTATACCCGTCAGCGGGTCGACGGCATGGCGCGTACCCTGGAGGATTACTACAAGAAACACGGGTACTTCAACGCGAAGGTCACCGCCGTCAGCGACCCCGTCAGCGCCGGGCCGGACGGCCGCGTGCCCACGACGCTCCAGGTGGACTCGGGGCCGTTGTTCCACTTCGACGGCTCGCGCATCGTGGGCACGGACCGGCTCAAGCCCGAATACCTGCGCAACCGCTTCAAGCAGCTCTCGGGCGAGGTGTACGACCCGGCCAAGCTGGACGAACTCTACCAGGCGATGATCCGCACCGGCCTGTTTGCCCAGTTGCGGGTCGAGCCCGTGCCGCAGGCGGACGACACGTTGCGCCTGGACATCGGGGTGAAGGAGGCCAAGGGCCGGGAGGTCGGCTTCTCGCTGGGCTACGGCACGTTCGAGGGCGTGATCTTCGGCGTGGAACTGCGCGACCGCGATTTTATGGGCACGGGCCGCCCGATCTCCTTCACGCTGGATTACTCGACGCGCACGATCTCCGGCGAGCTGCTTTACGTCGATCCCTACCTGCTGGAAAGCGACGTGGAGATGCGCCTGAGCCTCCACGCGCTCACCCGCGATCTGGACGCCTACACGAAGCAGCAGGTGGGCGCGTCGGCGCAGTTCTCGCGCGCGTTCACCAAAAAGTTCAAGGCCAGCATCTTCGTGGAAAGCAACAGCGTCACCATCACCAAGTACGACGTGCAGGATTTCAACCTGGGGCCCAAGAGCTACACCGTCGATGCCATCGGTGCCACGGCCAGCCTGGATCTGCGGGACAACCCCGTGGCACCCACGAAAGGGTTCGTGACCAACGGGACGGTGGACGTGGCCTCCAGCGCCCTAGGCGGGAACGTGGACTACGTGCGCGGGACGTTCCGCGCGACCTACCTGCTGCCGCTGCCGGGCAAGACGCTGCTGCTGGTGGGATTCCGCGCGGGCATCATCAAACCCTACGGCGAGTCGGGCGGCCAGTTCCGCGTGGACTCGGACCGCGACCCCAAGACGCCGGAGGTACTCAAGGGGTCGATGCTGCCCATCGACGAGCGCTTCTTCCTGGGCGGCAGCACGACGGTGCGTTCCTACGCCGAGCGGCAGTTGGGCCCCTACGATCACAACACGTCGGGCGAGCCCATCGGCGGCGAGGCGTACACGCTGGCTAACGTGGAGTACCAGTTCCCGCTCAAGCTGGCGGCGGATTTGAAGGGGGCGGTGTTCGTGGACGCGGGCAACCTGCGCGAGCGGGCGGACGAGTTCGGGTTCGGCGGCGAGCACTACGCCGTGGGCGCGGGCATCCGCTATAATCTGCCCATCGGCCCGCTGCGGATGGACTACGGCGTCAACCCGAGCCCGGGCCGCAACGAGGCGTTCGGGGCGTTCCAGTTCAGTTTTGGGTTGGCCTTCTGAAAACATCGGGGAATGCCCGATGTGAGGCGACAACGTGGCCGCGCTGACCCGCGAATGTCACAAAAGCATCGCTTGCTTTTACCCACCCGTTAGAATAGAAGCTGCTGGAGGAAGGTTAGGAGCAATTATCATCCGAACTTTGAGTGGACTACGAAAGAAGCTGATGCGCAAACTCTCCGCCGCCCAACGAGGCCGGAAGCAACCCGTCGTCCGTAAGAAAGAGGCGGCCGTCGTCGCCGTGGCGGCCCGGCCAGAGGTGGCCGCGCTAGCCAACCCATTTCAGGCCGTGCTGCGCGCGGCGAGCTTCGCGGCCCGCAAGCACCAGGGCCAGACGCGCGCGGATAACCTGACGCCGTACTTCTCGCACGTCGCGCGGGTCACGCTGATCCTCTCGCACGAGTTCGGCGTCACGGACGAAGACGTGCTCACGGCCGCGTTGCTGCACGACACCATTGAGGACACGGCCACGGACTATGACGAGGTCGCCGCCCTGTTCGGCACCCGCGTGGCCGACTACGTGATCCTGCTGACCAAGAACGTCATGCTCCCCAAAAAGGAGCGCGAGGAGGACTACGCCGCCCGGTTGAGCAAGGCTCCCGAGCAGGTGATGATCGCCAAGATGGCCGACCTCTACGACAACCTCAGCGACCGGGTCCATTCACCCAAGCTGCCCAAGACCGCCGCGACCGCCGGACGGCTGCTTGGCATCTTCGGCCGTCGGGTCGAAACGGCAGTCGGACGCGCCGCGCACCAGAAACTGGGGCGGTTGCTGGCGGAGGTCAAGGCCCTCCAACTTGCCGAATCGCTGGAGGGTTCCGTAGTTGCCGCCGATTGAAACGGCCGACGATCCTGACGCGCCCGGCGTTCCTGAAACAACCGGGACAACTAAAACTCCTGAAACTAAAATCGGCGTTCCCGGGGGCTTATTCCGAATTTAAAGCACCATCAATAGGATCAGTAGTTGGCCGTGTCCGACAAACGGCCCCCGGATAAAGAGTGGCCGTTCCCGGCTGAGTTTGGCGTCCGCCTCGACCATCACGCGATCCTGCTGGAGCAATTGCAGGCCGAGCGCGTACCCGCCGGGGACCGGATTCTTGGTGTCCACCCGCAAGAAGAATTGGCGGCTGGGGACCAGCCAGTCTTCCTGGCCGGTCTTGACGACCTTGGTCTGCTCTCCCAGCAACTTGAAGTCGTTGTAGCCGAACACTTCCTCCAGGTTCTTTGCCTGCCCGTGCAGCGCTTCCGGCGGCGGCTGGGGATGGTCGGACTTCGTGGCCAGGACCAGCGCGCCAAAGAGAGTGTCCGGCCCCTGGGCACTTGCCGTAGAGGGCAGCGTCCACCATCCCACCGCCAGCCACAGGCAGACGGCTGCCCCCAGGAACGAAGGCCAGGATTGGCGGCGGGTCATCGGCGGGTACGGTCGGGCGCAGGAGCGGGTCGTGCGCCGTTACGGGGCGGCACTGGCGCTCGGAGCCGGGGCAGGGGTGGCAGCACTGGCAGGCGTCCCGGCCACACCGGGCACGTCGGGCAGGTAATCCAGGCCGTTCGTCCACAGGACGTTGACGTTCGGTTTCGGGTAGATCAGCGCAGTGGCCGAGGCGGGAGACGCGGGGGACGCGCCATGCACCTGTATGTCCGGTGAATCGTCGAAGAGGGGAACCGGGGTCGGTGAGGCCTTGGCAAACAGGGGCGAAGCTTGCGGGTCACGCGCCTGCGCGGGAGCGGGTACCGCCGCAGGCAAATCGCCCGGCGACTGCGGCTGGACCGCTGGCGTCACCGGCTGGACGACCACCTTCGCCTGGTTGCCCATCGACGCCGGTCCGGGCTCCAGCCCGTAGTAGAGCGCCCCGGCCACGAACAGGCACGCCGCGCCCGTCCCGGCCAGACGCGCCACGGACCATGGAAAAAACGAGAACAGCCCGCCCCGTGAGGCCGGAGCCGAGGCTGCAGCGCGGCCGGCGGTGCCGGTGCGCTCGCCGTTGAGCCGCTGGCGCAACTGGTGGCTGAAGAACTCAGGGTTGGTCAGCACGGGCGCTTCCAAGTGGCTGCGCAGCAAGTGGCGCAACGACTGGGTATCCTTGCGGTCGGCCTGGGCTTCCCCGGCGGCGGCCCGGCGCGTGAGTTCCTGTTCAAACGCCGTGAGCGCACTGCCTTCGAGCTGGCCATCAATCCAGGCGGTGTAGCGTTCTTCAAAGGTTTTCATAGACATCTTTCAGGAGGGTTTGCAGCTTCTTGCGGGCGTAAAAGAGGCGGCTCATCACCGTGCCGATGGAACAACCCACCGTCTCGGCGATCTCGTGATACTGCAAATCTTCCATCTCCTTGAGCAGGATCACCGTCCGGTGCTCAGGGGAAAGTTTACTGATCGCCAGATCAATCCGCTGGCGCACCTCGCGGTGCTCCATCTTCTTGAGCGGTAGGGGCTCGCTTTTGGGCGCGAGGTCCGAGCCGGGCTCCAGGTCGTGCAGGGCGATGCTGTCGTCGAACTCCTGCCCGCCCTGGATGTGGCGCTTGCGCAGCCAGTCGATGGCCACGTTGTTCATGATCCGGTACAACCAGGTGTAAAAGCTCGACTGCGCCCGGAAGCGGTCGATGGATTTCCACGCCTTGACGAACCCGTCCTGCGCCAGGTCCCAGGCATCTTGTTCGTTGTGGACCAGGTGGTAGATCATGGCAAAAGCGCGATTGCGGTATTTGACGACCAGTTCGTCGAAAGCGCCATCATCACCCGCCTGGCAGCGCCGGACGAGTTCAAGGTCATCTGTCTCCACGGCACCGGTGGAAGACGGCAAACCTTTCTCGCCTTTCGATAAGTCTGACGGTGCCGTCCCTTTCTCCATTCAAAAAATGTGCAAAACGCGCTGGGTGGCCCGGGCCGGTAGGGGGAGAGGAGAATATCTGCCTCCTCCGGTGACAGGAAATTTACGGCGCGCCTTGGCCTAGTGGCCGTGTCCGAATCGCCGACGCCATTCGCTGCGGTAGAGTCCCATGAGCGACACGACGCCGTCACGCACCTGGAAGACCCGCCCGCGTAGTTCCTGTGCCAGGGGGGCATCGATCAATTGCTCCTGCTCGCATTGCGCCGTGGCGTCCAGCGCGTTGGTGATGGCCTTGAGCGCCCGCTTGAGGTACGCGATGCTCATGCCTAACTCGTCCACGTCGTCGTCCGAAAGCGCCGCGGCCAGCTTGACGTTGGCCAGCGTGGCGCTGGTCGTCAGGCGCACGGCGGCCGGATGCTGGGAGATGGGGTCCTGCTCATCGAACACCTGGTCCAGGTAAACGGTCAGGGCGCTCGCTGCTTGGTAGAGGGGGTGGCGGTCGTAGCGATTGTTGGATTTTTCGTCCTCTTCCTCCTCGTCCTCGCCGTCCAGGTCATCGTCGTCGAAATCTTCTTCGTCCTCATCCTCGTCTTCGTCGTCCGCTTCCTCGAACTCGTCGTCCTCGTCTTCACTGTCCTCGTCTTCACCGTCCTCCTTCACCGGGCCGCTGGCCGCGCCGTTGCGCTGGTCGAAGAGGGTGTCCAGGTTGGCGCTCCAGTCCTTGCCAGTTTCGTCCAGGAGGTGGTGCCAGCCCATTTCTTTGGCAATGATCTGGTCGCGGTTGGGATCGTCGAGATACCGCTCGAGCAGTTCCATGTACTTCTCGGTTTTGCGATCCTGCTGCTGGAGGAAGCGCTCCCAGTCGTATTCGTCCCAGACCCGCTCCTCGCCTCCGGACTCGAAGTGTTTATCTGCCATGATCGTGAAAGTTATCTTAGTCGCGGCCCTGTTGCAAGATGCGCCCCTGCCTCTCGGACAGGGAAAAAAGTGGACGGGCTGCCCCGGCCGGTGAAAGATGCGAAGGCCGTGCCTGCTCACAGCGCGCGCCCCCCTTGTCCATGCCAAAAAAACTGCTTCTCATCGACGGCAACTACTACGCCTACCGCTCGTTTTTCGCCATCCGGGGCCTGACCAACTCCCAGGGGCAGCCGACGAACGCCATCTTCGGCTTCGTCAAAACCGTGCGCCGGATGCTCAAGGACCTGCAGCCCGATCTGGCCGCCGTCTGCTGGGACCAGGGGCTGCCCGCCCGGCGCACCGAGTTGCAGCCCGGCTACAAGCAGCACCGCGCCGACATGCCCGAGGAGATGTCCCCGCAGATGCCCTTCATCCGCGATCTCGTGCCCCTGCTGGGCCTGCACGGCGTTTCCCTGCCCGACACGGAGGCCGACGACCTGATGGCTTCCTACACCTGCACGGCGCACGGTGAGGGCCTGGAGGTCATTCTGGCGACGAACGACAAAGACCTGCTTTCCCTCGTGGAGGACGACATCCTCGTGTATTCGACCGCCAAAGCCGACCTGCCCTCGCCCGAGCAGCAGTTCACGCTGCTAGCCCCGGAGAACATCCAGAAAAAATGGGGCGTGCCGCCGCCCTGCATCCTCGACGTGCTGGCCCTGAGCGGCGACGCCAGCGACAACATCGCGGGGGTCCCGGGCGTCGGCCCCAAGACCGCGACGACGCTCATCCAGAACGCCGGGAACCTCGACAAGCTGCTGGCGGACGTGGGGAAGATCAAAAACGAGAAGCTGCGCACCAAGATCGGCGACGCCTGTGCACAGATCCTCCAGAACCGCGAGATGGTGCGTCTGGACACGGACTTGCCGCTGCCCGTGCCGCTGGCGGAACTGACGATCCAGCCGCGCTACGACGAACTAATCAAGGCACTGGAGCGGTGCGAGTTCCGCGCGATGCTCTCCGAGGTGCGCGCCGAGGCCAAGGGTGTCGCGGCGGGCAAACCGGCAGCAGAGCAAGAGGATTTGTTCCCGTTCTGACTCACCGCAGGTATTTGTCAGAGGTGGTAAGAATCGCTCTCCGGGCGACTCCCACACGCTCTGCGCGTTGATGATGGCTCAGTTTCCACCCGGGTCCGCCGACTGGATCGCTGTCGCCTGGCTGGCCACGGCCTGCCAGCGGCCGTCGCGCTTGATGAACACGTCCGTCCAGCGGAAATCTCCGCTCATGTCGGCGTCGTCGCCCTTGCCCTTGAGCTGCGTCTGGCCGGTCAGCACCGCCGTGTCGCCGTAAACGTGCACCTTCACGTCACGGATCTTGAAGGAATCCAGCTTGGCCGCGCCCGCCTTGGTGGCTTCGAGACTATCCTTCTTGTTGGACATCTGGCCGTTCGGGTCGGTGTAAACGTATTCGTCGGCCTCGGAATGGTCCACGAAGGCCACGTCGCCCTTCATGGTGGCCTCGCCCCAGTCCTGCTCCAGCTTGAGTAGCGCCTTTTCGTCCTCGGAGAGCGCGGGCGTGGCGGCGGGTTGGGGCTGCTCGGCTGCCGGTGCGGCGGCGGGCGTCGCTGCCCCTTCGGGGCTTGTGGCCGGGGTGGGGGTCTGAGCGCGGGCGACGGTCGCGGTCAGCGCGCCGGAGACAATCAGGGAAAGGAGCAGGGATTTCATGGCAATTCAGGCGGTGGGAACAGAGGCAGGGGCGGCGGGATCGGAAAGCGGGTTGTCAGCGGCGGGGGCGATGCGGTAGCGCAGTTGGCGGGAAAGCAGCCAGCGCACCCCAAACATATCGACGGTGGCCCGTAGGGCGCGGTTGCCCAGTCCGTATTTACTGACTCCGAACTGCCGGGGCCGGTGGTTGACGGGCACCTCCACGAGCCGGTAGCCCGCGCCCTTGACCAGCGCCGGGATGAACCGGTGCATCCCCGTGAAGGGCACCAGGGCCGACACGCACTCCCGGCGCATGGCCTTGAGCGTGCAGCCCGTGTCGCGCACCCCGTCGCCCGCGAAGCGGCTGCGCACGAAGTTGGCCACGCGGCTGGTGATGCGCTTGACGACGGTGTCCTTGCGCCGGGCGCGGTAGCCGCAGACGAGGTCGGCCGCATCGCGGTCCAGCTCGGCGAGGAGCCTCCTGATATCGGCGGGGTCGTTCTGGAGGTCGCCGTCGAGCAGGGCCACGGCCCGGCCGCGCGCGGCGTGCAGCCCGGCGTACATGGCGGCGCTCTGCCCGGCGTTCTGCTCGAAGGCGAGCACGCGCACCCGGCCCGCCGGGTCCGGCTGGATGCTGGCGCGGGTGCGGTCGCGCGAGCCGTCGTCCACGAAGAGAATTTCGTAGTCCAGCCCGTTGAGCGCGGCGGCCAGCTCTTTCTGGAGGATGGGAACGTTTTCCTCCTCGTTATAGAGCGGCACGACAACGGAAAGGGCGGGCACAGAAGTCATTGAAAAGGCGAGGACGACCGCGAAACGTAGCCCCGGAATACCGTCTGGCGCAACTGCGGAGCGGTAGGGCGGGGGACCGCACGGTGCTCAACCGCTGCTTGCACCGCTTTGTCTGCCCGGCGCTGGCTCGACCGGCGGTACTCAGAACGACTTGTCGAAGGCCTGATGCGTGCCGACCCAGAGCCAGGTGACCGTGTCTCCTTCTCTCTGCCCGACCGCACGGTAACCGTCGCCGAAATGCACCGACCAGAGCGGGTAGGCGCTGTGGAGCTTCTTGAAGCGCAGGCCGGGATGATCCGGGTTCTCGCGGAACAGGTGAAAGGCTTGGCGTGCCTGGGCCCGCACCGACGCGGGCAGCGCGTGGTAAAGCGTCCAGAACGTCGCGTTGGCGTGTGAAATCACAGCCGGGACTCGTCGAGCGGTTCGGCGGGGTGTTGGTCGAGGGATTGCTTCGCCCACTGTGCAAACCGTGCCAGCTTCCCGGGCTGGCTGAAATGCTGGTCCCATTCCGCCTCGTCGGCGTCCGTGTGATGTGCCTCTTCCTGGTGGCGCAGGAACAAGGCGTAGCTCAGAACGGCGCGCTGACTTTCCGAGGGCAGAGCGCGCACGGCTTCCAGGAGGGTGGACTGGGTTTCGGCTTCGGTGACTGGTGGCATACGAGCCAAAAGAATACTTTCACCGTGTAACGCTGTCGAGCACGGGGCGTAGCGTCACAATGAAACCAAACGAAGCCGCCTGACGGTAAGTACCATCGGGGTGGAGCGGAAAGGCGGTTGGACGGAATGTGTCTGGCTCTGCCGTGCCTGGAAACGGCAGCGTTCCATCCGACTCAACAGGTAAAATAGCTGCCTCAAGACTCATCTCGGCGCGCGGATCTTGAGATGTTGATGGTGGGACGAGTTTTGGCACAACCCGGCGCTTTGAAACACCCATTTTCACGGAGAGCGCTTCCTCGGGTCAAAAACGAACGTTTTTAGGACAGTAGATTTTGACCTTCGCTACGACGCCTTGATTTGCATCACTGGGATGCCTATTACCTGTTAGGTGTCTTCGCGCCATGTCGCTGCCTGAACTCATCATCTTCAGCAACCGCCAGCAGGTTGTCACCGTCGCTCGGGACATTCTTGAGGGTCGTTCCGGCGTTATCGAGGGGTCGCGTCTGCTTGCTTCGCTTTCTCACCGCGTCGGTCTTGGCGAGTTCGACGCCGATTTCCTGCCCTTTGTCGGCATCGACAGCGAGACCGATCATCTTCCGCTCGGCGAGGTTCGTCGTCATTGGGCGGCCGACGCACTCGCCACGAAGGACGCCGAGCTTGCAGTGGCAGAGGCTTTCCATCGGCAGCGAGCCTCCGAGGCTTGCTCGCGCCTCATTGGCCGGTTCGCCGACCAGAAGGCCCCGGTGAGCGCATACGACCACTACAC
>CAXTVY010000043.1:11109-22673 GCA_964247665.1 uncultured Chthoniobacterales bacterium | reverse complement strand
ACGCCCCCTTAGGCCAGCGGCGAATCGTCAGAATGGCGTGGTAGTGGCAGTCCATGAACAAACCGGAGTCCGGCAGGCCGACGCACTCCGAGAGCCAGCAGTTTTCCTGGATGGACTTTTCCGGGCGGAACGTGGCGAGCGGATCGTAGTCGAACCGTGACGTGACGGCGGGGTTGAGGAAGCGGTGGAAGTTGCGGAAGTGCTCCGTGTCACCCATCGGCAGCACGCGTGCGCCCTGGCCCGTGAAGATGGAAGAGGCGAGTTCGTGGAATTGCTGAAATTCGCTGCCGAGTTCGGTCAGCAGCTTGTCGTAGTAATTCTGCAACGCGGCACCGGTGAGCTTGATGCCGGGTCCGGCCTCGATCCGGCGGCTCAGGAAAAGGGTGAGCTTTTCGCGGCGGAGCTTGCGCTCCTTCATGGCGTTCCAATACCGCAGGAAACGCTCGTTGCGGCTGCGGCGCGTCCACGCGTTGTCGCTGGCCTGCGTGTGCTCGCGGTAACGCAGCAGCTCCTGCCGGTAGTCGCTGTCGCAGCACCACTGCACCTGGAGGCGCTGGTTCGCTCCGAGGGTCGCCAGGAGCAACGCAATCTGGTCGTGGAAACGGTTGAGTTCGAGGTCGTCCGCGTTCTGGAAGTCGGGAGCCTCAAAGGTGAAGCCTTTGGCGACGATCCCGCCTTTGTCGAGCGAGCCGAAAATCAGGAGGTCGCGGGCGAAAAATCCGTTGGGAGCCTGTTCGAGCATGGAGGGGATTTTAGTTTTGCTTGGAAAAGTGCCGTGGCTGCCGTTTGGCGTCGGGAGCCCAGCGGCGTCCGACGATGGCGAGTTCGAGCTTGTCGAGCGCGTAGCCCGCCGGGCGACCGTTTTTGAAGCCGAACACGTACGCGAGCGTCAGGGCGAGCGGCACGGCCGCCACTCCGGCAGACGCGCTAAACGACGCGCCCATCGAGGTGAACATCACGAGCATGATGCCGACGGATAGGGCGGCTCCGACGATCAGGGCGAAGAAGGACGAGCCCTCCATGCCCCAGATCGAGCCTTCCGAATCCTCGCCGCTGTTGGTTTCGGTAAAGCGCAGGCCGCCGTGCTCGTTCATAAAAGATTGAGGTGAGTACGAGTGGATTAGCGCGCAATTATTGGCCGACAGACACGGACGATCCGCTCAGGCCGAAGGCGGTGTAGAGAGCTTTGAGGATGGCCGGAGCGCCCGCGATGATGAGGCCGCCGACGATGGCCATCTTGCCTTCCTCGGCCCGTCCGCCACGGATGGCCATGCCCCCGCCGGCGATCACGACGACGCCGATCAAAAAGCCGATCTGCATAACGGTGGTCAGCGCGGTGGAAGCGCCGGAAGAGAAATCGGTGCCGCCCGCCTGCGCGAGGACAAACCCGAGGTTGAGCAACCCCGCACTGAACTTGGGTGCGGAGGTGGCGGTGAAGAACGTGGCGGCGGCGGTTTTGATGTACGGGAAGAGCAAGGTGCTTTGCATGGGTGCCACTTTTGCGAACACTCTGGGTCGCACGCCAAAGAATTCATCCGGCCGTACACCAATTGATTTCCTGCACCCGACCATGACCACCGCTGCCGCCCCCGCCAAAGAACGCCTCGCCCAGCTACCAGCACACCTCACCTCTCGCATCCGCGGACAAGCCGAGGTGATCGCGCGAGTAGCCGCCGTCCTCCAGCGCGCGGAACTTGGGCTAACGAAATCCGGCCGGCCGAAGGCGAGTTTTCTTTTCCTGGGACCAACCGGTGTCGGCAAGACCGAGCTGACGTTATGCTTCAGCGAATACCTGCTCGGAAGCGGCAGCATGCAGCGCTTCGACATGAGCGAATACCAGAACCAGAACGCGGTGGGTCTGCTGCTCGGCGAACACCTGGGCGAGCGGGGATTGCTGGGTGCGGCGCTGGACCGCTGCGCGGTTGCCACGCTGCTCTTCGACGAAATCGAAAAGGCGCATCCCCGCGTACTCGACTTGTTTTTGCAGATGCTCGACGCCGCGCGCGTGACGCTGGCAGACGGCAACACCCTCGACTTGAGCCGCTGCTACATCGTGATGACGAGCAATATGGGCTCCGCCGAGGTCATGGGACTGCACCATTCTGGCTACGCGACGATGGAGCGACACGTGCTCACCCGCGCCCAGCAGTCGTTGCGCCCGGAACTCTACGCCCGCGTAACGGAAAAGCTGGTGTTCAACCGTCTGAGTTACGACGTGCAGGTTGAGATTGCCCGGCTGCGTTTGGAGGAGGAAATCGCATTCTACGCCGCGCGCGGACACAGGATCGGCGTGGGTGAGGAAGTGCTCAACTATCTGGTTCGCGTTGGATATCACCCGCGCCTCGGTGCACGTCCTCTACGAGATGCGGTGGAACGGCTGGTTGGCGACGCCGTAGCGACCGACATCCTCACTGGCGGCGACGGCTCGGGCAAGTTGAACCTGCAAGTTCAGGCCAGCGGTTTGTGTCTCGTTCCCTAAAAACAGCAGCGACTAGATGTAGCGATGTATGCGTGCCCTACGAGGATCTCAACGAGTGCTTCTACGCCATGGAACGGGTCGAGGACGAGACCTTGGCCTACCGTGTCGCCCGCGCGGGCGTCCTGAGCCTGGAACAAATGCTAGAAATCAGCCCCCAGGTGGCCCACGCCATGACTACTGCTGAGAAGCACGGGACCATGCCCTTCGTTTTATAATGATTACTGACGAGCGGCCTCCACCGCAACATGAGCAGCAAACCCAGCCACAAACGCTCGCATGCCTGACAATTCGCTCAGTTCAGCGAACTCGCCGGTGTCAACCGCGGTGCGAGGCGAAACCAGAATGGTTGCCGCGGAATATAGCTGTTCTTGAACGAGCCTGCGACACAGCAAGTTGTAGCGCTCGGCGTAGCTGGCATCCTTGAACTCGGCAAAGATCGGAAAATGAGGAGATGTATCTCGCACCTTGGCACGCGAGCCAGGCGCATCTTCGAGCAGCATCAGCCATCCGACGAACGGTCGCGCCGCATCCTTGCCGAAGGCCCCCTCACGGTACGCGGTCCACAAGTCGTGAGCGGTGCCGATGGCTTCCTCTGCCCGATTGTTGGTGTTGTTACCGAAGGATGGCCCGACTTGGCTCTTGAACTCCAGGGCGGCGACCAACCGTCCTTCGTTGAGGACCAGCAAGTCCCACAGCTTCGTTGGACGAAAATAGTCGGGTAGGGTCAACACCTGCCGCTTCATCATGATTTTGGCGTGGCCCAGTCCATTTAGGCGCACCAAATCGAGAACAAGGTCGATGAAGCCATCCATGTTCTTGCCGCCGGTCACGGCACTTCGCTCCCCCTGATCGGAGCCGCCGAGCAAGCGCTGCTTTTCCTGCGCTTTCTGACGGTTGCCCCAGAACGCTTGGATCGCCTCGCGGGTTTGCTTCTCGTAGTTGGCAAGATCAAGCGGCATGGCATTTTCAGGCGACGGCCAAAAACTTCGTACATTCTGTTGGCTCTAAGCCGTAAAGCTTTGCGACCACCTGATTGCACTTGGCGATTTCGTTCTCGCTCGAAGCGGCAATTAACTGCTGGCGCACGCCTGGCGGAACATCGTGCCAGCGTGGCAGCCGGATTCGCCGCAGGTACTGGGCTTGAAAACGCAGAAATCCGCCGTGCATCTTCGTGCAATAAGCGGCGACAAAGAGTTGAGCGATACCGGAGAGCAAAACAGCCCGCAACGCACGCAGGTCCCATTCGTCCGAAGTAATGTAGTACAGATTGTGGTGAGGGTAATACTTACCATGCTCGTGCACGATGTGTGCCGCTCCCTTGATGTCTGGGATGAGCAGCTTTTCGCGGGTGGCGAGTTTCGGGTAGATCCGGTCGATGGTGCGAAACCAGCGCGCGGGGTTGCGCCGGGCCACGTTGCGCGCACGGACAACCGCTTCGTAGCGTTCTAGGTGTTTTGCCAACTTGGGATACTCCGAGAGCGAAACAAGACTACCATCAACGTTGAAAGGATTGAGCACGCTGTGTCCCTGCCAATTCACTTCCCCTGCCCTGATATCGTTGGTCATGACGAGAGGTACCTTACGATCCTCTTCAACATCGAGTTCATCGTCCTTGCCGATGAAAGCTCGGTCTGCACCTGTGGCTACCCCGATACCTACCTTGCAGCCCGCTTCTTCGATGGGCGGAAGAACGGCTTCGAAGCGACGCACCAGAGCGAGACGATCCATCTCATGCAGAATCCAGGGGTGTTCTCCATCCAAAACCCTGGCAAGCTCGATGACTGATGGATGCTGGACAAGGCCGGGCGCTGTCAGAGCCTCACTAAGTTGCCTCAAAGCAGCGGGAGATTCAGGCATCGATTGGACGATCCGCGTAGTGCCGGGCATCTCGCGGGTGATGACGGTAATAGCTGGATAGGCAATCACCGACTGCTCGAAGGCCGGCGCATCCGTCATGCTCGCGTAGAATCTCAAATGAAAATCCCGTGCGACCAATGCACGCAACGGACCCCCGTAGCGGTTTTTCATCCAGCGATCCGCGCAGATAAATCCGAGCGCGCCAGCCGGAGCAAGGTGCCCGAGCGATTTTTCAATGAATGGCACGTACAAATCCGCCCGGTCAAAGATGCTTTTGAAGCGGCGGCGGTACTCCGTCAACAAGGCAGCCGGGATCATCTCTTGGCGCACGTAGGGAGGGTTTCCGGCCACATAGTCGAATGATCGGTCAAAATTGGTCAGCAGGAAGTCGCCCCTCACTAGCCAAGCTTGCAGGATTTCTTCGGCGGCGGCGGCCGGAAATCCCTCCGAAAGCAGAAGCGGAAACAGATGCGCCCGCGTCTTCGCGAGGCTGTCGGCGTGAAGCTCGACAGCCCGGATGGCGGGCTTCACCAAGTCAGCGTCCATCACAACCTTGCGGTTGTTCCGCAACGAGGCGAGCAATCTTTCTACCGCCACGCACAGAAAGCTGCCCTCACCGCAGGCCGGTTCGAGCAGAGCCTGTTTTACCAAGGGTTTGTCGGGCGTGTAACCAATCAAATCGAGGATGAACTCGACGTAGGAACGCTTGGTGAAGACCGCGCCGCGCGCTTCATTGCCCGATTCCGCGAAGTCGGCTGCGGCACTTTCCCAGGCTACCGGGAGCACGGCAAAGGCAAATTCGTCTTGGTTGGCGGCAGGCACGAGCGTGAATGAAGTCGGTGCGAGGATACCACTGGCTCCGGCTTGCGCCAAAGGCTAAGCGAAACTTCGCTGCATTGGCAGGAGCTCCAGGGCGACGATAATCGCCCTGGCACGTCCTGCGGCCGATGTGCGATAACGGAGGCGACTTTCCAAATTGCCGGGCAACGTCGCCATGGGGCGAATTGCAATGCCTCCCGTTGACAGGTCGGCCGCATACCCTTTCTACCAAGCCAAAAGCCCATGCCTGATTCTGCCGTTTCCTACGGACGCAAGCATCCAGACATTGTCCTCGCCTTGAAGCAGCAGTTCGGCCGCTTGCCTTCTTCTGAACTACGACCGCCGGACAGACAGATTAGGGAATTCATCGCGTCGTCAGGATCGCTGCGCGAGATGGAACAGTTGCACGGCGCGTTCAATCTTTTTGAAGGCCTGGGGATTCAGGCTGCCGAAGTGCGTCATTCAAGACTTCTCGCCTGGCTGTTTGATCCGATTGCCAGCCATGGACATGGCATTCGCTACCTAGAGAGATTTCTACGGCTGATGGGTGAAGCATCACCTTCGCTGTTCGACGCGCCCGGTGACTGGGAGGTGACATGCGAAGACCAACGGATTGATATCCTGATCAGGAATGCGCGGGCCCGGTTTGTTTGCGCCATCGAGACAAAAATCCACGCTGTGCAGGGACCCGGACAATTGGCCGGATACCGCGAGATGCTTGCCAGCCAGAATCCTGACTATGAGCGTCGCCTCGTCTACTTGACGCTTGGACAGGAAAAGCCGGCTGATTCGGCTTGGCAGACGCTGAGCCTTCGCAACATGATTCGGGAAGTAATCCCCGAGGGAAACACCGTTAGCAGCGATGCGCTGTTGCGCTCTCTGCTTTTTAGCGAATATGCGGACTGGATCAAAGCGAAAGCTCGACCGGGCACGGGCAACCTGTTCACGATCATGCATCTTGCCGGACACGAGCTAAAGCACTCGAACTTTCTCGCTTGGCTGCTCAATCCTAGGAAATCTCACGGCCTGGGGAACGGTTTCGTACTGTACTTCTTTGACTTGCTCGGGTCAAAGGTTGGCAGGAACTTGTCGGCCTTGGTCGATGCCTGCACCGATCTGCAAGTCGAACGCGAGTTTGAACACATCGACCTGCTGCTGTTGAGCGAAAGCTGCCGTCTCGCCGTCATTATCGAGAACAAAATAAACGCACGGGAGCGCTTCGGGCAGATCGCCGATTATGAAGCGTTCGTGAAGCGACAGTTTGGCTGGGACCAAACCTTTGTCGTCTATCTGGATGTGCAGGGCCGTGCTTCTCATCATGATGACGCCCACAGCCTCTCCTACCGGGATCTACTGCCCTTCTTCGACAATCCGGCGTCGGCCTCCCAGATCGCGGAGCCGGACCGGATCGCGACCTTCATCGATCAATATCGCAAGCTACTGAGCACCAAACTCTGGACGCGAGCCAAATCGCGGCGCCTTCCTCCGCCCGCATTGGAAATGCTCGCCGTGCGTATGGCCCAACAGCAGCGCACCTTTACAACAGCGATTCTGCGGGAGGTCTGGGACTGGCAGCAGGAGATCAGCATCACCTTGGGAGAGTTTCTCATGTCCTCAGCCAAAGAGATCTTCGGTTGTACGATTCAGCAGCACTGGCCCAAGGGCCTGCTTCACTGGTACACGTTTGTTCCTGCAGGGTTGGACAACTTTCCTTTGCTTCGTCAGTCCGGAGGCAACGGCCCGTACCACGGCCGGTTGGTCATCTACGAATTCTACGTTAACCTCTTCGCAGAAAAGTTCGAAGGCAGGCCTGCCCAGTTGTCCCTGGACGTGAAGATTCACGGCGCGAAGCCAAGTGCGGAAGCACTCAAGCAGTTCCTTCATGATCAGGCGGTGAGGACGCCTCTTTTTCACCGGGCAAACGAACTAAAATCGCCCAGAAAACACGACATCTTGCTCAACTACCGGCTCCTGCAGCCTGCCGAGATCGAGTTTCGATCGATGGAGGAACTTAAAAAAGTAGTGCGAAGCCAGCTCGAACGGTTTTATGACACTTTACAGCCAAGCATCCACGAGTTTTTCTGTGTGGCGCTGGACGCCTACCAGGCGATCCAGTCATAGCGACATCAAGAGTCTAGCGGTCTAATGATCTTTGGGGGCAGGGAAGTTTTCTGACTGGCAATCGAAGAAGTTAATCCCGGGGCGGACCGGCTTCGGACCGTGGGAAAGAAACCGGCCTTTTGGTCGTAATATCCAGCCGGCAACCTTAAGAACCTTGTCGACCGCACCGAAGCGCTACGAACGCAACGTGGCTAACAGCTATGCCGTTTGCGATTTTCCAGCGCCGGCTTGCGGATAAGTTCGACCTCGACGCTCGTCGCCTCCGAAACGCAGCCAAGGTTGCATCGACCGCAGCGGCCCCTATTGACTTGCCCGCCGACGCACGGTCACCGGCTTTTTTAATAGGAACTGCGGTAACCTATGATTCGAACGCTTGCCCTAGCGTGTAACCTGGATTGACAGACCGTAAATCACGCGTCTGCGGAATGACAATTCTATGAGCGAGATCTTGCAAATCGATATCGATCACCTGATTAATTTCTGCCCCGTGCAAAAGCCGCAGCACTTCTGCGAGCACTAAACAAGCTGCCACTGCTCCCACGAATGGAGCGCCCACGGCTTTTCCTGCAAGCAAAGTCGTGCCGCACTGGTCAAGCACGCCTTCTTCGCGCAATTTAACGTAAGCCGGACGATCTGAAACATCTTCTTCGTGAGCGGCATCCCGCCAGAGTTCTGCCGCACTTCTCCGCGAAGGCAAAGTATGCACGCGCATCGTGCGGAAGTCTTGGTATCCACGACCCAATCCCGCCTCAATTACAACATCAAATCCAACTTGATCAAGAGCCCGCCGGCCTAATGCGTTGTCGAGCCCACAAAGCGCCACCGCAGGCTCGGTATCTTGCCTTTTGAAGGAAGCGTCAAAAAGGCGCTCCTGAATCGAGGGTGAAAATCCACGTCGTTCGGCCCAATGCGCCATTTCCCGAGTCTTCTTGCGCCCGACCATGCTCGCATCGGAGAGGATCGACGTACTCTCTGTCGAAGCGGTGATTTCATCAACATCTTGGAGAACCAATTGCAACTCGGCCGGGTTCACGTAAGGCAGTAATCCTAAACCCCAGAGGTATGCCTGACCCAGATGACCAAGGCCAATGAGCCAAAGTCGTGATGGCAAGTAGCGCAGTCGCGGTCCGTCCGTATCGTCATCGAGCCAGTCGGACGTCGGTTGGGGCTTCCAGAGAGAAAGGCCGAGGCTTCGCCTACCAGCAGTGGCAGTTTCTTTACGCAGGTAAAGGAAGACCTCGTTGATCGCCAGTGCTGCTGCGAGCATTGCCGCTAGCGGCATGGCAAGCGACATGGGCATACGTGCCTCCCTCTCGATCGGCATGATTCCGCCCCGCCATCCAGCACACGCTGTGCGCACATGAAACTCGTGGGAACGACGCTGGGCAGGTCCGCCGATCGAGATAATTGGCTTTGCCGAATCTAGCTCGGGCATCGTGATCCCACCAAGTTCACGCACTGCATCGTTGAGGGTTCTCGCAACGGGGAGCGGAACTAGTACCGGTACATCGGCTGCGCCAACGACGTACACCCCGCCAAGAAACACGCGGCGTGCAAGCGCGACAGCGGTGAGCAGCGTGATCTGAGCGGATGCGTCATTGAGCTGCTCAACGTCGAGCTTGAGCACTACAGAATACCCGTGGAAAAGGGATACCGCCTCTTCCACACTCCCAGCCAATCCGCTGTCGAGCGATTCCTTCATCAGACGATGAAAGGTATCTGGAGAATGATCCCTAATTTTCATAATGTGGAATTCAAAAACCGATGTGAAAAAACGAGGAGCGGTACTTTTTAACGATGGACTGCCAGCGTCGACCGCCGCAGTAGCGATAAATTCCAACATCTTTCATCGGCACCGGGTCACGGGCGAAGTTTGGGAGGATGAAAGCGATATGGCCGGCGGTGGCGATCATTGGATTCTCCCTGTCCGAGCCGCTTTGGGCCGAACCGCTCGGATGTGTGTGGACGTCCGCTACAACAGTAGAGTTGGTACGGGCGCATAGATCCCACAACTTGCCGTAGTAGCGGCCATCAAAGCGAACGATTCCGGTGTTGAGGCAGTTAGGATCGAGATCGTCATACAAAACAAAGTTGTTGATCCTTGCCGTGTTGCCAACGCGCTTCCCCAAGAGAAATGCCCCGCTTTCACGCTCGTGACGACCCCGTTCGCGCAGCCCATCTAGGAGTCGGTCCCAGACACGCTGCGGACAGGAGATCTCATGCCGCGGCGCTAACGCGCGGCGTATAATCCTTGCAATGGAGAAGTTCATGAACCAGTTCGAGATAGTGAACGATGCCAACAGCGGGACGCCAAATTTTTGAAGGCATCTGAGTTCGCCAAGCGTCGTGCCCGGCGAAGCTGATGCGGTCACAGGGCAAATAGAGCGCGGAACCTCCCTGCCAATCGGTCCGGAATACAGCACTCAGACGACCCCCACGGCCTTTTGGCCACTGGTCGGATGCGAGCGGGGTGTTCCGCCGCGTGTCCCACGGACGCGCGGTAGGAGGGCTGGTTGGATAGCCACTGCAATCAAAACGCAGAGCGTACTCAAACCCATCCTTAGCAAATACGCTTATGAAGACTTGTGGCCAGTTGATGGAGAGTAAGCGCCAGCGGCCTTCGACCTGTCCGAGGCGGAACGTGGCCTTAGCCACGTCCGCCCGGAAGGCGCGCTCGTCGGGAGCTTGCAGGGTCTCGTCAATGTTCATTGCCACACGAGATTTTCTTGTGTCAGCCGTTGACCCGTTGGTCAGGCAGCAAGTCGAAGGCAATGTGGCAGGATGGGCGGGTCGTGAGACTGCCCAAGTGTGCGCCCGCCGATGGGCGGTCGTGAGTTCCGGCGATTTGCAGGAGGTGTTCGCTTGCATCGTCGGGGGTCATCCCGAACTGCTCGGTTGCCCAGCGTTTCACCCGCGCGACGGTACTACCCGGGGTGAACCCATGCTCGATGGTCTTGCCAGCGAAGGCGACGTTCACCTTGATGTGGCGGCAGCGGTGGACGTGCAGCTTGACCTCCGGGGTTTTTGTCAGCACTTCGATCAGCACGGTTTCGTCTAACGGTCCATCGCCGTCTTCGATGAAAATCAAAGTTTCGGTTTCAAGCCCATGGCGGCCGATGATCAGCTCCTTGACGACGGCGACGGACTGTTCATGGCCGGTTTCCAGGAAATTGATCTCGCGGAGACCTTCAGTTTGGTAAAATACGTTCATTGGTGTTCGATTTAATTTCTTCTACAAGAGGGATTCAGACGTGATTGTCTGAACCTAACCCTCTTACAGGAGTGATCGAACAACCGGCACCAACCCGGAAGCCTCGTTGAAAAAAACTTAACTTAATTTGAGCTCACCCTTAGGGGTCGCCGGGCAGATAAAAAAGTGTGGGCAACGAGGGCAAACGAATGGATCGAGCTTGGCGCGAAATTTGCCCGCGCGGATATCGGCCAAGATAGTCTGACTGGCCTGTCGGTTCTTCGCCATAACTGTGGGGTCGATGGGCACATTTTCATCGATCCGGTCGGCGAGATGAAGCGCGCGAATCAATAGATCGTCGCCGAATCGTGCCCGGCCTGCCAATGCGTAGAGGGCATACTCAAGATCGTCATATTCTTCGACTCGCTTGTGCCCGGTGCGGATACGCCGCAAAGTAATCTTCCCCTCAACCGAAACGGCGATTTCGTCCGGTCTAACAGTGATCCGGCCACCATCAAGCTCGATTGGCAATGATTCGCTAGGCTGAAAGGTATATCCCTCGCCCGTCGCGATCAGCACGTTGACAATTTCGAGGGCGATCTGTTTGTACTCTTCGGCGTAAGCGTGATCGACTGGACCTTTTACCTGCCAAATCTCATGAAATTTTTTCAGGATCTCCGCAACGGGCGGACAGCCGTCCGGCCTAGTAGCCGCTGTCCAGCGGATCAGATCGTAAAGACTGTCCTGCGTGCGTGACGATGGAGTGGCTTTGCTGGCACTACGCAGGCCGAGAACATGCGTGAAAAAGAACCGTAACGAGCAGCGTTTGTATTCGCGCAGTTGATGGTAGGCGATTTCCCACGGCTGCGGCCATTCGACGCGAAAATTGGTGATGGTTTGCGCTCCATCTGGCATTGGTATCGAATGTGGGCTGGCAACGATGTTGAGGGGCGATGGCAGAAGACCGTCAAGATAGCGAGAGGCATTGCTTGTTTTTCCGTTCGGTTGACGCCGCACCCGATAAAACCGCAAGTGGGTGCGTGCCCGTGACAGCGCCACGAAGAACAAACATTCTTCTTCTTGTTCATGAGCCAGCTT
>CAXTVY010000043.1:0-11099 GCA_964247665.1 uncultured Chthoniobacterales bacterium | reverse complement strand
CCGACGGCAATGCCCCAGCCTCACCTGCGATCAAACCATGCGGTGGTGGACATTTTTGTCCCTGGTTGCGTCCAGGGAACGAGCCCGCGTTTATGCCTGGCAGGTGGACCGCTTCGAATTCTAATCCCTTGCTGGCATGCACAGTGAGGAGGCGTACCGCTTCAATATGCTCGGCCGCCGCCGGAATTTGACGCAGGTCGCGTTCTTCAGCCAAAAGTGTGAGGGAGCGGACCCGATCAAGCGTCTTTTGGATCGGCAGTCCCTGTTTGGTAACGGCGCTATGTTCGCGCACGAAGTTCAGGAATTGCCACAAGGCGACTCGGCGAATGCTATCGACGACTGAATCTCCGCGGGCGAGATCCACGACTAAATCGGAACGATCAAGCAAGTAAATCGCCAGAAATTCCCATGCGGTGCTGTTTGGTGAGAAATCGGAGAGATCCGTTGCCAACTTACGCAATCCTTCACGTGCCCGCGGCGGTAGGTCTTGAACCTCTGGCAGTTCGGTCAGACGATCGATGAGCGGCTCTTTCGAGTCACTCAAAGACCGCAACGCAACGTAAACATCTTGAAGCTCTAGGTTGTAACGGGCCATGGCTCCAACCCGCATTAGGCCAGTTCCCATACGGTCGACGGCAATACTCAGCAGCGAAAGGAGATCACGTACGTCTTCACGCTCGAAAAGACTACCGAGATGCAACACGGGTATCCCTCGGACCTGGAGAGCATCAGCAATCTCGTTCAAACGTGCGTTTGTGCGACAGAGGACCGCTTGAGATCGTAAAGGTATTCCCATCCGAACGAGTTCTTGTATCGAAGCCGCAATTCCTCCGGCTTCTTCCTGTCGATCCTCGAAAACACGCAAGTCCGGCGCGATGCCGCTCACACCACGGTCCGCGGTAAGTTGGAGAGGCAGCATGCCTTTGGAAGCGCTCATCCTTGGAGCGAAGCTCGCAAAAGTACTTACTATCTCTTGAGACGAACGGTAATTTACGGAGAGTTGTCTAGGCACGGCCCCCGGAAAATCTGTTCCAAATGCCATCATATTTGCAGAAGAAGCCCCGCGAAAACGGTAAATGGATTGCCGCGAATCACCGACGACCCATAAGCGTTCGCCGTCACCCGCAATGCCCCGTAGCAGCCGGGCACTGGCGCGATTAACGTCTTGATACTCGTCCACCAAAACATGGTTATGGCGCACTTGAATCTGCCGACGGACGCTTTCCTCGGTTTCGAGGAGTAGGGCAGGCTTCATAACCAGATCTCCGAAATCGACGGCGGACCGTTCTGCGAGGGTCTGTTCGTACAATTTATATACCCGAGCGACTTCCAAACATTTCTCCGCCGCTTTGATCACTTCGGGATCTTCACCGGCGCGGTCGTGCATCGATTGCGCAAGTGCGTGGTATTGCGCCGCATCGGTCAACTCGTCTTTTGCCCTTGAGATCGCTTGCAGCATCTCACGCAAGACAAGAGCTGGTTCCCACAAGCTCCGATAATGTTTCAGGCGCAAAGTGGGAAGGATATCCTCCAAGACTTCGACGGCGTCACTCCGATCAAAGAGCGACGGATTTGGAGGTAAATGCCAATGCTGATGATACCGCCGTACAACGTCCAGACCGAAGGAGTGGAATGTTCCCACCCACAGTTGTGGAGCGGCATCAGGTGCGGCTAGTGCGACCCGTTCCGCAAGCTCACGTGCTGCACGGTTCGAAAACGTCAGCACCAAGATGGTCGAAGGATCGATTCCAGCTTCGATCAGCCATAAAATCCGTTTGATCACAGTTCCCGTTTTCCCTGTTCCAGGACCGGCCTGCAATTGGAACGGGGTATGTAGATGCGTGGCGGCAAGATCTTGTGAAGGATCAGGTCGTCTTGTTTGCGTGCTGCCGGGTGACTTGGCCTGGACTGATTCGGGAGCCGGAGGAAGGAGCAACGTGTCCAGAATTTGCTGACGCACCATGTCCTTAGGCAGTGTCAACCGCGCGGCGATGGTCGTTGCTCCGAGACCTTCATCCAAATAAAGGCGTCGAGCTAACTGACGAGGAAAGAGGAATTCTCGTGCGAATACGTTTGCCTGTAGTTCTCTCCGCTCTCGCACCCCGTAATCCTCGACCCTCTGAATCCCAATTTTTGGAGACTCGGTGGGACACGTTGGATCGATGTCACCAGAAGCACACGTACAACTCGAACTATGCACCCGTGCATGACCAATTTCGTGTGCGATGACGAGAGACCGTTCCGTTGCGGGTGCATCTTCCGCAAAACAGATGGTGCCAGTCTGCCAATCAAGGACCGCGCGCGCACCCTGAAGCGAAGGATCGCCAGGCGGGAGTGGCACCAAGTCGAGTTCCAAATGTTCGAGCGCCTTCTCGATGATCGAGGCCGGATCTGTGTCGTCCGCACCCAGAATAGTCATTGCGTCGTGAAGGTCGCTGGCTGCTTGACGGATCGATTCAAAAGAATTCACTCTGTTTCCTTCACAATTGTAGAAGATGAGCCTGCTGCTGTTCGTTCAATCCGGAACTTCGCACTGCTTCTTCAAAGGTTTGCTTGGTTCCTGCCTCAGGCTTTTTCTCGGCTTTGAAACTCGCATCGGCCGCGATTTGAGATTTTCCTCTGAGATGTGCAAACAAATGGTTCAACGAGACGCTCAGAAGTTCCGCGACCCTGCTTAGAAAGCCTTCCGTCATGGTTTCGACTTGAATTTGGCAATCTCGTAGTTTCATCACAAAAGCGTTACTCACGTCGAGGGCTCGCGCGAATGACCGGATTTCTGACCTCTGGAGATTGCCAAAGGGGTTTGCAGCTTTTCCAGTCGATGCATCCTCGACAACCGGCTCGGGGAGATTCCTGCGAACTTGGTAGAGACGATTTTGAAAGTGGCTAATCATCCTTAGTACATCAGGACTTTGCGAAGCTTCACTGGCGCTTTCCATCCGAGGGATGGGCTGGATGTCCGCAGTCTCGTTCTCCATCGTGAGATCTACGGCGAGATCAGCCAAAGCCGTCGCGTATTGCGGGTAACGATGGACGTAGTCGTCAAGCAATTCGCGGGTTGGAGAGTGCTGAGCGAGTGCGAATTCGTAAAGCACTTCCCGAAGGGACGGGCTGGGCTTATCTCCCTTGAACTTTGTTGATTTCATAAATGTCTTGGAGCTTGGTCATTGCGTTGTGGAGGCGAGTGCGGATAGTGCGGCCGGAAACGTCGCAGAGTTTCGCGGCGGTGACTTCGTTTGGATCGATCGATTCTTCTTTGTAGCCATGAATGCAGCAAAGGATCATTGCCTTGCGCTCATCGAAAGGCAGTTCAGCCAGCGCGCCATGAACTTTGCCGCTGAGTAGCAAGTCTTTGTAGTGTGCGAGCATGGCATCATGCTGCGCCTTGATTCCTTCTCGCCCAACACCGGCGGTCGAATCTTCGTCTTCGGATAATTCCTCGACGAGAGGTTTGAAAAGCGCTCGACGCTTTGCCTCTTCACGGATCAGGTCGATCCGCATTGCTTTGAAAGCTAGGTTGAAACGTACTTCGAAGAAGTCTAATTCATTCGACGTTCCTTCGCCTGCGTCCTCTGCAAGCAATTCCGCGAACCGGCTTCGGATTTCCTCTTGGAAGTCATGGTTCTTTCCGTGCTTTGAACGCAGGATGACAGCGCAGCGACTAAATAAGACGGGCGTCAACGTGTTGAGCGTTTTATCGTCGCGTTCGCGCAACGCTTCACGCACAAAATAAAGCAGGCACTCGGTTGGCAAATACTCGCTGCTACGAGAGTCTTCGACCTCCGCGCGCCGTTGAAGCGTGGCTAGGTCTTGTTTAGCCGCAATTCCAATTGCGGTTTCGATGCGTTTTGGGCGGGTATAAACTCGACCATCCTTCCGGCATCTGAGTAAAGCCCGAATCGCGCTGGTGGTTTTCATCGTGTTACGTCGTGGCGCCGACACCGGTGTGATCGAACAAAGCGCGCGGAACCGGAAAACATTTTTCAAAAAAATATTCCGGCGATATCTTTCAACTGAGGCAAAGCGTTAACAGTTTGTCAAAAGTTACTTACAGATACCTTTCTCCTAAATCAGTTCGGTGTGGGAATATCAATCACCGCGAATGTGGGCAGAATGGGTTCGTAGTTTACCGTGCCGGCCGGTTTGAACCCTTTTCGACCCGTTCCAAAGCTGATTTGGATATCATCCCGGGCGCCTGAAATCTTTTGGCCAACGCAAGCTGACGCTCTCCGACCTTGTCGTTCTTTGCCCGGTTATTCGTGATTCCAGAAACCATGAGTTCCAGTGGTTTTACAAAATGCCCATGCTTGAGTCAAACATATGATAAATTGTGCGTCGGCGGTCCATTCCGAGGTTTCGCGAACGGAGTTGTGTGAGGTGATACCGAGTCTCCCCATTAAGTTCGGCTTTCGTCGATCAACGCCATCCATTCGCGTGTTAGCTGTTCAAGTCGATCCCCTTTGACCCAAGTCATCGCTCGCATCATGGCTGCCTGTTGGTAGGCCCAGCGGGTGATGCGACGAGAGCTTTCTTCGTCGTGGACGATATTGGCTTGGGCAAACCGTTCGTTGAGAAATGCACCGTCCGTCCGATTGCGTTCACACCACCGGGCCAAAT
This sequence comes from uncultured Chthoniobacterales bacterium, assembly GCA_964247665.1. GTDB lineage: Bacteria > Verrucomicrobiota > Verrucomicrobiia > Chthoniobacterales > SZAS-18 > CAHJWO01. Next base: position 6,482 of record CAXTVY010000043.1, on the reverse strand, counting down.
GCTCGGTTGCTGCCAGGTGATCGGCCTTCGCCAGATTGCAACTGCCGTGCGCCAGCACGAAATTGTGGCCCAAATCCACGGGGTAGCGTGACCAAGGAACGAAGTGATCGACGTGCGCCCGCTCGTCGCTGGCCTCCACCTCGCGCTGGCAGTAGAAGCAGCGTGCCTCCTGAACCTCGCGCAAGATAGGCAGGTAGACCGCCAGTGTCGCGCGCTCACTGCCGAAGAGGAACTGGTCCAGATCGGAAGGCGAGCCGAGCACGTTTTGGTTCTGGCGGCGGATGTAGCGCACCCAGGCTCCGCGCACCAGATCTGTCACCAGCCCGTGGAAATGCCGAAAGCAGAACATCACGCCCGGCTCAAGGTCAACGGAAGTACCCGTGCCCACCCGCCGGTACAGGAACTCCAGCGGCTGATTGCCGATGACCTGTAACCGCCAGAGCGGCATCTCTTGGATGACCTTGGCCACTCTGCTGACCAACCGCGACCATTCAGATCGCGAGCGTTGCAAGTCCGCCAAGAAAAGGCCTTGGTCGACCAGCGACTTGAGCGTCGTCAGCACGACCGCCGACTGTCCGGTGTTCTGTCGCAAAAGCGCGTCGGTGGAGGACGCTGAGGTGGCGGAACTCACGATAGAACCCGCGTAGGGTCTGGCCTGCCGCCAGTAGTAGGCGATGAACTTTTCGGCCAGCCAAGCGGTCTGCACTTGGAAGGTGGCGGCTGTGTCTTCGCCACGCTCCACGCACACGTCGGCCAAGGCGAGCAGCAGCGCGTATTTGTAGGTGGCCGTGAACGTGCCTTCACTCAGTAACCGCTGTAGATTCAGGAGAAAGTCGAGCTGCGCCTGGGGAGAAGGATCGTCCATATGCCGCGCACCGCTAGGCCCAGTAAGCCGCCTTGGCCGGGATGACCCAGCGCACGCCGCCTCGCGGATCAGGCACGTCCTCGACGTAGCGGGGGATGATGTGAATGTGCGCGTGGGCTACCGTCTGACCGGCGGCAGCCCCATCATTAATACCAATATTGAAGCCGGCAGGAGCAAGGGTCTGCGCTAACTGTTGGCGTACAGCAGCGATCAGCGACCAGAGCGACTGGACTTCGTCCGCCGGGAGATTGAAAACGCTGTCCACGTGCTGGCGTGGCACGATCAACGTGTGGCCACGGCTGAGCGGATACTGATCAGGGAAGGCCACAGCCGCTGCGTTCGCCCCAGTGAGTTCACGACCGGAGCAAGCTTGGCAAAATGGGCAGTCAGCACTCCTCATGGTCAAATCCGAAAGTATGTCAAGATTGGTGCCGGTGAGAAGCCTGGATTTCTCTCGTCGTGGGGCTTCTCATTCGTGGCGGTGGCCCGATAATGACCAACAAGCTTCGCGCGTCGGCATGCTGCCTCGAAACCGAACAAGTCAGGCACCACAAAGTTGTCGCCTCTGGCGGGTGACTTTCCTATGCTCTTGAGGAAGGCACTTCCCTTCTTTCTATGCACATTTGGTGGGTCAACCAGAACCAAACCTTCCGGCAGGAACCGTCCGGCGGCTACCTCTGGTCACCCAAACGCAACGCGAACGGGGCACGCAACCCCTTTTACGAGAGTATGCGAGAGGTCGCTCCCGGTGACCTCGTCTTCTCGTTCGTGGACACTAGGATCAAAGCGGTGGGTGCGGCCAGTTCCTACTGCTACGAGTGTCCGAAGCCGGTGGAATTCGGCCAAGTCGGCTGGAACTGGGAAAAAGTAGGTTGGCGGGTGGAGGTCGCCTGGACGCACCTCAATCACCAAATCCGTCCCAAGGACCACATCGCCCTGCTCCTGCCGTTTCTGCCCGGCAAATATTCTCCCCTGCGCGCGAATGGCGACGGCCTCCAGCACGTGTATCTGACCGAGGTGCCGCCAGCCTTAGCCGACGCTTTGGGTGCCTTGATCGGGCCGGAGTTTACGGCGGTGCTTACCGCGGTCCAAGCGAAGGATTACAGCCAACTGATGACGCTGGAATCTGTTGGAGTGGATGAATGGGAGGAGCACCTTCAGCAAACTATCCTTGGGCGAGCGGAGCTTCCTGAAACCACCAGGCTGCAACTGGTCCGCGCACGGCGTGGCCAAGGGATCTACCGCAAGCGGGTAGCCACCATCGAGAAAGCCTGCCGCATCACCGGCGTCGACCACCCGGCGCACCTGGTAGCTAGCCATTGCAAGCCGTGGCGTGACGCTGACGACGACGAACGCCTCAACGGCGAGAACGGGCTGTTGCTGACCCCGAGCATCGACCACCTCTTTGACCGCGGGTTCATCACGTTCGAAGACAACGGCGATCTGCTCATCTCTCCGGTGGCGCACCGGCCTTCGCTGGCCCGCTTGGGAGTAGCCGTTGAGCATGGCACCAACGTGGGCGGCTTTTCCAGTGGGCAGAAGCATTTCTTGGATTACCACCGCAGCAGTGTGTTTTTGCAGCGACGCTAAACAGTCATGGAATCAGCCCACACGGCCAAGGATAAGCCGGACGCATCGCGCCTCCTGGAAGACAGCCCAGCGTACCGCTTCCATGATTGGCCCAACCCGCTGCTGCCCGACGTGGCCGCGGGCGTTTACACCATCTGGCGAGAGGAAATGTTGATCTACGCGGGCATGGCTGGACGTGGGTTCACGGCCGAGATCATCTCCGGGCACCGCACCGCCAAGGTCAAGAACAAGGGGTTGCGCTCACGTTTGGAGTCGCACTGGTCCGGTCGCCGTAGCGGCGACCAGTTCTGCGTCTACGTGGCTGACCGCCTCGTGCTCTCCACCTTGAGCGGTGAGCAGATCGCGGCCATCTCGGCAGGTGAACTCAAGCTCGATGCTCTGGTCAGAGTGTACGTGCATGAGCACCTGACCTACCGGTTCTGCGAACTACCTGACTCGACGAGTGCCGAAGCACTGGAGCGGGAGGTCCGTCGCGGCGCTCTGCGGGCGGGTCAACCCTTTCTAAACCCGCTCCATCGCTGACACCGCTTCGAGTGGAGAAGCCGCGCGCCTGGCTTCCGCCACGAACGGCGCAGCCAGGTTCGAGTGGCAAATGGCTAGGTAGTCCTCTGCCCGGGTCAGTCCCACGTAGAAGAGCCGGCGCTCCGCGGCGGTCGCTTCCGGTTCCGGCAAGCGCGCCGGCAGATCACCCGCCCAGAGCAGCACGACGGCGCGGTACTGTAGCCCCTTGGCCGAGTGGATGGTTTGCACCTTGATGGCCGCTCGTCCGATCTGGGTGCGCGCGGCGCGGTGATCCGGGTCCGAAAGCCACACCGTCGGTGCCAGCTTGGCCAGTCCAGCCACGAAGCGGCGTAACAACGGAGCATGCACGGCTTTCTTGCCCAATCTGGCGTAAAGAATGCCGATCTCGGCCGGGGCTAACGGCGACACCTCACGTTGCGCCCAGCGTCCGCGCAGAAGGTCACGCACCAGCTTCCAGGCTCGCCGGCATTCTTCGAGCCGATCGGTAGCATCGACAAACATCGGCGCGATACCCGTCGAACGGCGACACTTCTGGAGGTTCACCAGCGGAGCGCCCACCCCGTCTTCCAACAGTTCAACGGACAACTCGTCGTTTGGTCGCGGCCGTCCGGCGAACGGGTGTGCCACCGCGATGATTTCTTGGCTGTTGCGGTAGTTGCGATCTAGCTCGAAGCGCGCCGATACCGTGCGCCCCTGCGCTTGGATGCCCAGTTCCTTCCAGCTGACCTTGTGCTGGCGGTACAATCCTTGGTTGCCATCTCCTACGATCAAGAGGTCACCGTCCACCGGGTCCTGCATGGCGGCGAGCACACAGCGAAACCACACCGGCTCGAAGTCCTGCGCCTCGTCAATCAGCACAGAGCCGTACCCCTGCGCGTCGCCGCGTCCGGCTTGCAGCGCCGCGAGCAGGCGCTTACCCAAGCTTTCGTCGTCTTCACCAGCCGACATGTCACGCACGATGCCCTGCCGAGCGGCCCATCCATCGAAGTGGAACACGCTCACGTACGGCGCGCAGTCCGCCAGCGCCGCGCGCAGGTACGCCGCGAGCACCACGTTGTAGCAGAGCACCAGCACCCGTTTCTTTACCGCTTCGCCCTGCGCTCCCATGGCGAGCAGCCGCGCGCGGGCGATCAAGAGCACGGTCTTGCCGCTGCCAGCCACGCCGAAGACCAGCCGGTGGCCGCCGCCAATCTGGCGCGCGTGGCGTTCCTGTTGCAGGTCGAGCACCTTCAACTCGGACACAGAAGTATTTGCTGCAATGGTGACGGCAGCATCCGGGGTTTTCTCCTCACCCGTGAACCCGGGCAAGGTGGGCGTGAGCACAATCTCGGGATGGATAATGGCACGCAGCGCTTTGGTCTGCTCTTCGGTGAGCGGTGGGAAGGCCCATGTGGGGTCAAAGCAGGCGGCAAGCAGCGAAAGCATTTCTTCCGGCCCGGCTTTCTCCAGCAGGAGCAGGGCTTCGCGCGGCAGCACGCGCTGGGCAGGAAACACTTCCGTCAGGTCGCCCGCCGGGTGCGCTTTAAGTTGCTCGACGGTGAGGTTAGCAAGGATGGCGACATGGCTGAAGGGAAAGCAGAAACCGCCCTGGTGCGGTCCCTCGGTTTGCAGTAGTCCCTGCGCATAGCGGTGTGTTCGGCAGCGTTCCATCAGACGGAACATGTAATCGCGAGCTTGCCGCACGGGATGCGTGCGCTGGGTCACGCTGTCCGCGCCGCCGACGCGTGATGGCTCGCGCAAGGACACTGCACGACTGTCCGCGCCGACGATGTCTTCCTGCCGCCAGCCTTTGAGTTCGATGGTGAGCACCCCCAAGCTCGGAGCGATGACGATGAAATCCGGGTAGCGGTTGGCTACGACAGGCTCGAAATACACCAAGCAGTCGGCCGGCAGACGCGCCAGAGCAGCGTAAAGGCGCCGCTCGCTGGCAGTCACGCGGTTAGATAGACGTTCGGGGATGAGCTGTGCCATCGGAGCGATTCTGTCTTCGCGAGCTATCGCCATGCCACTCCATGGGTAAGTCACAAAAGACATCGTTGATGAGGCCGACGTCTACTTTGATGAAATCTCAGCCGATGGTCACAGCATCATTCCGCTGAGACGGGATAATGATTGTGTTTTCCCGCACAAACGGTATTTTCCCGTCATGGCGGAAAAACTTCTCGTGCGTTCGGCCGTGCCGAAATTCCTTGCTCGTCAACGCTTAACCGTCGCAGACCTCGTGCGTCGGATGGAAGATAGTGGCTTCCGCTTCGATAAAAAGACTATCTACCGCCTCGCCAGCGATGCGCCGGTGCGCAACCTGAACTTGCCGGTGGTGGCAGCCATTGGCCGGGTGCTAAAGCTGAGCGATCCGGGCAAGCTCATCGACTGGTCATCCTCACTTGGTCAACCATCACGGCTCCAGCGGATCGATGCGGACACGCAGGGTCGGTTGGACGAGTTGATGGGCAAGAACACGGAAGGCACGCTGGATGCCGCCGAGCGCCGCGAACTCGGTAAACTCGGACGACTGGTAGAAAAGCTCTCGCTGGAAAACGCCCGCCTGTTGGCCAGCCACGGTTCCACGTCGAACGGAGCCACCACCAAGCGGGCTTTGAAGCCGCGTCCGCCTCGTAGAGGCCGCTCCGTTGTTTTGAAGCCATCGACGAAAGCGGCTGTCAGCTAGGGGCCACGATCCTGCCATGCAAAGGCAGACGGTCGAGCGTCGGGCAAGGGGCCGTTGCGAATACTGCCACGCTCCACAGGACATCTCGGCCTACACGTTCCACGTCGAGCACATCGTTCCACGCTCGAAGGGCGGTGCCGATCACCCATCCAACGGCGCGTTGAGTTGCTGGTCGTGCAATTCGGCCAAGGCGGATCACCAAACCGGTGTTGACCCCGAGACTGGGCGCCAGGAACCACTCTTCCACCCGCGTCAGCAGCGTTGGGACGAACACTTCACCTTGTCGGCGGATCGGCTACACATTGTCGGACTTACTGCCACCGGGCGAGCCACGGTGGAGCGCCTGCGCATGAACGATCCCCGGTTCCAGCCAAAAGCACGTGAGCTTTGGATCGCTGCCGGGCGCTGGCCATAAGGCAACTTCTTTCGCCCTGCCTCCTGCCACTCAGGCCGCCCGCAGCCACCGCCAGAACCTGGCCGCCGGTGAATTGGGGAACCACGGCGAGATGCGCCCGTCCGGCTCGATGGGCTCCAGGTATACTTTCTTGAACTGGCCGTTGCAGTGGACCAGGTAGCACTGGTGGTTGCGCAGCTTGCGCAGGCGGTGCGGCTTGACCTGGTGCTGGTCCACCTTGTTGTAGTTGTAGCTGGTACGTCCGCCCGAGGTGCCCCAGGATTTCTTGACCACCTCGCGCTGTCCGATGAAGTCGGCGGCGTCCTTGGCGTCTTCCTCGTCAGCCGACAGGAAAATGAGCTGATTGCTCAGGTTCAAGGTAAATACCTTGGCCTTATCCTTGCCCAAGGGCGGAATGAACGAGGTCGTGGACTGCGTGGCAG
>CAXTVY010000042.1:0-22886 GCA_964247665.1 uncultured Chthoniobacterales bacterium | reverse complement strand
GCCACAATACTTGTGCCAGAAGTTGTCGCTCACGAGCACGACCTTCGGACCGCCGGGCAGGTCTTCCTCCGGCAGGAAGAGGCGGCCCCGCAACGGCTGAACGCCCAGCGTCTGGAAAAAACGCGCACTGACGAACTCTCCTTTGAGTTGGGCAGGGTCGCCGCGCCCGGTCAGCGTGAAGCCATCGAAGCTGGCGACGCCGAGGTCCTCGAAAATGTTCTGCTGGTCGCGGACGAACTCGTAGCGCGGCAGAGAGATGGGATCATCGTTGTCGTGTCCGCTTGCGTCCGCGGTCGCCCACACGCTCACCAGCCGGTCGGCATTCGCAAAAGGCAGCGGCTGGAGGAGCACCGCGTGGATGAGGCTGAAGATAGCCGTGTTCGCCCCGATGCCCAGCGCGAGCGTCAACAGGGCGACCAGTGAGAACACCGGCTGCCGGAGCAACATCCGCACGGCGTAGCGCAGATCGTGAAAGAGCGTTTGCATGATGAGGACGGCGGACGGATCAATCGCCAAAAGTCCCTAGCACCGCCCATGCCATAAACGGAATATTACGTAGCTTGCTTGCTGGCAAGCACTTATGTTCCCGGTGGCTTTTTTGCTTGCCGCGCAGGTCCCATTTGCGGGACGAGCGCATCCCAAAATCGGGACGCACCCGCCTGGCGACGCGCTGTTTTCCCACCCGTTGCGGGTGCAACCGCAGGCGCTACGACCGTAGCCCGGCGAGCAACAGCTCCAGGTTGCTCCCGGTCGCTTCGATGTTCTCTTTGAGCACTTCCATGCCTTCCAGCGGCGGCAGCACAGAGAGTTGCTTGCGGATCATCATCACGCGCGCCAACTCGTCGGGATGATAGAGCAGTTCCTCGCGGCGGGTGCCGCTTTTCATGATGTGGATGGCCGGATAAATTCGCTTATCCACCAGTTCGCGGTCCAGGTGCAGCTCCATGTTGCCCGTGCCCTTGAACTCCTCGAAAATGACCTCGTCTGCCCGGCTGCCCGTGTCCACGAGCGCCGTGGCGAGGATCGTCAGGCTGCCGCCTTCTTCCGTGTTGCGCGCGGTGGAGAAGAATTTCTTGGGTTTGATGAGCGCCGTTGCGTCCAGGCCGCCGCTCATCGTCTTCATGTTCTTGCCGGTGATCTGCGCGTTGTAGCCGCGCGAGAGCCGCGTGATCGAGTCGAGCAAAATCACCACGTCCCGGCCCAGTTCCACCAGCCGCTTGGCCCGCTCGCACACCATCTCGGCCACGGCGCTGTGGCGGGCCGGGGACTCGTCGAAGGTCGAACTGAAAATCTCCGTGTCTCCCACCTCGCTGCGAAAATCGGTCACTTCCTCGGGCCGCTCGTCGATGAGCAGCAGCACGAGATGAATGTCGGGGCACGACGCGCGGATGGCCTTGGCGATGTGTTTGAGCATCACGGTCTTGCCCACGCGCGGCGGAGCCAGGATCAACCCGCGCTGGCCCTTGCCCAGGGTCGAGATCAGGTCGATGGCGCGCACGGTCGGCGTGCAGTAGGCCGGGCTTTCCAACAGGATGCGCTCCTGCGGGAACATGGGCGTGAGCGAGTCGAACTCTTTCGGCGCGGTCCATTGCGCCACGGGGATGCCCTCCACCGCCGTGATACGATCCAGCGCCATGTATTTTTCCTTGTCGCGCACCCCGCGCAGCACCCCTGTCACGAGGTGACCCGCGCGCAGACCATGCTGCCGCACCAGGGGCGCGGGCACGTAGAGGTCTTCCGGGCACGTCAGGAAATTGTATTTTGGCCAGCGCAGGAAGCCAAACGGGTCGCTGCCCAGTTCCAGCACACCCTCCGCGGTGACCGGGATCGCCCGGCCGAGCGCCCCGCGGGCAACGTCGGCCACCAGGGCGTGACGTGCACGGCCCACCGGCACGCGCAACCCGAGCCGGGCCGCTAGTCCGGCCAGCGCTTCCATCGTCGTGGCTTGCAGCGCGTTGAGGCTCAGGCTTTCAGGCAAGGCCGGGGCGGCGGGTGGCGCGGGGCGGGCGGGGGTGGCCTCCGCGCCGTCGACGGGGACGGCTGGGGCGGGCGGATCGATGCTCATGGACAGGACCGCCCTCGGAGACGGGCGGCTAGGTAGGATAAAGATTTTGGAAGTAGCGGGCGCAGAGGGCAGCCTGGGCACGCAAACCATCTTCGGAACCCTGGTTCCAGATGAGGTGATCGCACCGGCGGATTTTCTCGGAGAGGTCCCACTGACTGGCGATGATGCGCCGGGCGGTTGCTTCGGTCAGACCGCGCCGGGCAACGAGCCGCCCCCGTTGGGTTTCCTGACTGCAACCGACCACGATGGCATGATCGAACAACGCCTCGGCACCGGTTTCATAGAGCAGTGGAATTTCCACTAACATGAGGGCTCCCGGCGTCGTTTGCAACCGTTGATCGAGCCAGCCGCGCCATGCCGCGCGCACCCGGGGATGTAGAATAGCTTCCAGCGCGCGGCGCGGGCCGGGGTCGCCGTCCGCCGCGAAAACCCGGCCGCGCAACGCCGCGCGGTCGATCCCGCCGCCCATCGCGTCGAACACGGCCGGGCCAAAAGCCGTCCGCACCTCGGCCGCCACCGTTGGGTCCTCCGCCAGCAAGCGGCGGGAACAGGCGTCCGTGTCGAACACTTCCGCGCCGGGTAGTCCGGCGAGCAGGAGGGTGGTGAACGTGGATTTGCCGGAGGCGATTCCCCCGGTGATGGCGATGGCGGGCACGGGTGATAGTGGGAAATGCCTATGACCAATGACCAAGGCCCGATAGTAAATGACCAAGGAGGCAACAATCGTCTCGCTGGTATGGAGAAGCCAACCAACGAAGAACCCGGCGCTCCCTGTCGGATGCCACCGGGTTCTCCTGCTGCTACCCGCTCCCTACGACCTTGCGGTCATTGGGCCTTGGGCATTTGGGCCTTGGTTATTTCTTCGGGAAGAGCGGCAGCGGGCCGGTCGGGGTGACGTAGTTATCCGGGCCGTTGAGCGGCGTGACGACTTCCTCTTCCTCCTCGGTGTTGAGGATCGGCGTGCCGCTCGGATCAATCAGGCGGGCGGTGACGAAGATGACCAGGTTACGCTTGATGTTCTGGTCGATCTTGGTGCGGAACAGACGGCCCACCAGCGGCACGTCGCCCAACACGGGCACCTTATCGTTGACCTTCTGGATGTCCTCGCGCACCAGGCCGCCGAGCACCACCGTCGCGCCGTCGTACACGCTCACGCTGGTCGAAACCTTGCGTGTGCTGAAGATCGGCTGGTTGATGACGTTGGGCGTGAGTACCGTCGCCATGCCCAGCGCATTCGTGGACGAGATCGGGCTGCCGTAGTTGATGAATCCGTCGAACTCTACCACCTGCGGCTGCAGGTTCAGGTCGATGGTGTAGTTGTCCGGGCCGATGAACGGCTCGACTTCCAGCGTCACACCAGTGTTGCACTTCTCGAACGCGGTGGGCGTCGTCGGCGTGACCGGGAAGATGCCGCTGCCGCCGCCACCCACACCGCCGATGATCCCGCTGGTGGTGCCGATGCTCTGCGGGATCTGCGGGGGCTGGAACTGCGTCGGGTAGATGAACTCGCGGATGATTTCCACCGTGGCCTTCTGGCCGCTCTTGGTCGTCACGCGCGGGGCGCTGAGCAAGTCCACGCCCTTCTGCTGGTTGAGAGCGCGCACCACGACCTGGAATTGCGGGTCCGTGAACACGCCAGCCAGGCTGAGGATGCCGGGGGCCGCCGCCGCCGCGCCACTGCCGAAGAGCAGCGCGTCGATGGCGTTGGCGCTGATGCCGTACGTGCCCGAGCGGTTACCGGCTGTGACCGGGTTGGTTCCCACCACGCTGCCGTCAGGATTGGAGAACGGAAAGTTCGAGGCGGAAGTCGAGGTGCCCGTGCCCGCCGTGCCGCCACCGCCGAACAACTTTTGATTGCCGATGTTGAACTGGCCGAGCGTCCAGTCGAAGCCGAGTTCCTTGAGGTTCTGCTGGGTGACCTCGATGAACTTGCTCTCGATGGAGACCTGCTTGGGAATGTTGGAGGTTTCCTGCACCAGGGCTTCAACCAGATCGATGTTTTCTTGCGTGTTGCGGATGACGAGCTTGCTGGTCGCCGCCAGGTACGTGGCGCTGGCCCCGGCCGGGAACTGCACGCCGCTGGACTTGAGGAACTCTTCCGCCGACGCGCGGCCAATCTGGGCTCCGCTGCCCGTGCCGGTCACGTCGCGGGTGCCGCCGCCGCCGTTGCCAGCCGTCGTGGCGGCTTGGTCGAGCGCGCCACCAGTTAGGCCGCCGGTCGAAGTGGTGCTGATGAAGTTGGGCGGCACCTTGAACTCACGGGTGATGAGCACCTCGGTGTTCTCGGCCAATGGCACGAGCGACACGGCGTACTGCTCGACCTTGACCTTCAAGCCAGCCTGCTGTGACACATAGCGCAAGGCTTCGAGCAGCGGGATGCGGCCCAGCGACAGGCTGATGCGCGTGCTCGCCGTGGACACGGGAGCTTGGGCGGGCACATCCGCACCCGCAGGCAAACCGGGAATCGCCGGGTCGGTGGGCGCGGGCGCGGCGGCCCGGGGAGCGCCACCGCTGGCGGGCAGCTTGAGGAAGATGTTCACCCCGCGGTTCTCCGGGTCGGGCTCGGCCGTGTCCAGCCGGACGCTTTCCTGGCGCAGGTACTCGATGGCGTCGCTGATCGTCGTGGAGCGGAACTCGATGTGCGGGATGATGATCCGCTGCAACTTGCGGTTCATGGCCACGGTGCCTTCCGTGTCGTCCTGCCGGTGGCTGTTGAGCTTGCCGTCCGCGTCCAGCGCGTTGCGGCGGATGGGCAATTCCCAACCGTGCGACACATCCGCGAGCAGGTGGCCGCGCGTCTGGTCATAGCCGGGCCCTTCCGAGTGCTTCATTCTGGCCAGATCGATGCGTTCCATGCCCTTGCGGGCGGCGTCGTTGTATGGATCGAGGGCAAGCACCTGCTCGAACCGCTTGTACGACAGGTCGTAGCGCGCGCTGGCAAAGAACCCGTTCGCGTCCGCGAGGAGTTCTTTGACCTGCTGGACCTTGAGGACAAACTTCGGACCGGTCGTCTTGTTGTAGTAATCCGGGTCTTCCAGGTGCGTGAGCAACTCGACCGCCGGCTTGTAGCCGGGGTTGTACTCCGGACGCAGGATCACCTTGACCGTCGTCTCGGCGTCCACGTAGCGGCCCTCGGTGATGCGCTGTTCGGCCAGCTTCATCGTCGCATCGAAAAACCGCTCCATGGCCGAGTCGCGGCGTGCCTGCGTGGCGGGAGCCGCGGGCAGCGAATCGACGGCCAGGCGGTATTCGCGCATGGCCTGTTCGTAATCCTCGCGGATCATGTCCGCGTCACCGCGGCGCAGGTTATCGTCGGACGAAGCCGCCATGCTCTGGCGGCGAACCACCTCGGTCGTGGTGGTCGTGCTGACGGTGCGGCGCTGCGCCTGTGCCTGGGTAACGGCCGACGGCAACAGCGAACCGGCCAAGGCAATCGGCAGCAGGGAGGGGAGCGGGCGGAAACGGATCATAGTAAGTGGACGCGAGGCTGGGGAAAATCTGGAACGCAAGGGGGAAAGACCGACACGGCAGGCGCGGCGACTGGAATATCAGCGGGGGCACGCCCGGCACGATTCGTGTGTAACGTACCGCCAAGGGCGGCGTCCATCGTAAAAACAAACTTTTTTTCGGCCAGTTGACCATCGAGAGACGAATGGGCCGTCTGCACCCGGACACGCCAGGGTCAAAAACCGGCCGCCGCCCCGGTATCCGCGCCCCGCTCCCGGCCCTCACTTACCCGAAGGCCGCATCGTGATGCTCAATTCTTTCTTTTCGTCTTCCTTGAGCACCTTGATTTCTGTGTTGCTCATTTCGAGCACCTTGTACTTCACGTTGTCCTCGGGTTTGAGCGAGAATTCGCCCCCTTTGAGCACCGCGAAGTCCTTGCCCGTCCACAGGTAGGTGAACACGGCGTATGTCGTTGGCGAGTCCACGTCCGTCTCCTTGGGCAGGACGACCACCTGACCATTTTCGAGGTTCGTGAGCGTCACCCCGGAAACGTCTTTCTTGATCCCGTTGACCGTGGCGCTCTTTTCCTCGAACTTCGTCACCTTGAACCGCGTGTTCTTGAACTTCACCGTGTCGTTGAGTTTGACGAACTGCGTGGGCGAATCGTCGCTCTCATCCACCGTGTTGACCTGAAAACGCTCGCCGTTGCGCGCGTCGAAGCGCAGCACGAAAGGCATGCGCACGAAGCGCTTGAGGAAAAGCTTCGTCCAGTAGGGTGGGTGCGAGTTCTTATCCTCGGGATTGGTCTTGCCGAGCCACTCGTCCAGATTACTGAAACCATCCCCATCCGTGTCCTGGTCCAGGACGTTCGAGTCGAGCAGGTTCTGGTTGTGTTCGATCAACCACGTGTTCGACACGGGCGGATGCAGGAAGCCATTCGGATCATCCGTGATCGGGTTGACGAGCATTGTGGTGGCCGAACCGCTGGCGGAGTCAACCTGGGTCTTGGCGATGTACGGGATCGAGACAAAGGGCCGCAAGGGCTGCTTGTCCACGACGCGGTTGCCCCAGAGGTCGGGCTTGGCGAGCTTTTCTTCTTCCTTCTCCACCGTCGAGCGGTCCGCGCCCTTGATGGCATCCGGAGGCAGGTCCGGGTTGTGGCGCACCTGATCGCTCAGACTCTTGAAGACGGCATTGAAGTTGCGCGCGTTGTTAAAGAGCAATCCGGCGCAGACAGCAAGCGCCAGCGCCACCAGCGAGAGCAGAAAACGGTCGTAGTTTTGCTTGACCCAGGTCATAGGGGAGGAAACGGGGGGTTATGAGTGCCTGATGATTTCTAGCGACAGGAAGAAAAGCAGCGGCGGGCAGAGAAAAGTACGTCTCAACCTTTCATCTGGCACCCGCCGGGGGCTCGACCTTGACGAGTTCGATGCGCAAGTCCGCGTCGATCTTCTCCAGGCCGACGATGTAACGCAGCGGCGGAGGGACGTTCTTGTCGGGAAGCTGTTGGGCGGGAACTCCGTTCGCATCCGGCGCCCCGGGCGATGGCGGAGTCGATGGTGTGCCCGGATTGAGTCCACCCTGCACCACGGCCGAGGGATCGTCGCGCAACGGCCCCTTGGGCTCCTTGTTCTTCACCTCGACGGCGCGGATGACGTAGAGCCGGTCGGCCGACGTGATCGCGTTGTGGATCTCGTGGAAAGCGCTCGGCTGCGCCGTGAAGCTGATCTCCACGGGATAACGGACGATCAGGTTCCCAGCGGCGGGGCCGGGCTTGCCGCCGGGCCGGCCGGGTGCCGCCGCGGCCTCCGCCGCCGGGGCGTTGGCCGCGCCCGGCTCGCGCGGCAGGGGGGCGCGGCGGATGGAGTTCAGACTCACGGTGCGCTGCTTGATGAGCAGGCGCACGAGGTCAGTCAGCGCGTCGAGTTCGCGCGAGAGCAGCGGGGTTACCGCCGCGTCGGGCGGCGCGCCGCGGTAGATCTCGAAACCCATGTAGAAGTTCGCGGGCAGCGCCATGCCCACGGCCTGCGCGGCACCGGAAATTTCATCGACGGTCTTGCGCAGCTTTTCCGCGAACTGGATGGGCGTGGGAACTTCCTTTTCGGCGGGCGGCTCGTAGGCGGCCAACTTGGCCTGAAGTGCGTTCACGTCCGACGAATATTGCTCGCGGAACTGCGTGTACTTCTCCAGCCCCTTGCTGTCCGGGAACGGCTTGAGTTGCTGGAGACGCTCCATCTCCTTGACCTGCTTGTCGTACTCCTGCGACACCTCGTCGTAGTGCCCGTAACTCGTGTAGAGCAGGTAGCCGAGCCCGGCGGCACCGATGAGCATGAAGGCGAGGAACCCCGCCATGAATTTGTTGTTGCGGATCCAGTCCATGTCGCTTGGCGGAAGAAGAGTGAACGTGCGCGGTCGGGAGCCCTTACGGGACGGGAATCCCTTTCTTGAAGGTGAGTTGCAGCCGGTAGGGCGTGGCCCAGGCCCTGGGATCTTCACCCGGATTTTCGAGGTAGATGGACTTCGGCTCCTGCATGTTCAGGCTGAAGAGGTCCGACTTTGCCAGGTTGTTGACGAACTCCACCACGACGTTGTTGTTCGCCGGGTTATGCAGATAGAGACCCTGGACGAGGATGCCGTCGATCATGGGACTCTTCGCCGCCGGAGCGCCGGGCCGGCCGGGCAAGGCGGGAGCTGCTCCGGGCAGGGTGGCCGCCAACGGCTTGCCCGGGTCACCCATCGGCACCGGCTTGCCACCAATCGTGGGTTGGAAGGACGTAATCCACACGTACCGCTCGGGCAGACGCGCGTTCACGTCATTGATCACCCGTGTCCAGAACTGGCGGTCTTCCACGGTCTGGCCGAGCGGGGCCGCCGTGGTGGCGATCCGCTGGATGTCGGCCGACGCCTTGGTAAACTTGTCCTCGAACCCGTGCATGGTGGCCACCTTGGCGTTGACATCCGTGAGCACGTCGCTCTGGATGTTGGCGGCACGCAGGAAGTAGAGCCACCAGCCCGCCAGCGCCAGCAGCACGCAGAGGCCGGCGGTGACGAAATAGGGGCGGCGCGAGGCGATGCGCTGCGCGCGGATGACGCTGCTGGGCCGCAGGTTCAACTCCATCGGGCAGTTGTTGATGGAACGCAGCCCCAGGCCGACCAATTCACCCAGCAGGTGGGCGTTGCGCACCACGTCCTCGACGTTGACGTTGGGCGTCACAGTCACGTTGCGCAACGGGTTGAAGAACTCCAGCGGCACCTGGAACTTCTCGCCGAAGAACTCCCGCAGGTACGACAGGTTGGCCGTGCCGCCGCACAGGAAGATGCGCGCGGGCTGCGTACCGTTCTGCTGCGCGCGGTAGAAGTTGATCGACCGGCTGATCTCGGCGTGCAGCTTGGTCATCGAGTTGCGGATGATCTTCGCCGCCTTGGCCACGTCGGGGTTGTGGTCGTCCGCGTACGCGCCGCCCAGGCTCACGTAGCCGTCGCGCTTCTTGCGCTCCTCGGCGGCGGCGAAGTTCTCCTGGAACTCCTTGGCGAGGTTGATCGTGATCGTGTTGCCCCCGATGGGGATGGAGCGCGAAAACACCTTGCCCGGCTCGATGAAGATGAGGTTCGTGGTCCGCGCCCCCAGGTCCACGAGCAGCGAGCAGCCCGGCAGGTCGCTGTAGTTGTAGCGGAAGGCGTTGTAGAGCGCCATGGGTGCCGCGTCCACGACCTGCGTGCGGAAGCCGCCGCCCTCGGTCGCGCCGTTGAGGTCGTCGAGCAGGTCGGCCTTGATCGCCACGAGCACGACCTCCACCTGCCCGCTCGCGGGCGCACCGTCCCTGCCGTTGGCGCTGCTGACGAGCTGGTAGTCCCAGACGACCTCCTCGATGGGAAAAGGCACGTTCTGCTGCGCCTCGAAGCCGATGATCTGCTCGACCTTGTCCTCGGCCACCGTCGGCAACTTGACGAAGCGGGCGAAGATGTTCTGGCCGCTGATGGCGTAATTGATGCCGCCACCCCCCTTGAGTTTGAGCGTTTCCTTCATCTCGGCCACGGCCAGCCGGGTCTGCGGCAGGCGCATGGCCTCGGCCGACGGATCGCTGAGAATCTCCGTCAGCTTGTAGGCGTTGAGCATGATGCCGCCATTGTTGGCGCGCTGGAACTCGGCCATGCCGACGGTCTGGGTGCCGAGATTCAAACTGAGGATGCGGGCGGGGGCGGCCATGAGGGGGAGTCTAGAAGAAAGAAACGGGAAGCCGGAAGAAAATTCTGGGGCGAACACGTCCGCCGCGCCGCCGCCGGTTGGCAGCAGGGGCGGACCTTGCCCGGCAAAGACACGCTAGCGCGCGCCGGGGGGGCGGACCTGCTCGTAGCGGTCCCACCAGAGGTTGGCGAACGGGGTGTTCTGCTTGAGCAGCACGAGGTTGGGCACCTGCTGCATCGTGTTGTAGAACGGCCCGCTGGCTTCCTTGAGCAGCTTGATGGCCACGGGGGCATTCACGCCGCTGCGCAGGATCTGCACGGCGACGTTGGTGACGCTGCCGGTGTTGAGCGGCTGGCCCTTGAGCAGGGTCGCCACCGTGCGCGGGGCCACGTACATCACCGTGAACAGGGATTGACCGGCCGGCACGTCCACGAGGGTTTCCTCCCCCGTGAGCATCTGACCGCCGATGACGACGAAGTACTTGAAGTTGACCTCCTGGCTGTGCGCGGTGCTGGAGAATTCGACTTCGATCTCGATCCACTTGCCAAGCGTAAACCGCTTGGACTGCGTCTCCTGGGCAACGGTCTGGAACTCCGGCGTGTTCGGCGTGGTGACGTTGATCCCTTTGATGACGAACGTGCCGTTGCCGGCGGCCGGTCCGTTGCTGGTGGTAAGGCTGTTCGCGTTCTGCGCGCGGAGCGGCGCGACGGTGGCGGCGAGACAGAGGACGGCGGCCAGGGAGACGGAGAGACGGGTTTTCATGTGGGGAGAAACGACAAAAAACGGCGGGGGTCTCCAGCAGCGTTTCTCCCTTGGAAACAAGGGAGGTTTTTCCACGCTGCCACCGGAGCAATGCGAAATTATCATTTTGGGTGGGCTTGTCGAAAGGAAAATGACCAGGACCCAAATGACCGGTGCCCAGCCGTTGGGCAACGCGGCAAAAACGACCAGGCAGCCCGCGGGTCAGTCGGGTCATGGACCGCCCGGGCCCCGGCCGTTTCCGCCGTGCCGTCAGGCGCTCGCCACCTGCCCGCGGAAATACTCGATTGTCAGCCGGATGCCCTCTTCGAAATCCACCTTTGGTTCCCAGCCGAGCAGGGTCCTGGCCCGAGTGATGTCGGGCTGGCGCACCTTGGGATCGTCCTCGGGCAGCGGCTTGTATTCCAACTGCGACGGCGTGCCGGTGATGCGCTGGATATGTTCGCCGAACGCCTTGATCGTCATTTCGCGCGGGTTGCCGATGTTCACCGGCTCGTGAAAATTGCTCTGCGACAGGCGGAAGATACCGTCGATCAGGTCGCTGACGTAGCAGAAACTGCGCGTCTGCTGGCCGTCGCCGAACACCGTCATCGGCTGGCCCGTCAGCGCTTGGCCGATGAACGCCGGGACCACGCGGCCGTCCCGCAGGCGCATCCGCGGCCCATACGTGTTGAAGATGCGCACGATCTTCGTGTCCACCCCATGGTAACGGTGGTAGGCCATCGTGATGGCCTCGGCGAAGCGCTTCGCCTCATCGTACACCCCGCGCGGCCCGATGGGATTGACGTTGCCCCAGTAATCTTCCTTCTGCGGATGCACGAGCGGGTCGCCGTAGCATTCGCTCGTGGACGCGAGCAGGAAGATCGCGCCCTTGGCCTTGGCCAGTCCGAGCGCGTTGTGCGTGCCCAATGCTCCGACCTTCAGCGTGGGGATGGGCAGTTCCAGGTAGTCGATAGGGCTGGCGGGTGAGGCGAAGTGGAACACATAGTTCACGTCGCCCGGGACGAAGATGTACTCCGTCACGTTCATCTTGATGTAGCGAAAGCGCTCGTGCCCGGCGAGGTGCTCGATGTTCTTCGTGCTGCCGGTGATAAGGTTATCGAGCGCGATGACCCGGTGGCCCTCCTTGAGCAACCGCTCGCACAGGTGGGAGCCGAGGAAACCCGCGCCACCGGTGACCACCGTCGTCGGGATGTTCGGGTCGCTGGGAAAAGGAGAAGCGGGGGCGGCGGGTTCGCTGGGCATATGGCGTTTATCTAGGGAAGAGACCAGGATTTAGCAAGAAGGGAGCCACGGATTTCTGCGGTCCGGCGCAGACCGGACGAATTTCAAGCGTCCCGCCCGGCCGGACGCTGGTGGAAAACCAGCCGGTTTCCGAACGGGTCGAGCAGCGTCATCGTCCGGCCCCACGGCTCGTCCTCAATGGCGGGATGAGAGTGGCGGCTGGGGCGGCTTTTCAGTTCCGCGAGCAGTGCATCCACATCATCCGTTGGAATGATGATTTTCGCCCCGGGGGAACCGTCACCCCAGTGCGCGGAGAGATGCAGCGTCGCGCCGTCGCGCGAAACTTGCAGATAAACCGGGAAAGTCGGCTCGAAGCGGTGGGCCCAATCCACCCGGAACCCCAGCCAGCCGGTGTAAAATTCTTGTGCGAGCGCTTCGTCGAACACGCGCAGCACCGGGATCGGGGAAGCCAGCGTCACGGGAAGCAAGGCAGGGTCACTTCGCCCCGGAACCCAACAGCACGACCGGGATCGTCTTCAAGAGGATTTTGATGTCCAGCCACAGCGACCAGTTGTCGATGTACGTGAGGTCCAGCTTGACCCAATCCTGGAAATCCTTGATCTCGTTGCGCCCGCTGATCTGCCATAGGCACGTCAGGCCCGGCTGCACGCTCAGGCGGCGGCGTTGGGCCGTGGTCTCGAACTTTTCCACCTCGTAGAGCGGCAGCGGGCGCGGCCCGACCAGGCTCATGTCGCCGCGCAGCACGTTGAAGAGCTGTGGCAATTCGTCGATGCTCAACTTGCGGATGAACCGCCCGAAAGCAGTCACGCGTGGATCGTCGTCCAGTTTGAATACCGGGCCGCTCATCTGGTTGAACACCTGAAACTCCGCGCGACGCATCTCGGCGTCGGTGCGCATGGAGCGGAACTTATACATGGTGAACGGCTTGCCGTACCGGCCGCCGCGCAATTGCGTGAAAAACGCGGGGCCGGGCGAGGTCAGCTTGACGATGATGGCCACCGCCGCGAGGGGCACGGCCAGCACGATCAATCCCACCAGGGCCGCCGTCGCATCGATGGCGCGTTTGCCGATCAAGGCCCAGGAAGCGTCGGGCGTGGAGCGGAACACCAGCACGGGCCGACCGCCCACCGCCTCGATGGAAGGCTTGGCGATGGCCGTCTTGATGAAATCGGCCACCAGCCATGCCTCGACGCCCTCGGTTTCGCAGGCGTTGATGGCTTCCTGGATCGTGTGCAGGTGGGCGTGCGTGGCCGCGAAGATGACCTTGCTGATAGCGTGGCGGTGCAAGGCGGTGACGAGGTCGGACAGATTTTGGTGTTCGATGTCCACCCGCTCGACAATTTCCATGAGCAACGCCTGCTCCCGGTTGAGTGTGCCGACGAACTGGTCCATGTCCTGGGGCAGGCCCACCAGCAGAACGGGCTCGCGCAACCGGCCCCGGGCCGCCTGCTGCCGCGCCTGCGAGAGCAGGATGCGGTCTTTGATCAACAGCAGGATCGAGCCGATGGCCACGAAGAGGATGAGCACGGCGCGGCTGTCGAGCTTGACCCGCAGCAACACGACGCACAGGCCCACCAGCAGCGCGAGCCCCACCAGGGAGCGAGCCAATTGACCGAGCGTGCGGGCCCATTCCTTGAGCAACGGATGTTCGTAGAAACCCTGGGTTTCCGGCAACAGCGGACCGCAGAGCATGATGACCACGATTGCCCACTGGAAATCCTTGAAGGGTGGGATCGGCTCAAGGGAAAACCAGATCGTGCCGTAAACGCGCAAGGCATAGGCGGCCCAGAACGCGAAAAGCAACAGGAAAGCGTCGATGAACTGCTGGAGCTGCTGGCTGATTTCTTGCTTGCGGCGCAGCATGGCGGAAGGAAGATGGGTCCGGCAGGATCAGACGAAGCTTGGTCTCGCCGTGTTCACGCTTTCTTGTGAAGATGTCACACAGCATAGCATATCCCGATCCAAAGCGAGCCTTCGACCCCTCCCGGTTTTGGGTCGTGGCGGCGGTGTGGTCGGCGGAAACGCTCGCGGCAGCGCGCGCCCTGGGGCCCGGGCCCGCCGCGCCGGACCTGCTGGAGTTGCGCGTGGATCATTTTGCCGCGCGTCCCGGGAGGCTCGCAGCACTCGCGGCAAACGCGCCCCGGCCGCTGGTGTTGACGGTGCGTCACCCGGCGGAGGGCGGTGCCGCGCCGGGCCTGGACACGGCGGCGCGGCGGAGGCTATACGCGCGCTTCCTGCCGGTGGCGGCGTGGGTGGACGTGGAGGTGCGTTCGTTGCGCGCGCTGGCCGGGACGATCTGCGAGGCGCGCGCGGCGGGCTGTGCGGTGGTGGCGTCGTTCCACGATTTCCGCGGGCTGCCCGGCCCGGCCCGGCTGCGCGACGCCGTGGCGCGAGCGCGCGATGCGGGGGCGGACGTGTGCAAGGTGGCGGCGGTGTTGCGCGGCGCGGCGGACCTCGCGCGGCTGCTGGATTTTCTGGCGGCGGAGCGTCACCGGCTGCCATTGGCGGTGATGGGCATGGGACCGTTCGGGCGCGTGTCGCGGCCGGTGTTGGGGGCGGCGGGTTCGGTGCTCAACTATGGTTATCTCGGCCGCCGTCCGCAGGTTCCCGGCCAGTGGCCGGCGGCGGTGCTGCGGGAGCGGATCGATGAGCTGACGGAAGTGGGAAGTCGGAAGTCGGAAGTCGGAACCTGAAAAGACGCTGCAAACTTTGCAGACCGGTGCCTTTGCATTCAAGACCTCACTCTTCCGCCTTCCGCCTTCCGCCTTCGCTCATCCAAAAACCGCTTGTCAGCGTAAAGAACATGGATACAAAGTCGCGCCGGTGTTTGCGCGCTTGAATCAGTCCCGCCACCCTGCCCCTGCCTTCCGCCCCGGCGCGGCCCGTCATGCGAAGCGACTCCCGACCCAAAATGATGTCCGCCACCGCCCTCGAACTGCCACCCAGCGTGCCGGTCATGGTGCTGCCCGGGGCGATGCTGTTCCCGCAGGCGCTGCTGCCCCTCTACATCTTCGAGCCGCGCTACCGCGCGATGCTCGCCTACTGCCTCCAGGGCGACCGCATCTTCTGCGTCGCTATGATGAAGCCCGGCGTCGGTGAAGCGACGAAGCCCGAGCACTTCTTCCAAATCGCCGGCTGCGGACTGGTGCGCGCGTGCGTGGGCAAGGACGATGGGACAAGCAACCTCATCCTCCAGGGGCTCTCGCGGGTGCGGTTCACGGGGTACGTGCAGGAGAAGCCCTTCCGCATCGCCACCATCGAATCCATCCCGAGCCGCGATACCGACACGGTCGAGGCAGAGGCGCTGGGCGCGAAGGTGCTGGAGTTGTGCAACCAGTTCAAGGAGCGCGGCCAGCAGCTTCCCGGGCAGTTGGACCAGTTTCTCTCTCACCTGACGAACCTGGAATTGCTCGCTGACCTCGTGGCGCACACGTTCGTGGGTGACCCGTTCTGGCGGCAGCAACTCCTGGAGGAAACCAGCGTGCCCGAGCGCCTGCGGTTGCTCATCCGGTTCTTAGGGGATGAACTGGAGTAACTTCCAAACCCGCTGGCAGCGCGCCGACGCCATCTCTCCACACGCGCCGGGAGCGGGGGACGTTTCCTGGGAACAGTGACCTTCACGCCGCGCCGCCGAACAGCCGCGCGTGTTCCTCCAGCAGGTAACGGTCGGTCATTCCGGAAAGATAGTCGCACACCGTGCGGTGCAGTCCCTGGGCCTCGATCCGTGCCACGGACGCCTGCCCCAGCCGCTCCGGCGCGCACAGGTACGCGCCGAACACGTCTCCCAGCCGCCCGCACGCCCGGTCGTTCGCCCCGGTGACCTGCGGGTGGTAGTACAGGTTCGCGTACAGGAACCGCCGCAGCGCCGCGTTGGCCTCCCGCCGCCCCGGGCTGAAGCCGACCAGCCGCCCGGACTGGCGGCGCACTTCCGCGACCGTCCCCACGCCCGCCGCCGCGATGTTGGCCGCGCTCGTGGCGATCACGTCTTCCACCTGCCGGTCAATCAGCCGCCGGATGATCGACGCGCACAGTTCCCGGCCTTCCAGCCGCGGATAGCGTGCGCGCACCTCACCCCGCGCATCCTGCCAGAGCGCGAGGTCGGCCAGTTGGTCGCCGGAAATCAATTCGCTGTCCAGGCCGTCGTCCAGATCGTGGCTGTTGTAGGTGATTTCGTCGGCTACGTCGGCAATTTGCGCCTCCAACGAAGGGCTGGAATAAGGCTCGCCCTCCGCGGTGGGCGGCGGGTCGTAGAGCGCCTGATGCTTGCGCAGGCCCTCCGTCACTTCAAAAGACAGGTTCAGGCCGGGGAAGTCGGGGTAGTTCGACTCGATCAATTCGACGATCCGCAGGTTCTGCTCGTTGTGGTCGAAGCCGCCGTGCTCTTGCATGAGCCGGTCCAGCGTCTTCTCGCCCGGATGGCCGAAGGGGGGATGTCCCAGGTCATGTGCCAGCGCGATGGCCTCGGCCAGGTCCTCGTTGAGTGACAGCGCCCGCGCGACCGTCCGGCTGATGGACGCGACTTCAATTGTGTGGGTCAACCGGGTGCGCAGGTGGTCGCCCGTGCCGTTGAGGAACACCTGCGTCTTGTATTCCAGGCGGCGGAACGCGCGCGAGTGGATGATCCGGGCGCGGTCGCGCTGGAACTCGGTGCGGTAGGCGTGGCGCGCCTCGGGATGGGGACGGCCCGCGCTGGCGGCGCTGCCCTGCGCGTAAGGAGCCAGTTGGGCCGCCTCGTCGGCCTCCATCTGTTCGCGACTTTTACGCATGAGGCGACCCGGCTGCGAGATGGCGAATTTTCGCGTGCTGATAGATCACAAGCCAGAAAACATCGTCGATTCAACTACCCGATTCTTTCGGCGCACAGACCACGCGGGCGAGGAAGAACGTCAGCACGGGAAATCAGGTGTGTCGGACAGCCGCTATTCCCTGTCCTTGGGTTCGTCGCCCAGAATGTCCGTGCGCAGCCGCCGTCGGATGGCCCGGTGCTGGAGCCGCAGCATCAGCAGATCGTAGATTGCCAGCAGTGCCGCCACAACCGTCAGCCACGCGCAGGCCAGGTAGTAGAGCAGAAAGCGCCACGGGTTCTGCCGCAGCCAGTCGCTCAGAAAAATCTCGCCCGCGAACGCCATGAGCATCGCCGCGATGATGACGTAGAACATTGCCAGCCGCCGCAGGTGCTGGTCCAGGATCAGGCCCCGCGTGAACACGATCACCCAACGCACCGGGCCCAGGGGCGTGCGTGGACGGGACGGGGGTGCGGGCGGTGAATCGGGGGAGGACTCGTGCGGATCGTCTTGCATGGGAGGCAGGTTGGGGAACGCTCGCGGCTGCCACCGGGATGCCGGGGGACCGTCCGGGGAACCGAGCCCGGCAACATTACACGATCCGCCGCGACGTGGCAGGGTCGAAAACGTGCACACGGGCCGCGTCGACCCGGAACCGCGCGCGGCGTCCGGCGTCACGCGCGTCCATGGCAGTCCGCGACCGGGCCACCAGTGCCTGCTGGCCGGTCTGGAGGTGGAAGAACGTTTCCGCGCCCGTGGCCTCGACGTAGTCCACCAGCGCCTGCGTAACCGCCGCGCCGCCCTCGCCGCCCTCGCCGCTCTCCCCGGCCAGTTCGATGTCTTCGGGGCGCACGCCCAGCACCACGTCCTTACCGACAAAGGATTTCAGCCCCGGCCGCTCGCCCTCGCGGAAGCGCACCTCGACGACTCCCCCACCCGCTTCCTTGAACACGAAGAGGCCGTTTTTCTCCGACAGCTTGCCGGGGATGAGGTTCATCGGCGGCGCGCCCACGAACCCGGCCACGAACAGGTTTTCCGGCTCCTGGTACACCTGGAGCGGTGTGCCCGTCTGCACCATGGCCCCTGCCTGCAACCCGGCCACGCGGCTGCCGAGGGTCAGGGCATCGACCGGGTCGTGCGTGGCGTAGATCGTCGTCGCCTGGAGCCGCTGGTGGAGCTGGATGAGTCCGGCGCGGGCTTCGAGCCGGGCCGGGTGGTCCAGAGCGGCAAGCGGTTCGTCGAGCAGGAACACTTTTGGCTGGCGCACCACGGCCCGGCCCAGTGCCACGCGCTGCCGCTCGCCGCTGGACAGGTCCTCGGGATAGCGGGGCAGGAGCGGACCGAGGTCGAGGATGTTCGCGGCTTCGGCCACCCGTTTCTTGATCTCGGCGTCCCGCGCGCCGCGCATCTTCAGGGCGAAGCCGAGGTTTTCCGCCACGGTCAGGTGCGGATAGAGCGCGCCGTCCGCGAAAACCATCGCCACATCGCGGCCGTGGGCAGGCAAGTCCTGGATGGGCTTACCGCCGAGCAGGATTTCGCCCCCGGCGTCGGGCGTCTCCAGTCCGGCGACCAGACGCAGCAGCGTCGATTTGCCCGACCCCCGGGGACCGGCCAGCACGAGGAACTCTTTGTCGGCCACCTCCAGGAACACGTCGTGGACTGCCGGAGCGCCGGGCGGGCGGCCCTGGTCAGCGGCGTAGGTTTTGGCGAGGCGGCGGAGGCTGACGTTGGCCATGCGGGAAAAGACGGGCGGCGGGGGCGGCTGTCAAGCCAGTCGTCTCCGCATCACGATGCCGTCGGCACCACCGGGGATACCCGCACCCGCACGCCGCCGTCCGGCGTACCCTCCAGCGCGGTGCGGAAATACTCCTCCAGCTCCGCCCCGAGCGCCTTCGCGCTCCGCCCGGCCTGCGGCGGGAACGACCGCCCGAGCCGGATCGTGATCGGGATGGGCATGTGCGCGGATTCCAGCAGCCGCCAGCGTTTGCCCAGGTACAGGACGGGCATCTCGATGAACACAGTCTGCACGGGCGCGTCGGCCATCGTGGCGATCAGGGCGAACCCTTTCTTGAAGGGGTTCACCGGCGGCTCCAGGGTCCGCGTGCCCTCGGGAAAGATCAGCAGGTTCTCGCCCGCCAGCAGGGCATCCCGCCCCTGCCGGACGAACTCCGTGCCCCGGTCGTTGGGCAGGTAGCCCGACAGCGCCGACGAGATCCCCATGAACGGATTGCTCAGAATGCTGCTCTTCATCAGGCAGGTCAGCCGGGGCATCCGCGCGAGAAAATGCGTCGCGTCGATGAGGCTGATGTGGTTCGGCGCGAAGATCGTCCCGCGCATGGCGCGCAGTGTCTCGATCTCCGGGAACTCCACGTGGAAAACAATCGTCCGCTCCATGAACGCCGCCCATCGGCACACGCCCCAATGGATCGCCCGCTGGCAACGCTCCTTCTGGCGCGCGCGGTTGCGGGTCACCGCTGCCACCAGCAGGCAGCGGCACACCACGAGCAACGCCAGCACGCCATAAAGAACGAACCCCGTGAAGGTCTTCACCACGAAAACCACCTTCTGCCACAGCCCGAGGCGAACGCGCGGAGGGGGGTCGGCCGGTTCGCGGGGCAGGATGGGAAACGAGTTCATGGCGCGACCGGCCCGAGCGTCAGGCGGAGGCCGTCGCGGCCGGGCGCAGCCGCCGGCCCGCGGCGCGCGCTCCGCCCGCGAGGTCGGCGTCGGTGGCGGGCGGGTTCATCGGAGTGAAATTGAACCACAGGAACGGGGTGCGCCGCAACTGCCGTTCGACCGCCGCGAGGAAAGATTGAAAATGCGCGTGCGCCGCCGCGAAGTTCTCCGCCCGGGTGCGCTCGGGCGACGGGTGGAACATGGGCAGCGCGTGCACGACCGTCGCGTCGGCCTCCACCTCGTCCGGCACGGCGAAGGTGAACACCACGGGTAGCCCGTGCATGATCGCCAGATGATAGATGGTGAACGGGAACATCCGGCGTGCGCCGAAGAACTCGAACGCCTCCAGCTTGGAGCTGTATTCCGGCCGGTCGCATTGCAGCGCCAGCGAGCAGCCCGCGCGCAGGGCATCGTTCATGGCGAGGACCAGGCGGCTCCAATCGTTGATCCAGATGACCGACACGCTTCGTTCGTAGCGGCGGGCGAGCCGTTCCGTGTCCGCGGAATTACCGACCTGCTTGCGGACCATGTGCAGCCGCCCACCCAGGTGGCCCAGGAAGAAGCCGATCAGGTCCGAATGGCCCAGGTGCATCGTGCCGTAGAGCGCGGCCTTGCCCGCGCCAACCCAGGCACGCAGTTCGTCCCCCTGTCCTACGGCAAAACGCACGTGCGGCTCGCGCCCATCGGCGATGGCCAGGCGCAGGAGGAGGTATTCCGTGTAAGCATGGATGTGCCGCCAGACTTCCCGGCGCGTGGGCGGCCGTCCCAGGGCCAGGGCGAGGTACTCGCGCGAACAGGCGCGCTGCCGGGGCAGCGTCCAGTAGGCGATCCAGGTGCCCGCGCGCGACCCCCAGCGCGTGGTCCAGGCGGGCATGTTGCGCAGGTGCCAGCCGATGTAGGCGTAGCCGAATTCAGGCCCGGGATTGCGATCCTTGACGTGCGGCCGGGCAGCATACTTGGCCCGTACGTAGCCCCGGTACGTTCTCACTGCTACCGGCACGGCGACAAACAAGATGATCAGCAGGTAAGACCACGGCGAATGCATAAGTACAACTCTGAGGAATGTAATCGTCGCCGCGAAAAAACGCCATCCTTCGTTGGTCCTTCCTCAGAACCAGTCCAGCCGGATCTCTCCCCCGGACGGGCTGGCGCAGCGCAACGGCTGGCGCGCTTCCACGGCCGAAAACAGCCCGTGCAAGTCCCCCGGGACCTCCCCGGCCAACGCTGGCCCGGGCATCAGGGGCGCGTCGGTGGAACCTGCGGTCAGCGCGGGCTGCCAGGACATCTCGCCGACCGCCCCGGCGGGCGGCGTCCCGGCGTCGTCGGAACCCAGTTCCAGGGCAAAGGCGAAGCCGACGGCCGAAGCCGCGTCGAGCTGGCGCATCCACGAGCCGACCTCCTCTCCGCCGGTCAGCAGCACGCGCTCGCCGGGGGTCAACAACGCCGTCAACGCCGCGTGCGCGCTGAGGTCGGACTGGCCCGCGAGCGGCGTCAACTCACGCACGGGGCAGGCGCGGTTGATGAGCACCTGTTCGATGGCGCTCGGATGGATGCTGGTCTGGAAATGCAGCGGACTGGCCGCCGGGAAACTTTCCAAATAGCGGGCAATAGCGACCGTTTCGCCGAAGGTCGTGGCGTACACCACGGCGTCGTCCTCGCCGATGGGGAAGTCCCGCAGCGCTGCACCGAGCATCAGGCCCAGGCGGGTCATGCGGCGCACGGCATTGGCGGGGAAATTGCCCATCCACGCGCGCAACAGTTCCACAGGCACCTCACCCTCGACGGGCCCGGCCGAGGCCGCGCGCAGCACGTAACGCCTAATCATAGGTGAGCAGGCAGGCGTAGTGCGCCCCGCCGAACGCGAAGGCATTGAGCACCGTCCCGGCATAGCCCGACACGTCGAAGGATTCCGTGGCCACCGTGGGCTGGTAGCAGGGGCCGCTCGTGCCGACCGTGCCCGGGGCGCGGCCCAGGCGGGCACTCTCGACCGCCACGGCCAGCTCGACCAGCCCGCAGCTTCCCAGCGTATGCCCCAATGCCCCCTTCCAGCCGACCAGCGGCGACCCCGGGAAACATGCCGCCATGTGGCGCGCCTCCAGCTTGCCCGCCTCGATGGTGCCCGTGCCGTGCCCCTTGATCCACACGGGCCGATCGCCGACGGCCGCCCGCATCCGCGCGCCGAGTTCGGCCATGCCGTAGCCGTCCGGGTGGTTGCCGGTGAAATGGTACATCTCGTTGAATCCTTCCTGGGCCTCCAGGCGGAAGGGGCCGCCGCCATCGGGGCCGCCGCCTTCGCGGGCGATGACGGCGAAGGCCGCGCCGTCCCCCAGGCCGATGGCACCGAAGGGGCGGTCCTGGTAGGGCGCGGGCATCTCGCCGATGAGGATTTTCATGGCGTGGAACCCCGCCGCCACGAACGGACTCAGGAAATCGTAGGAGACGACGAGCGCCTCCTCCGCCAGCCCGGCCGCCACCTGCCGCGAAGCGTAGAGCAGCCCCAGGTTGGACGACACGCAGGCGTGCGAGAAGTGCGTCACGTTGGTCCCCCAGCCCAGCCGCTGGCGGAAAAACGCCGTCAGGCGTTGCGGCAGGATGTAGGGAAGCTGCCCCTCCCGCGGATTGCGGCGGTGGTCGTAGAGGTTGTCGATCCCGTAGTTGCTGCTGACGATGAAGATCGGAAAACGCTCGCTGCCCCACGGGCGGTCGGGCGCGTGGGAAATCATGTGCAGGAACAGCGGCATCCAGCGCGGTTCGTCGCCCGTGGGCGGCTGCCAGTCGTTGCACAGGGCCAGGGGCACGGGGTCGCCGCCGTCCAGGCCCAGCACGGATTGGAAGCGCAACGCCGACTCGCCACGCAACAGCGCGGCCGTCGTGGCCCGGGCGTCGCCAAAGGGGGTCAGGCAGCCGGTCGCGGTCAATGCCACGGCTGGCGTGGAGGCGCGCCGCGCTTTCGGCTGGCCGAGGGGAGCCAGCAGGACCGGGAGAACAGGGGATTGTGGAGCCAGGAGAGTCGGACTCATGGGGTAGACCAGAGCATACAGGATTCCACCAGGGCTAGGCAACCGGCAAACGCTTCCCGCCGGGAGGGAGCGGCACCGCCTGCGGTCAGGCCACCGGCTGGCGGCGCTGCTCGATGAAACCTGCCAGGGTGGCGACGCTCTGGAACGCCTGGAGCGCCTGTTCGCTGTTCGCCACCTTGACGCCGTATTCCTTCTCGACGGTGAGCGTGAGTTCCAGCGCGTCGATGGAGTCCAGCCCCAGCCCGGTCTTGAACAGCGGCAGGTCATCGCCGATGTCGGCAGGCGTCACGTCAATGAGGTTGAGGCGTTCGACGATGAGCTTCTTGAGGTTTTCTCTGAGTTCGGCGGTACTTTCCATGCGAAGGGGTATCCAGACGGAGCGGGCTCCTCCGGCGGCACAGTAGCTGGCGTGCTCCGGGGTGGCAAGCAGTTGCCAACGTGGAGTTTTGAAGCGGAATGAAGACCGTTCTTGTTACGAATTTGCCGCCTGGGCGGACGCAGGCGGCGGTTGGCTGGCGGCAGGAACCGGGTCGCTGGGCCGCCTGCGTCCTGCATCCCTCTGCTTCCGCCTCCCGCCTTCCGCCCTCCGCCTTCACCCCTCCCCCAACCCGGCCAGCATCTCCCGCAGCTTGGCCAGTTTGGCCCCGGCGTCCGTTTGCCGCTGGCGGTGCTCGGCCACCACGGCGGGCGGGGCGTGATCCACG
>CAXTVY010000041.1:13002-22995 GCA_964247665.1 uncultured Chthoniobacterales bacterium | reverse complement strand
TGGGGGGCATGTTCCTGCTGGGCGGACTGGTGTACCACTACCGCCGCCGCCGCGCCTGATCGCTTGCGGGACCACGGCAGAGGCAGAACAGTCGCCAATCCTAGCTGTGCGGTAACATGTCGGCGTTAGAGTCAGCGATCCCTGAACCGGACAGATTGATTCACAAGCAGAAGTGATTTTTGATACCTGTGCCGCAGCATTCGCTGCGGCACAGGTATTTTTGTTTTCGGCGTGCTGTATGCTGGGGTGCCCAACCATTTTCTCGCCGTCCTGTCCGATCGAACGTGCTGATAAAACAAGGCAAGTTTATCGATTTCGCTCGGGAGCAGGCTGGCCGCTGTGAACATGGTGCAGCATCCGTGCAAACGAGGGTGACGCACACCTACGTCAACCAGTCTGTTCAGACCGCAAGTTGCGTAAAAACGCACATTTCGAGCGCGAAATGACACCGAATTAATACTGGACTTGGCTAAACATAATGACAATGTACTTACGCGCACGTCAATTTGTCCTGAGTAAGCCCGAGTGGTAAAAGCGTAGTCGTTTTCCCGCTGGACTGAGAATACGTGTTGAGCGAGCCCCCCCGAAGATGTCAGCGAGCATAGCTATGTGCGGTAGTTCAACTGTCACGTGCCGACAAATGGCCGTGGATGCGTCTAGCCTGCAGGGTGCAGCCTTACAGGTCGCCGTGTGTTGCTCGCCCCAAGATGGAGGGCTAGCGCGAGGAGAGGGGTTGAGAAAAACGTCCCGTGAGGATTCGACGGGTTCCAGTAGCGGTTCTCCGAGGGTAGGGGCTTTCACCTTGGTGGAGATGCTTGTGGTGATGGGGGTTGTGCTCGTTTTGTTGTCCTTCATCGTGCCTG
Organism: uncultured Chthoniobacterales bacterium; assembly: GCA_964247665.1. Classification (GTDB taxonomy): domain Bacteria; phylum Verrucomicrobiota; class Verrucomicrobiia; order Chthoniobacterales; family SZAS-18; genus CAHJWO01. The sequence continues at coordinate 22,132 of CAXTVY010000041.1, read as the reverse complement.
CTGTGGTCACGCTGCTGCGCGGTTCGCAGCTCACGCAGGGCGGCGATCTGGTGATGGCCCAGTTGGACCTTGCCCGGCAGGCCGCCTTGTCGCGCAACCGCACCGTGCAGGTTCGTCTGTGCCGACCCGCGGGCGGGCAGTACACGGCGATCATGCCGGTGTTTGCTACGGTCACGATGTCGACGACCGGCGCTGTCACGCAGACGTACACGGCGGTGTCCAAACCGGCCACTTTGCCGACGGCCGTCATCATCGACGCTGGCTCGACCCTGTCGACGATCCCCAATGCATCCGGGACCACGCCGACGCCAGCGTCCGCCACCGATCCCAGGCTAGGCAGCTTCGGGACCAGTTATCAGTACGTGGCCTTCCAATTTAACCCGGATGGCTCGACGAACCTGGTGGGCCAAACTTCACCGTCCACCTCCGGCACGACTTCGTTGTGGTTCCTCACCGTGCACAACCAGACCGACGGGGATTCTCTCAAAACTGCGCCGCCAAACTACTACACGATCCAAGTCGATGCCTACAATGGACACGTTCGCGAATTCCGTCCGTAAATCTGCGGTGACTGGCCGAAGCTGGCGGGTTGCTCGGGTCCACGCGCTTTGCGCGCCGCCAGCCGTGCGTTCTCGTGGCAAGGCGCTCCGCTCCTCGTCCGCCGCTTTCAGCCTGATTGAGGTCGCCATGTCGGTCGGCATCATGGGTTTTGCGTTCGTGGCCATCCTCGGGTTGGTGCCCGTGGCGCTGACCAGCTTTCGTGACACGAAAACCGCGACTGTCAGTTCCCAGATTTCCGAGCAGATCATCGCTCAGGTGCAAGTCGCTCCATTCAGCGCTCTGACCAGCACCAATCAGACCGCGGTGAGTCTCATGTCGCAGGGGGTTACCTACGTAGCGATGTGCCTGCTGGCTCCACCGGAGCAAAATGGCTCCGCGACGCCATACGTCCGCTATTTCAACGAACAGGGGGTCGAGGTGCTTTCCACGGACGCGACGGGGATCTATCAAGTGAACAGCCGCGTGCTCGTTGGTCCGCCGTTCGTCCAGCCGGGAACGTCCGGGGGGACCGGGAACGCCGATGTGGCTGCCCTGACCGTGCAGGTGGCTTACAACCCGGGCAAGCTGGTGCTCGACATGACGTCCGATCTCTGGACGGGCACGGCAGGCGGAGGAAAAACCACGGTGCCGATTGCTTTGTTCCAAACCAACGTGGCCCGCAACTCCCAATGATGACATCATCCCGGCGCGCACGGAGCAACGTGGGTTTTACCCTGGTGGAGTTGCTTGTCAGCATGGTGGTTCTGTCCATCATGCTCGTCCTCTTGACGCAATTGACCGGTTCCCTGCGCACGGTGATCGCGCGGACGACGAGCAGTGTCGATGCGTTCAAGGAGGCCCGTGATGCCTTCGAAACCATGACGCGCCGGATCGCGCAGGCGACGCTGAACTCCTATGACGACCTGAATCCCAACGCCGTGAGCGCGTCCGGGAGCGCCACGGGCACCTCGTACCTCCGCGCTTCCGAACTGCGCTTCATCTCCGGCGACGCGGGCACACTCATCGCGGGAAGTTCCTACCCCAGTTCTGTGTACCCGACGGACGCGATCTTTTTTCAGGCCCCGCTCGGGTTCTCAACGGGGCAGAACACGAACTTGACGCAGCTCTTGAATACCTGCGGTTACTTTATCCAGTGGGGGAGTGACCAAAACCTGCGGCCATCGTTCCTGCCAGCCTCCGTCCCATACCATTATCGCTTTCGCTTGATGGAGGTACTGGAGCCTTCAGAAAATCTGCAGTTATACAATAAAACTTCTGGACCAAGCACAACGGTTTCAACCAGATCCGCTTCTTGGGACTACACGGCGCGGGACTGGTTCCAGTACCCGGTTCTAACGGAAACGCCTTCTCCGGTTCATGTGCTGGCGGAGAACGTCATCTTTCTGGCTGTGCTGCCCATCGTGGCACCGCAGAACGCTCAGATTCCTCCAAATGGAGCACCCGATGGCACTTCTACCGATCTCGTCAAGTCGAACTACCTCTACGACACCGCGCCCAGCTTGACGACTAGTCCCGTACCGCCCGCGCAAAATCAGCTCCCGCCGCTTGTCTACATCGAGATGATCGCCGTGGACGAGCCCTCGTTCATCCGCTACCAGGCGGCTAACGGGACGGCGACTCCTACTAACCTCGGCCTCGGTGGCATCTTGGTCGATGCTTCGTACACGCAACGTCAAACTGATGTCAATCAGGTGACGCAGAAGCTGACGGCCGCCAAGATCAGCTACCGAATCTTTTCAATCGCCATTCCCCTCGGTGCACACTGAGATCCCTCCCACAAGGCTCCCCCATGAAGTCAAGACTAACACAGTTCCTGCCGCCGGGCGCGGCCGTGTCGCCCGCTGAAATCCCCTTCGGAAGAGGGTGCGCTCTTCTTCGTAACGAGCGGGGAGTTGCCTTAGTGCTGGTGCTGGCGTTCATCGCTTTATGCACCGTGCTGGTCGTCGCGTTTTTCGCCAGCGTCTCGACCGAAGCCGTCAGCGCGCGCGCGGCGAGTTCCGAGAACAGCGCGGCCCAGTTAGCTGCCTCGGCGGTGCAGTTGGTCGAAGGGACGATCTCTTACGCCACGGTGCCGAAGGGGGACACGACTTTTGCCTGGGCTTGTCAGCCGGGGATGATCCGAACCTACGGGGCCGCGGGCGGCGGTCCCGGGGCGACCACACAGGGAACTGCTTCGGCTGATCCGCTGGAGTATTTCAAGTTGTATTCCTCGGACAACATGATCCTGAATGGAAAGGCTGCCTGCAACAACTTCACCACCTCCAATTCTGACGTTGCACGATACTGGGACAAAGCGCCGGCGCTGTACGCCGATTTGAACGCGCCGCTGCTCAACCATGTTTCTGGCGGTGCGTCCCCAACGGCAAACGTCGTCTTTCCCATTCTTGACCCGCGCGCGAAGGACCTCGGCGTGGAAGGCTTTGACTACAGCAACCGCTTGGATGCACCGATCAGCACGTTCGTGGACGGAGTGATTGCTACGAGCAATGATATCACCAAGTTCTCCAACGACAGTTTCGCACGATTGCCGATGCCGGTGCGTTGGATGTACGTGCTGAAGGATGGGACGATGACTGTGCCGGATGCAAATCCCACTCCCACCTCCGTAGCCACTACGAGCGCGGCGTGGAGTGGGACGAACTCGTCTCTCACGCCAACGGTGGCCAATCCGATTGTTGGCCGGGTCGCGTTCTGGACGGATGACGAGTCGGCTAAGGTCAATGTGAACACGGCGTCGGAAGGGACTTACTGGGACACAATCGTCGCTAATTCCGGCACTTCCTCCTTGGGCAATCAACCCATCCCTGTAGCATCGACCAATGTAAACCCTATCCCGGATTACACCCAGCCGATGGGTGATATTCCGATGGCGTTGATCCAACCCGCGCAGCACGAGTATCAGCGGTATCCAGGTCATCCTGCCACGACCTGTCTTTCAACGGTGTTCGGCAACGCGTTGGGTACGTACAACGCGCAGGCGCGCTCGCAGTTCGTCAAAGCATTTACCGATACGGTCCCGCGAGTCACCGATGCGGCGGGGATGTCGTCGATGGGAGGTACGCAGATATCCCAGGCTAGTGTCGTGACCGACCTGGATAGGCTTTATGCGAGTTTGGATGAATTCCAATTTACTCCCCCCCGCGCCGTGCAGACCCTCGGAGGTTCGAGCAACGCTACAACGCTGCAAAATGACGTGGACACCACCCGCTTCTTTCTGACTGCCCACAGCAAGGCCCCCGAGTTGAATTTATTCGGGCTGCCACGGGTGGCGATGTGGCCAATCTGGAGCACCCCCAGCAAACAAACAGCATTCGAGCAGGAGATGGCGCGTTGCGCGACGGTCGACAACGGGGGCGATGCGCACCAGATGATCTTCCAGCGGGCGAAGGCGCTGGATCCGAGCTACGACTGGACCAGCATCCCGCGCAACCAGCAGGTGTATGGATATCTGCAGGCGCTCACCAGCCGTCCGGTGCCGGGCTTTGGCGGGCAGTTCAGCCTGCAGTACGGCCAGCAGAACACGGATCAAATCCTGACCGAGATGTTTGATTACATCCGGTGCATCAATTTGGCGGACAACAGCCTGCCGGCAAATGGTGCCAGCGTGCAGCCGTACACCGGCTATCTGAATGCCTCCAAGGTTGGCAACCTCGGGGAAGTGGTGCCTATCACGGTCACCGCGCCGCCAAACAACGACGGGTTGACGACCCATGGGCTTGGGCGCATCGCTACGATTGGCGAGTTGGCGCTAGTGTTGGTCAAAGTGGATGATCGATCGAACACCGGAGCAGCGGAAGCAGGCAATCTTGCCGCCAGTGTCTCGTACTCAGGCGGGGGAGCCAGCGGATCGTACAATCCGTCCCAAAAGACGCTTGTAGAATGGGCCTTGATCCCAAAACTCGTGAGTCCTATGGCTGGGTACGTCGCGCTTGCTAACAACATTCGGTTCAATTTTTCGAATGTAAGCCTGAGCATTGGTGGTCAGTCAACGACCGGACCGTACACAGACATGTATGATGTCGGGCGGTGCAGCAGCGGCCGGGATTCGGTGATTGGTGGACTGATCGGGCTCGAAGCGCTCATTGAGAACGGTGCACCCAGTGACTCCGCTTACCCGACCGGCCTTGTGCTCTTGAATGGTACGAGCGGTTCGTCCATCAACATCAGCGGAACCGTGACGGTGCAGGTATACGCCCCCAATCCGATCTCTGGAACCCCGCTACAGACGCTGCAATTCAATTTTTCGTTGCCGAACAACGCTGGCCCTATCCCTGCGCCCATCCCGGCACTTGCCCTTGGTGGTGGAACGGCTTGGGCAGGCACGTTCCGGGCGGCCAGTTCCGCCTACAATCCGAACGCAACCGCACCCAACGTTAATTTCACGTATCCGAGTAACGTCACAAAAAATACTGGGCGGGAAAGTGGGTCTGCTTATCTTATCCAGGGAAAGAGTACCGATGTCGTGCGTTCGTTGGTGCCCACTGGGGCAATCGGCAGCAATCCACCTTTGATGGGTGATTTGCGCTTGCTTGCCCTGGCACAAAATTCGCCGGCAGGTCCTCCTAGTGCGCTGCCGGCGACAGTGTTCACGTTAAGTTACGTCGGCCCGACAAACGGAATCCAGGATCCCGCCGGAACGGCGGGATCACTCCCGACGGCCGCCACATACGCGGCAGATTCGCTGCGTGCATCAACTCTTGTCCCTGCACCTGGCCTGGGATGGGGCAGCTTGACCCAAAAAGTTGTTCCGAATCAGTACGACCAGATTACCGCACCGGAAGTGCCGCCACAATCCAGTGCGGGCACGCAAGGAGTGCCGTTCCCCGGCGACTGGGATAACGGGCCTGGACTAATGCCGGACGGCCCGTGGGCGAACAAGCCTGACGAGGGAGAGGTAGGTCTGTCTGATAACGGAGGCGTGGATATCCCGTACATCGGTAGCTACCAGTCGATGGAGGTTTCCAATCAGCAGTCCCAGACCTTGTTCTCGCCCAATCGCCAGATTTCGTCACCGGTCATGTTCGGCTCGTTGCCAGCGGGATCCCAACCGTGGCGAACGTTGCTGTTCCGGCCAGCCACGTTGATCGGCGCGGTGCATCCTGGTGGCGCTAAGGAAACGATCCGGGACCACCTGCTGCTCGACCTGTTCTGGATGCCGGTCGTCGAACCTTATGGGATCAGTGAACCACTTGCGACCTCTGGGAAGATCAATTTAAATAGCCAGATCATGCCGTTTACTTATATCACGAGGACGACCGGCCTGCGTGCCGTGTTGAAGTCGGTGATGCTGACTGCTTTGAACCCTAGTGCGGGTGGAGACACGTTTGCCAACAGTTACAAGCATTCGTATCCCGGAGCCGGAAGTGATGCTTCGGGCAAGAAAAACGCCGGTGATATTACCCGCTATCCAATCGATCGTGACCATACCAACGGACAGTTCGCGCCGACTACGATTAATGGCCAGCAGAACCAGTCACCAGCAGACACCATCAATGCGTACCCGGAATTCGGACGTGGCACGCACACGGCCGTGGCACCTAATTTTTTCGTATCGGCCTCACAAATTTGCGATGTACCACTTGTTCCGCAAGGCATCGTTACGCCGACCAGTCAGCAATCCGCCGTACCGGCTGCCCTGCAAACGTTCTGGTCGACGAACACTTTGACTGGCGATAATAGCATGGAGCGACCTTATTCGCTGATCTACCCGCGCGTGACCACGAAATCGAACATCTTCACGGTCCACGTCCTCGCCCAGAGTCTGAAGCAACTCCCGGCCGATGCCACCGCGAAGACGTGGTACGAAAATAAAGATCAGATCCTCAGCGAATACCGGGCCGCTTATACCATTGAGAAGTACTTCGATCCGAACACGGACGATATCACCAGTGATGCGGCAGGGACGGCATTTTGTTCCGCCGCACAAGATGGCACAATTAGCCCAACAGCGGGTCTCCGTGCTACCAAGTGGCGCCTCCTGGGTACGAAGCGTTTCGGACAATGAACCGCTGACAAGTGTTGCCAGTACCGGCCACCGTCCGAAAAGAATTTCTTGCCTTGTGTGGGCGACCAGGGAGACACATCGGCTTTGTGATAGTGTCTCGCCTTCGCTTCAGTAGGCGCTACTTGTAATGAAGATGTTTCGATCCCCCCTTGTCGTCTTTGCGGTTCTCGCCGCCGCTGCTTTGGCACCGTCAGGGCCGCCTGCCCTCCGCGCGCAAACGCCGGGAACGCCGACGGCCTCGGCCGAGCCCGCCGGAAAAGCACCGGTCGTCATCACCGACAACGGTGACACCGTGACCCTGGAAAACGGCCTCGTGTCCGCGCGGATCAGGAAGGCGGACGCCAACCTCACCGGCCTCCAGTACAAGGGGTTGGATCTGCTCGCCGGTGGCGAAGCCTACTGGAACGTCTACGGCAGCACGCCCAACAGCGACCCCAAGCAGGTCGTCAAGACGCAGAAAAAGGGGATGCCGCCCGTGCTGACGATCACCCAGGATCCCAAGGGTAACGGCGGTGAAATGGGCGAGGTGGAACTGCTTTTCCCCTACAAGGCTGGGTCGGACGCGGAACCGCTCGATATCGCCATCCGCTACACGCTGCGCCGGGGTGACTCGGGGGTCTACGGCTGGACGAGCGTCACCCACCGGGCGGGCTACCCGGCCTTCGACCTGGAGGCCAACACGGTCTGCCTGAAGCTGAACCCGAAAATCTTCGACCACCTGACCATCGACAGCCGGCGCGACAAACAGATGATCACCGGCTACGACTGGATGCACGGCGAGCCGCTCAACCTCAAAGAGGCCCGGCGGATGACCACCGGCATTCACACCGGAGAAGTGGAGCACAAGTACGACTACAGTATGCTCTTCGCGGAAACCCCGGCCTGGGGCTGGAGCAGCACAGGTAAACAGGTCGGCACGTGGATCGTCAACCCGAGCTGCGAATATCTCAGCAACGGCCCGGACCGTGTGGATTACGGCGGGCACATCGACCTGAAGGACAGCCCGTCAGCCGACCCGACGCTGCTGTTCATCTGGCATAGCTTCCATTTCGGTGGCGCGGCGGTTTCCATCAACGAAGGCGAAGAGTGGAACAAGGTCGTTGGTCCGTTCCTCATCTACTGCAACAGCGGCGCGACACCCGACGCCATGTGGCACGATGCCCTGGCCCGCGCCGCGACCGAACAGGCCGCCTGGCCTTACGCCTGGGCGAAAGCGCCCGGCTACGCCAGCGCGGCGGAACGGGGTGGGGTCAACGGTCAATTGGTCGTGCGCGACCCGCAGCAACCCGGCGCGACGGCGGCGAACGCGTGGGTCGGGCTGACGGCCGCACCGTACACGGCGACCGACCAGGCGAACAAGCCGTTCCCCGTCGCCTGGAACCTCGACGGCAAGCACTATCAATACTGGACCCGCGCCGACAAAACAGGGGCGTTCGACATCCGCAACGCGCGGCCCGGCAAATACGTGCTCTCCGCCCACAACGACGGCATCCTGGGAGAATTCAGCCGGGCGGATGTCACGGTCGAAGCGGGCAAGAAGCTGAACGTGGGCACCCTGACGTGGACCCCGGTGCGCGACGGCCGGCAGGTATGGGAGATCGGTGTTCCCAACCGCAGCGCCGAGGAATTCCGGCACGGCGATCATTACTGGCAATGGGGGCTGTACAATCTCTATTCGCAGGAGTTCCCCCACGGCGTGAATTACGTGGTCGGGCAGAGCGATTGGAAGCGCGACTGGAACTATGTGCAACCGCCCACCGTGGACGCCGCTGGCCACGTTACGGGCACGACCTGGAAGATCACGTTTGACGTCCCCAAAGTGACCCCCGGCAAGGCGACCTTGCGCCTCGCGCTCTGCGGCACGCGCGACAGCCAGATCGATGTGGCCGTGAACGGACACCCGGCGGGCACGACCGGTCCGCTGCCGTCGTCGGGCGTCATGCACCGCGACGGGATTCGCGGGCTGGAAATCGAGCGTGACATTCCCTTTGACACGGCGCTTTTCGTGCCCGGCAAAAACGTGTTGGAACTGACCACACATGCCCGCAACTGGGTCGATGGCGTGCTCTACGATTACCTGCGGCTCGAAGTGAACGATGCGGCGGGTCTGCCAGCCGCACGGTGACACGCAGGCGTTCGTGCGCGAACGGTGAGAAAATCCGAGGCTGGACACGGACCGCGCGCCCGTGACAATCTTGCCCTCAAGTTTGCCGCGATCCCCCTGGTCGAGGCTGTTTCCCCCGGCCCCCATCCAAAATTCCCCATGAACCACGCATCAGGATACGTTCGAGCCGCCGTGTTGGCGGCGCTATTGCCGGTGGTGGCGACACCTGTTTTCGCCGGTCGGCAAAAGCGGATCGACATCAACACGCTCCAGACCCCTCTCTACACCGTCGAGGGCGATGCGTTCGTCCGGCACAACGGCGACCACTACAACAATCGCCCGTTGTACTGCAACCAGATCTATGCCGCCGCTTTCGGTGGTGACAAGCCTTACTGCGTGCTCGGCGACAAGGGGACCGTCCTGGGCAACCTCATGTTCGCGCTGGTGCGAGACGGCAAAGG
>CAXTVY010000041.1:0-12992 GCA_964247665.1 uncultured Chthoniobacterales bacterium | reverse complement strand
TCTGGCTGCAGAACGCCTCGGACGTAACGTCCAAATACCGTCCCGGCCGCATGGAGTGGATCGTCAAGGACGCTTCTTGGGGCGCGACGGTGATCCACCTCGAAGCCGTGCCGGCGTCGCAAGGTCCCGGCATGGCCGCCTGCGTGAAGGTGGAAGCGGCACAGCCTGGAGACCGGCTCGTCTGGGCAAACGGGGCCGCTTTCCCCGGTTCGCAAAGCATCCTCTGGCAATTCGACATGATCAGCCAGAAACCCACGATGCTCTACCACGGTTTCGTGCCGGAAGATTGTACGAACAACGGTGTGGAAGTAAACGGCGCGTCCTGGACGCTCCATCAGGCCGCGGGAAAGTCGCCGTCAACCGCGGGAGCTTGCAGCGTCGAGACGGCCGCCATCGCCGCCGATGCCCGTGCGTGGGCGAACCCCGTGGCTTTGCTGGAGAGCCACGGCCAGGCGCAGCCCCTGGCGTGCGGCGCCGTACCGCTCGTTTCCGGTCAGCCCGTGTATTGGTCCGTGCTGGGTGCGGATGCGGGGATCGGCAAGGGGCCCTCCGCCGAGTTCGCCGCCGGAATGCAGCGCGAGCAGGCAATCGAGAATCAGGTCGTGGTGGATACCCCCGATCCGTGGCTGAACGCGGCGGTGGGCGCGTCTTCCAACGTCGCGGATGGCTGCTACCGGAACGGAATTTACGCCCATTCCGGGATGCGCTGGGCCACCGCGTTGCTGGGCTGGCGCACGATCTACGGCGGCACCGTGTTCGGCTGGCACGACAACGTGAAAACCGATGCCGCGACGTTCATCGCCAAGCAGATCACGGAATCCCACTACACCGCGCCGCACGCTGACCCGACGACGAAGCTGAGTAGTCAGGCACCGGATTCACGGATGTTCGGCAAAGGGCGCATCGACCTCGACGATCCGCACCACTACGACATGCAGAGCCAGTTCTTCGAGCAGGTGCAACATGCGTGGCGCTGGACGGGCGACCCCGAGTTGGAAAAGCTGCTGCGGCCCTCGCTGGACCTGGACTGCGAATACATCAAGGATTGCTTCGATCCCGCTGGCCTCGGCATCTACGAGAGCTATGCCAACACGTGGCCCACGGACGATCAATGGTACAACGGTGGCGGCACCTCCGAGGAAACCGCCTACGCTTACCGCGCGGAGATGACGGCGCTGCAACTGGCGCAAAGGGCGGGCGACCAGGCCGGTATCCAGCGGCATACGGAGGCCGTCGCGCGCATCCGCAAGGGCTTCTTCGACCTGCTCTGGGTGCCGGAGCGCGGCCATCCCGGGGCTTACCGCGAGCAGATCGGTTACAAGCGCCTGCACGAGAGCGGCTGGCTGTACGCCATCTTCTGCCCCATCGACGCCGGGCTGCTCAACACCGAACAAGCGGCCGAGGCGCTGCAATACAGCGAGTGGGCGCTCGAGCGCGACAAGATGCCCTGGGGCGGCGAGCAGGTTTGGCCCTCGAACTGGGTGCCCTCGATCTGGTCCGTGCGGGAGATGTGGTCCGGGGACGATTACCAACTGGCCCTGGCGTACTTCCAGACCGGCTTGCCCGACGACGGCTGGAAGGTTTTCTACGGCATGTTCCCGCAGCAGTTGCTTTACGGGCTGGTGCCGGGCGACATGGGGCATCCGGCCGGCGGCACGGACTTCAACGACTGCAACAGCATGTTCGCGCGCACGGTGGTGGAAGGGATGTTCGGCTATCGGCCGGACTATACCAGGGGGTTGGTCACGGTGGCCCCGCAGTTCCCGAGCGAGTGGGACCATGCTTCCATCAAGACGCCCGACATGTCCATCGCTTACCGGACCTCCGGCCCGTCGACGACCTGCAAGGTTACGCTCGCGCAAGCCTGCGCGCTGGCTGTGCAGTTGCCCGTGTCAACCACGGCCGTTCGGGCGGTGACCGTGAACGGGCAACCGGTGAAATGGGAATTGTTGCCGGGCTTCGGGCGGAGCCTGGTTGAAGTCCGGCTCCCTTCCACGGCAGAGGCCAACGTCGAGGTGACTTGCCAGGACGCGCGCAAGACCTTCCCGGCGGCGTACGTTTCGGGGAACACGGGGGAAGTCGTCACGTTGACGGCGGCCGAGGGTCAGATCGTTGACTTCCACGATCCGCAAGGTGTCCTCAAGGAGGCAAAACTACAGGCTGGCGCGATTGCCGGGACGCTGAGCGCGAACGCGGGCGATCACCTGGTGTTCGGCTTGACGGCCGTGGGCGAGACCCGGCAGTGGCGCTTGTTCAAAATCCATGTGACCGATGCCAAGGCCGACCAGGCCCTTGCGGCGAAGACCGAGGTCCGCGTGCCCGCCGCGCCGCAATGGCAGGACGTGTCCCTCCAACCGGTGCTCAACGGGGACATCCGCGCGATCTACCAGCAGGATTACGTCTCTCCGCGTCCGAACACCTGTTCGTTGCGGCTCGCGAGCGATGGATATTCCTCCTGGCAGATGTCGGGCGGGGGAGGCAACAAAAAGCTGCCGGAGATCAACTTCGATAATCTGGCCGCGGTTTCCGACGCCAGCGGGCACGTGCTGGCTGGCCAGGGCGTCCCGTTCCTGTTCTCGCCGGGGGCAAAGAACATCGCTTTCACGTCGCGGTGGGACAACTGGCCCAAGCAGATCGAGGTGCCCGTCCACCAGGGCGGCGACGCCGTCTGGTTTCTGCTGTGCGGGACGACGAACCCGATGGAAGTCCGCATCGCCAACGCCGAACTACGGCTCCGCTACGCGGACGGGACGGTCGAGAAAGTGCCCGTCACGCCCCCGTTCAACTTCTGGACCCTGTGCCCCTTCGCGGGGGTGGATTACGAATACGACCGGGACGGTTTTTCCCTGCCGAAGGTGCCGCCCACCACGGTGCAACTCGGCAAGAACTGCCGCGCCGTGGCGCTGCCGTGGCGGCTGCGGCCCGGCGTCGCGTTGGAAAGCGTCACGCTGGAAACGCTCTCCGACGAGGTGGTCATCGGCTTGATGGGCGTCACGGTGATGAACCCTCACTAGACCCGCCGACGATGATCAAAACGAGGGCTTGTCTGTTTGGCCTGTTCGGTTGGTGCGCGGCCTCGCTCGTGGCTCCGCTTGCGGCGGCCGAGCCGGCGACGATCTGGTTCGACCGGCCGGCGGCCGACTGGAACGAGGCGCTGCCGGTCGGGAACGGGCGGCTCGGCGCGATGATCTTTGGCGGCATCACGGCCGAGCACCTGCAACTCAACGACAACACGCTCTACTCCGGGGAACCGGGCGACCGTGATCTGCCGCTCGACGTAGCGAAGGACCTCGGACAGGTCAGGAAGTGGCTGCAAGAGGGCAGGTATGCCGAGGTGCACCAGTGGGTGACGAAGCATTGGTTGGGACGCGCGCAGAATTGTTACCAGCCGCTCGGCGATCTGCGGCTCGAATTTCCGGCTGGCGGCGAGCCGAAATCCTACCGGCGCGAGTTGGACCTCGAAAACGCGGTGGCCCGCGTCACGTATGTACAGGATGGGGTCACCTACACCCGGGAGATCTTCGCCAGCCATCCGGCCGGGGCCATCGTCGTCCGGCTGCACGCGTCCAGGGCCGGCGCGCTGAACTTTGCGGTCCGGCTGGATTCGCCCCACCCGACGGCGGTCACCGGGATCGTGCCGGGCAGCGTCGAACTGAACCTGCGCGGACAGGTTCCCGCGTTCGCGTTGCGGCGCGACCTGAACACCATCGAGCGCAACGGCGAGACGTGGAAGTACCCGGAGCTGTTCGATCCCAACGGACAGCCAAAACCGAATGTCCTGTCCACCGGAGAAAATGCCCCGAAACTATTCGATGGGGACGGCCACCCCAAGCCGGGAGCGGCCCCGGTGCTCTACGGCGACAAAGACCAGGGGCGCGGCACGCGGTTCGACGCGCGCCTGCTGGTGCAAAGCACCGACGGCCAGGCGGCGGCGGGCGATGGTTCGCTGACCGTCCGCAACGCGAGTGAGGCCGTGCTCATCCTGACGAGCGGATCGAGCTACGATGGGTTCGATAAAAGCCCCTCCCGCGAGGGCAAAGACGAGGTGTTGGAGGCGGCATCGACGCTGGACGCCGCGGCAAAAATCCCGTTCGGACAGTTGTGGCAGGCGCACGTCGACGATTACCGGGCGCTCTTTGCGCGGGTGTCCCTGGACCTGGGTCCGCCGACCGGGCAGAGTGCGCTGCCGACCCCGGAGCGGATCAAGAATTATGACCGGGGGGGCGACGAGTCCCTGGCGGCCTTGTACTACCAGTTCGGCCGTTACCTGCTGATTGCTGGTTCGCGGCCCGGCGGGCAGCCCTTGAACCTGCAGGGCATGTGGAACCCGTACATCATCCCGCCGTGGGCCGGGGCGTATACGCTGAACATCAACCTCGAAATGAATTACTGGCCAGCCGAGGTGGCGAACCTGAGCGAGTGCCACGAGCCGCTCTTGCGGATGATCGGCGAGTTGGCGGTGAACGGCCGGAAGGTCGCGCGCGAAATGTACGGTCTCCCCGGCTGGGTGGCCCATCACAACACCACGATCTGGCGCGATGCCCAGCCGGTCGATGGCGACGCGGGCCCGGCGTTCTGGAACATGGCCGGCCCCTGGTTGTGCCAGGATCTCTGGAGGCATTACCAGTTCACCGGCGACCGGGAGTTTCTCCGTGCCCAGGCTTACCCGATCATGAAGGGGGCAGCCGAGTTCATGGCCGCCTGGTTGGTGGAGGATTCCCAGGGGGGCTTGACGACGCCCATCGGCGGCTCGCCCGAGAATCGCTTCCTTTACACCGACGCGGCGGGCCAGCGCGAGAGCGCCTCGTTGGTCCCGGGTCCGACCATGGACATCGCTCTGATCCGTGAACTGTTCACGAACTGCGCGCACGCGGCGGAGTTGTTGGGGATCGACAACGATTTCCGCGACACCCTGCGCGCAAAACTCGCGCGGCTCCGGCCGTATGCCATCGGGTCGCGGGGCCAGTTGGAAGAATGGCCGGTAGACTTCGCGGAAAACGAGCCTACGCACCGCCACGTCTCCCATCTCTACGGGGTGTTCCCGGGTGACCAGATCACGACGCGCGGGACCCCCGCGCTCGCCGCCGCCGCCCGGCGAACGCTCGACCTGCGCGGTGACCTGGCGACCGGCTGGAGTCTGGCGTGGAAGATCAATTTGTGGGCGCGCCTCGGGGATGGGGATCGGGCGCGTAAATGTCTGGCGTTGCTCCTGTCGCCGGAGCGCAGCTACCCGAACCTGTTCGATAGCTGCCCGCCGTTCCAGATCGACGGGAACTTCGGTGCGGCTGCCGGGATCACGGAAACCTTGCTGCAATCCGACCCCGGTGAGATCGAGCTGCTACCGGCCCTGCCGGGTGTCTGGCCCACCGGGTCGTTCACGGGTCTGCGCGCGGTGGGCGGTTACACGGTTGGCTGCACCTGGGTGGACAAGCACCTCGAAAACGCCACGATCCGGGCTTCCGCCGCCACGACGTGCCGGGTGCGCTACGGGGACAAAGTGGTGGTACTCGCGTTCCAGCCCGGCGAGGAAATACGCCTGGATCGCAGCTTGGGCCACTGAAGACATCGCACCCGCCCGGGCGAAAGCTGTGCGCGAGTTGTCGGCCGAAGGTTCCCGCCGCGTGGGTGCGCTACGGCGGGGACGGCTGGAGCGGCCCGTTCCCGGTCACCACGCGCACCGGGCCGAGCAGGCCGGAGGGTTCGAGCTTCGAGTCCTTGTTGAAATAGTTCCACGTCGTGAAGGTGTACCGACCTTGTGACGGCCGCGCCGCGCCGCGGACGAACCAGTCGGGGAAACGCTTCAAAAACCCGCCGTTGCCCTGGTGCCCCGGGGACCATTCGCAGTCCGGCGGCTCCTGCTCGTCGCCGATGAGACGGTTGGCCCAACAGTTCGTCAGTTCGATTTCGAGCTGGTTGCCGCGTGCCCGGAGCAACCCCGCCGGAATCGCCACGCGCCACGGAGCCGTCCACGCCACGCCCAGGTCCGCGCCGTTCAGCCGCACGCGCGCCAGATCGTGAACGACGCCCAGGTCCAGCGACAGGTCCGCCCCGGCAGCCAGCGGCCCGTCGAACGTCGTGCGGTATAACGCCGTGCCGCTGTAGAAGCGGACTCCCGGCTCGGGCCGTGCGGTCCAATCCACCAGCGTCCCGAACTGCACCGGCACGCCGGGACCGCCCCACTTGGCATCGAACGTCACGGACCACGGCGGCTTGAGTTCGGCCACCGCCCTGGTTCCCGTGAAATTTCCGGGGTGCTGGTCCGGCGCGGTGTCCGCCGGACGACGGAAGACCACGAACCCGCTCTGCGCGGCGTCGAGCCAGAGCGGCACCGTCGTGCAGCCTTCCGCGAAGCTGAAATCTTTCAGTTCGCGCGTGCTGCCCGTGACCGGGTCCCACCACTCGGGCTGCCGGCCCATGACGGCGAACGTGGCGTTCACGGTGCGGCTCTCCCTTTCCAGATTGGCCACGAAATACACGTCGCCCGCCGCGCCGTGGCGATGGATCGCCCGGACCGCGCCGGCCCCTTCGCCGGTCGCCCGGAAATCACCGTTGCCGCCCGCGTATTCGCCCCATTGCAGCAATCCCTGGCATCGCTGGAGGTATCGCACCCACGCCTTGCCCGGCTCCCACCAGGTCTGCGTGCGGTCGAAGTGCGTGCCCCACTGGCCCATCACCAACCCGGGTTTGTATTTATCATCGAAAGGATCGTGGGTGAAACGGTGGAGCATCAGGCGGTTCACGCCCTCGCAAAAGGCCGTGTCACCAATTGGCTTGAGCCACTCCGGCGTCTCGTTCCACCGGCTGTCCTGCGGCTTGCCGGTGAAAGCCTCGGCGGTCACGATGTTCTGGTGCGCCAGCCGGCAGCCCGCGACGACGTCCTTCACGGAGTACGGATAGTATTTGCCGTCGTAGGTCCAGAATTCCCCGGCCGCCTGATCCAATTTCGGGATTACCTCGCTGATGACCCACGGGCCAAGGTAGGGTTCCCAGCGGATTTGCATCCCCGCCTCGTGCACCAGCTTTGCGCTCAGGCCAAAGTCCACGTCGCGGTACAGGTCTTTGACCGTCCGGTCGAAATCGCCGGAAAACTTTTTGACCTCCGCGTCGCTGCCGACGACCCGTTTGGCGAACTTCGGCAGGAAGGGTGTCAGGTCGTAGCCGCGCCGCGCGCGGAACTCCTCACGCATCCGGGGCGTCCAGTTGGGCGTGCCCGCCTCGTAGCTGTCGAACCAGACGTATGTCAGTCCCGGTCCGTTGCCGATCACGTCGCCACAGAACTTCTTGAGGTGTCCGAGCACATAATCCATGTGGGTCGTGACGGCCTCGGGGTTCATCTTGTCACATTCCAGGCCGATGCCTTTCCACGGGACGGGCTGGATGAGCGCGCCCGTCGTGGTGTGGCCAAAGCGGTAAACGATCCACTTGCCCTCGGGCGGGTTCCAGCGCAACTGGCCGTCGGGCGACAGGTCTGCCGAAAGGTCGAGTACGCGCTCTTTCGGCACCACCCCCTCGGCGGGCAGCGCGAGCACGGCGATGTCCTCGAAGTACGCGTTGCGCGCGGGGATTACTGGGTTTTCCACCTTGCCGTTGTCCTCATTGAAGACCGGGTAGCCCGGGCTGCGGGGTTTGACCTGCGGGCGGGGCAGCGTCACCGTCACAAGGCCGGGTCCGCTGACCGGGGTTTGCGAAAAGACGATTTCTTGCATCGAGAGCGCGGGCGTGATCCACGGGCCGCCGCTGGATTCATAGCCCGGGCAGTTGTGGACCCCGAGGGTGAGCCCGAGACGGCGCGCCTCGGACGCCGCGTGGTGGAGGAGCTTCCACCAGTCGTCGCTGACGTAGGGGATGATCTCCGGCAGCGGGCTGTTGTCGATGTTGCCCGGCCACGGCGTGACGGTGTCGGTCAGGTTGCACATCGTCGCGCCGCCGAAGCCGGCCGCCTTTAGTTCCTCCAGATCGCGGGTGATGCCTGCCGCCGTGACGTTGCGGCCCATCCAGAACCAGTACGCGAGCGGGCGCGCGGTGTCGGTTGGATGGGTGAAGGCTTCGTCGATTCCATCCGCGCGAACCCTGCCGCCCGGAAGGATCAACAGCACGGCAGCGAGGGCCACGAGCCGCCGGAAGAGGTAAAAGCGGCGTGGGAAAAGACTGTCAAAGAAATCAGGAGCCATGGGGAAATCTAGGCTACAGCGGTTGCCCGTTGCAAAGCCAGTGACAAGCTTCCGATCTTGAGACCGGGAGCGATGAAAGGGGTTCGCAATCCGTCCGAAACCGAAGATTTTACGCGAACCGGCGCTGTTGCGGAGGCGGAAATCATCTTCAAGGGCTGAGGCACGCCACTGCTGAAGAATTTCCCTGGCGGCAATTCCGACCGGATGGATCGGGGAAGAGCTGGCTTGCGAGGGTGGCGAGGGTGGCGAGGACGGCGAGGACGGCGAGGGCGGCAAGGGCGGCAAGGGCGGCAAGGGCGGCGAGGGTGGGTTTCGCCCAGCGCAGCAGCGAGTTTCCGACCGCCTTGCGCTGCCGAGCCGCGTCCGGCGCTTCCATGAAGTTGTGAGGGCTGATCGCGTGCCTTTCCGTGGGTTCGCCCAAGGTGCCCCCGGCTTGTCGATGCCGGTGCAGAGGCGAGCCTGTCCGGTGAGGCCGTAACGGGTTTGTGGGCGCGTGTAACATCCGGGCTGTTGGTCAACATCGATATGATCTAGTTGACGCATATGATGTTCTTCCCTTGATCATTTGTGACTTTTTGCGTGTAAGTTTTGTGATGGTTTGACCCCCCAGTCATGCTGACCGAAAACCCTTTCGCGCGGCCGCGAGGTTCGTCCGCCATTCATCGTCATGCCCTTCTGTTGCAGTCCTGGTGGGAAGAACGGGTCCTCCGGGGGGTGGGCAGCTACGCGGCTGAGCATCGTTGGGTCTTGGACAGCTCGATGCGTTGGCATAGCCGGCTGCCGCCGCAGCCGTGGAGCGGCGACGGCATCATCGCCTATTGCGGCATGGGACACCCCAATGCGAAGATGCTGCAATTTTTGCGCAAAGCCACTTGTCCGGTCGTGGAAACCCAGGGTACGCGATTGGTTCCGCACGCCGGCCGGGTGATGGTCTCCAACGAGCAGATTGGCCGGGTCGGGGCAGAACATTTGCTCTCTCTCAATTACAAGCATCTGGCCTTTGTCACCTTCGAGGAAAATGCGATGGAAGTGCCACGTCGGCTCTCCTTCCAACGCACCGTCGAAGCCGCCGGAGCGCATTTCCACAACCTGGCCTTCGACAACCTGACCTCGGAAATCCGCGCGCTGCCGCGCCCGGTTGGCCTGATGGCCACCAATGATCTGAACGCGATCAATGTCACGCTGGCTCTGACTGATGCCGGCTGGAAAGTGCCTGAGGAATACGCCGTGCTCGGCGTCGATGACACGGAAATCGTGTGCGAACTCGCCCCGGTGCCGTTGAGCAGCGTCAACTGCAACTATGAACAGCAGGGATACGAGGCGGCTGCGCTGCTTTCCCGCCTGATGGACGGAGAGCCTGTGCCCGCTGAACCGATTGTCATCCACCCCAAGGGAGTGACCGTCCGGCGCTCGACGGATTCCATCGCTCTCCACGACATCGACAGCGCAAGATTTCTGCGGTTCGTGCGCGACCACTATCTCGAACGCCATGGCCTGCGCCAGATCGCGCAACAGCTCGGCGTGTCGTTGCGCAAGGTGCAAACCAATTTCCAGAAGCACATGGGCCGCAGCCTGCTCGACGAGTTGACCCTGTTGCGCGTCGAGCATTCAAAGAAGCTGCTTGAGAACCGCTGGCTCAAGATAGAAACCGTCGGGCTCGAAAGCGGGTTCAGCAGCCGGTTCCATTTCATCCGCGCCTTTCAACGCGTCACCGGTCAGACACCGAAGGATTATCGCCGACGTTGTGTGATGATTTGACGGAGCGGGCGCTGCCGTGGAGAAACTTTTCCGAATGACCATCGGGCACGCGAGGCAAGATGTATCCTGGCGTAGGTGTCGCCACAGGTTCGCCGCCGCCGAAGGGGAGGGGAAAACGAGATCCAGCCGGGCCGTCGCCTGTTCTGGCACATGGCGTGGACGTGAGGTGGGGAAAGTTCCGTGCGGCGTTCCATCATCTCCGCCACCGAGTGAGATCGCTGAAATCCGGTCGTGCGAACCCGCCCGGATGGGTTCATAATGAAAGCTCATTCGATGCACAGTCCAGTCCAGACATGTTTTGCGTTCATCTAGCGCCGCGTTTTAAGCTGGTGCTGGCCGCCATGGGCATTGCCGCCGCCCCATTCGCGCGGGCGGCCGACCTGCCGGGTGCGGCCCTTCCGGCGAAGACGGCCTATCTCCCCGCGTATTTCTCGCCCGGGGAGGCCAGCCAGCACAAGAAGGACAGCCCGCTTAATACCGCCATCCCGCGGAGTGGCTGGCGCTTCGCGGACGCGGTGAACGCCGGTCGGCCGATCGTGGCGGCCACGCTCGGCGGCCGGTTGATCCGCGACCCCATGATCCTGCGCGACCCCGACGGTAAGACCTTCCATCTCATCGCCACGAATGCCTGGAAGGGCCGTTGTTTGACCCTCTTCGACTCGCCCGATCTGGTGCACTGGGAAAATGAACGCCTCGTGCAGATCGCACCCGAGCAGGCGGACATGACGTGGGCACCCGAATTGTTGTGGGACCCGGAGACGCGGCAATTCGTTGCGTACTGGACCTCCTCGACCGATCACGTCTGGGACACGGCTGCCATCTGGTACGCCACCAGCCCCGATCTGAAAACCTTTTCCGCGCCGAAAGTGCTGATGCGTGAACAAAAAGGCTGCCTCGACGCCGACATCCTGTACGCCGCCGGGAAATGGCACATGGTCTATCGTTACACGGGGATCTGGATGCGGACGGCCGAACACGCGCTCGGTCCGTTTGGGAACCCTGTGAAAATTCTCGACCTCGACGTGGAGGGACCGTCGATGTTTCCCGTCAATGGGACGACGGACCGTTGGGGGCTGATCTTCGATTACTTCGGCGGCAACCAGGGGCGGTGGGGCTTTGCCGCCTCGGATGACCTCGCCCACTGGACGGTGGCGACGCGCCGGGAGTGGCCCTACTACACGCCGGACATTTTCCTGCCGCCGGGCGTGCGCCACGGCTCGGTGCTGCCGATTACCGCGGAGGAAGCCGAGACGATCCTGCGGGCCTTCGGCGCTTCCCGGTTCAACGAGAAAGGCCCCGCGCCGAAATGAGGCTGCCCGACCAAAGATGAAAAGCATTTTCCTTCTCCTGCTCTGTCTTGGTGTGGTGGGCAGCAGCGCCACAGCCACGGACGCCTTCCTCGGCGCGGCGGACACGGAACTGCGCGATGCGCACGGCCGCGGCAATCCCGTTGTCTTGCGCGGGGTCAATCTGGGCGGCTGGCTCTTGTTCGAGCCGTGGATGACTCCCATGGATTCGTCCGGCGCGAAGGACGATTGGTCGGCGCGCGACATCCTCGCCAAGCGGTTTGGCCCGGTGATGACCGACAGCTTGCTGGCGGCCTACGAGGACGCGTGGATCAACGAGAGAGACTTCGACCACATCGCGGCAGCCGGTTTCAACGTCGTCCGCCTGCCTTTCTGGTACCGCAACCTGGAGAACGAAGACGGCACCTGGCGCGCCGACGCTTTCCAGCGCCTCGATTGGTGCGTCGCGCAGGCGTGGAAACGTGGGCTCTATACTATCCTCGACCTGCACGGTGTTCCTGGTGGTCAATCGGCGGGTGATTCCACCGGGCGGGTCCGGAGCGGGGCGGACTACAACTTTTGGACCAGCGAACCTGCGGTGAGCCGTTCGACCGAGATCTGGCGGCGGGTCGCGCTCCATTTTAACGGCAACCCGGCGGTGGCCGCCTACGACGTGCTCAACGAACCGTCTGGCGCGCCAACGCGCGAGGCGTTGTGGGCGGTTTACAACCGGTTCTACCAGGCGATCCGTGGTGTCGATCACGACCACCTTGTTTCTGTGGAAGGCTGTTGGGGCGGATCGGTGAACGGCAAGTACCTGGGCTGGGGTTTGGAGGCCCTGCCACCGCCGGAGCAATTTGGCTGGAAGAATGTGCTCTACCAGACGCACAGCTACGAGTGGGACTGGAACAACTTGGCCAAGCAGAAGGCGGCGGTCGACCGGCAGGTCAAAGATTGGGAGGAACACCGCCGCTGGCGGGTGCCTTGCTATGTCGGGGAGTTTAATTGCATGGGACCGGAAGCCGCCTGGGCCTACGCTGCGGCGCAATTCGCCGCGCACGGCATGAGCTGGACGATGTGGTCTTACAAGGCAACCCACGGCAGCGGCAGTGACAGTTGGGGACTCTACAATTTCCGTTTGCCTGCTCCGCCCGTCCCCAATTTGCGGACCGACTCCGCGGAAGCCATCCGCGAAAAATGGTCACGCTGGAACACCGATGGAGCGTTCGCGCTCAATCCCATGCTCCAACGCACCCTCGTGTTACCAGCCGCCGGGCAACGCTGAAGCGCCCGCACCGGGCCGGGTTCAAAGTTCCACCTTGTCGCCGTCGATTTCCACGACGATCACCGTGGCCATCACGTTCGGGGCATAGTGCGAGGTTGGCACGATCCGATCAGCACCAACGGGGATTTCCGTTTGCGGGTCGCTCAGCAGGGACACTTTCTTGATCCCGTTCTTGAAAGCTGGCAGTTTGAACCCATTGCTGGACCAATGGAAAACGGTGAAGAACAGCTTGCCGGGCTTGGCCGTGCATCGCCAGTCCAGGAAGGGCAGTTCCACCATTTTGCCCCGCCCATCCTGAAGCTTCCGGCCGAAGCCGCCACCGGGAAAACCTTCCCCGAAAGGAGATAACCGCGCGCCGTACAGCGCCTCGCCGTTGACTTTGAGCCAGCGGCCCACCGTCCGCAGGTTCTGCTCGGCCACCACCGGGATCACGCCCTGCGCCGTCGGCCCCACGTCGAGCAGGTAGTTGCCGCCCTTGCTCGCCACGTCGAA
>CAXTVY010000040.1:0-23167 GCA_964247665.1 uncultured Chthoniobacterales bacterium | reverse complement strand
TCACGGTGGCGACGGTCGATTTGCCGCCGCCGCGCGTCACGCGCTGTTCGATGGCCACACTCGGCGGCAGTCCTTCGATCAGGTCCACGTCGGGCTTCTCCAACTGCTCGACGAACTGCCGCGCGTAGGGCGACATGCTGTCCAGGAACCGCCGCTGGCCTTCCGCGAAAAGGATGTCGAATGCCAGCGTGGATTTGCCGGACCCGCTCAGGCCCGTCACGATCACCATCCGGCCGCGCGGCAGGTCGAGCGAGAGATTCTTGAGGTTGTGCTCGCGCGCGCCGCGCACGCGGATGGACGGCGGCATCCGCTGGCCGCGTTCCGCGATCACCGGCTCGCGCGAAGGCATCTCGGCGGCGCGCAGGCCGCGCGTGTCCACGTGGCCGTGCGCGTACCCGTTGCCGTTCGCGGCCGGCTCGACGGCCACGCCGTCGGGGGAAATCATCTTCTCGTTGCGCCACCCCGCGAGCAGCGGGCGCAGGTAATAGCCCGTGTGCGACGCCTCGACCTTCGCCACTTCCTCCGGCGTGCCCGCCGCGACGAGCAACCCGCCGCCCAACCCGGCCTCGGGTCCCATGTCCACGACGTGGTCGGCGCACTTGATGACTTCCAGGTTGTGCTCGATGACCAGCAGGCTTTCGCCCTGATCGACCAGCCGTTGGAACACGCGCAACAACAGCGCCACGTCGTCGAAGTGCAGCCCGGTCGTGGGTTCGTCGAAGATGAGCAGCGCGCCCTGGCCGCCCGGGTTGCGCTCGCGCTCGACCAGGTGGCCGACGAGTTTGAGCCGTTGCGCCTCGCCGCCGGAAAGCGTGTTGAGGGGCTGACCCAGCCGCAGGTAACCCAGGCCCACCTCGCCGAGAATCTTCAACGCCGCCAGCGGCACTTTCAGGGAGTTCGGCACGCCTTTGATGCCGTGTCTGGATTCCAGGTAAACAATGGATTCGGAGACAGTCATCTCCAGCACCTCGTGGATGTTGTGCCCGTGGTAGCGCACCTTGAGCACATGCGGCTGGAACCGTTTGCCCTCGCACTCGGAGCAGCGCACGTAGAGGTCGCTCAGGAACTGCATCTCGATCTTCTCGAAGCCGATGCCGCTGCACCGCTCGCAACGCCCTTCGCCCGAGTTGAACGAGAACGAGGTCGCCGACAGGCCCGCCGCCCGCGCGTCGTCGCTGCCCGCGAACAGGTCGCGGATCGTGTCGAACACGCCCAGATACACGACCGGGCTGGAGCGCGGCGTCTTGGCCAGCGGCGACTGGTCCACCATGACCACCTGCCCGAACTCGTGCGCGCCCTTGATCTCGCGCACACGGCCCATGGCCTCGTCACTGGAGAGCCCGCGCATCCGCAGCAAATTCTGGTACACGACATCGTGGATGAGCGTGCTCTTGCCCGAGCCGCTGACGCCCGTGATGCAGCCGAACACGCCCAGCGGCAGGTCCACGTCGATGTCTTGCAGGTTGTGCTCGCGCGCGCCGCGCACCTTCAACCACTGCTTCACCGGGCGGCGCTTCGCGGGCAGCGGGATCGTCTTGCGCCCGGTCAGGTAATCGGCCGTCAGCGAGCCCGCGCATTCCCCCAGCCCCGCCAACCCGCCGCTGTACACCAGCTCGCCGCCCGCCTCGCCCCGGCCCGGGCCGATGTCGATGAGGTTGTCGGCCGAGCGGATGATCGCCTCCTCGTGCTCGACGACCAGCAGCGTGTTGCCCTTGTCGCGCAAATCCTCCATCACGCGGATGAGCCGGCCCACGTCGCGCGGGTGCAACCCGACGCTGGGTTCATCCAACACGAACAGCGTCTGCACGAGCGAAGCGCCCAGGCACGTCGTCAGGTTCACACGTTCGATCTCGCCGCCCGAAAGCGTGCGCGTCGGCCGGTCGAGATTGAGATAACCCAGGCCCACCGCGACGAGGTAGTTCAGCCGCGTGACGACCTCCTTCTGGAGCATCTCCGCGCTCGGGTCGTTCGGCGGCAGCAGCACGGCCGACATGACGAGACCCAGTTCTATCGCGGGCAGTTGCGACAACTCGGGCAGGTTGTAGCCGGGCAGCGCGGCCCGGTGATTTTTGCCCTGGCCGTTCGCGGAAGACCCGGGCACGCCGGGCACGAGGCGAAAATTGAGCGTGGCGGGCTGGAACCGGCCGCCGTCGCACTCCGGGCAGAGCGTGTAGGCCCGGTAACGGCTCAGCAGCACGCGGACATGCATCTTGTACGTCTTGGTTTCCAGCCACGCGAAGTATCCCCTCACGCCGTACCAGCGGCCGTTCTCCCACAGGTCTTCGCCGTCCGACTTGCCGCCGCCCTCGCCCTGGACGACGAATTTCTGGTCCGCCTTGGGCAGTTCCTCGAAGGGCAGGTTGGTGTCGATTTCCTGCCGGGCACAGGCGCGCAGCAGGTCGCGCTGGCACTCGGCGCTCTGGCCGCTCTGGAAAGGCTTCACGACACCCCGCGCAATAGAAAGCCGCTTGTCGGGCAGCGCGCGCTCCAGGTCGATGCCGACCGTGCGCCCGAACCCCCGGCACGCCGGGCACGCGCCCAGCGGGTTGTTGAAGGAGAACAACCCGGGCGTGGGCGGCTTGATGTCCAGGTCGCAGCGCGGGCAATGCCAGCCGGTGGAGAAGGAAACGTCCTCCGCGCGCAGGCCATCCTTGCCGTCCGCCGCGTCGATGAAGCGGATACGGCCCTTGCCGAAGCGCAACGCCGTTTCGATGGATTCCGTCAGGCGCGAGCGCGTGTCGGCCCCGACGGTGATGCGGTCTTGCACGACGTGAACACGCAACGGCAAGCGCTTCACGGCGGGCGGCTCGTCGGTGCGCAGGGTCTGGCCGTCGATGTGGACCCGCAGAAAGCCTTGCGCCTGGAGGAACGCGAAGAACTCGGCCGGATCGGCCTCGGCGGGCGCGGGCACGGCGAAGGTCAGCAGCAGCGTCGCCCCGGCGCGCCCGTCAAGGATTTGCTCGGCGATGCCGCGCGAGGAATCGGGTTTGATCGGTCCGTGGCACTGCGGGCAGAACGCGTGCGCCACACGGGGCATGAGCAGCTTGAGGTAATCGTTGATCTCGGTGATCGTGCCGACGGTCGAGCGGGTGCTCTTGACCTGGTTGGACTGCTCGATGGCGATGGCCGGGGGGATGCCGTGGATGCGGTCCACCTTGGGCTTGTCCATGCGGTCGAGGAACTGCCGCGTGTAGGGGCTGAACGTCTCGACGTAGCGCCGCTGGCCCTCGGCGTAGATCGTGTCGAAGGCGAGCGAACTCTTGCCCGAGCCGCTGGGTCCCGTGATGACGTTGAGCTGGCCCAGGGGCAGGTCCAGGTCGATGCCCTTGAGGTTGTTCTGGCGCACGCCGCGGATCTCCACCACGCCGTCAGCAGGGAGGTCAACGGGGGGCGCGGGCGGAACGCAGAGCGGGGCGGTGCGGGAGCGGACTTTCGACACGCGGCAACTTATCCGGTTGCTTCCAGAAAGGAAGGGGGAAGCCGTGATTTTTCTTCACGCGCTAAGCCGAAAATTTCGCCACAAAGGGCACAAAAAAAACACAAAGGAGAAAAGAACTGGAGCGAAATGATTTTCCTTTTTGTGCCTTCCGTACCCTTTGTGGCACCTTCCCTCCCTGCTGCTACGTCCAATAGAGGATGCGCGCCTGCGGCAGCTTCGCGGCGATTTGCCGCTCGAAGAACGCGCGCAGGGTGCCCATCATGTCACGCGGATACACGTACTTCACGCCGCCAAACTTGTTGAACTTGCGCGCGCGGTTGGCCTCTTCGAGGTCCAGCGTCGTGTTGGGATACCAGCCCTTGAGTACCTCCTTACTGCCGGGCGTAAAGCGGTGCGTGATGAGTTCCACCGTCACGTCGCGTGCGCCGGCCAACTCCGCCGCCGCGTCGTCGAACAGCGCGCCATAGTGCGCCTCCCAATCGTCGATGGGCATGATCGGCGCGACCACCAACCCGACCGGGTATCCCCCCTCGCGCGCGAGCCGCCCCAGGGCCGCCAGCCGCGCCGGGACCGCCGATGTGCCGCCCTCCAGTTTGCGCGACACGGGCAGCGCGTTGACGCTCGCGCGGCAGCGGGTGCGCCCACCGTGCGGCAGGGCGACGAGCGGGTCAACCGCGTCAAACTTGCTCACCCAGCGCAACCGTGCGCCGTCGCCCTCCGGCCGCGCGCCGAACCAGCGGATGCACGCGGCGAGACTGCCCGTGAGATGCTCGATGCCCAGCGGGTCCGTGTAGCACGAGACCTCGAAACTCGTCTCGGGCCGGTCGGGGCTGACGTAAGCCGCGAGGTTGTCCAGGATGGCGGGCAGGTTGGCGAACACGCGCACGACGGGCGGCCCACTGAGACTGCCCGCGAGGTAGCAGTATTGGCAATGCGCCGGACAGCCTTCCGCGAGGTGGAACTGCCAGTCCGCCGACGGCGGGATGGGTTGCAGCTTGAACGCCCCGGGCGGGGCCGTGACTACGGCCAGCGTCGATTTGCCGAGCCGGTAGGTCTCGCGCTCGTCGCCGCCGCGCAGGCCGGTCAGGCGGTTGGCAGGCAGTACCTCCACAGGCAGGCCGAGGGCCGCCACGCGTTCGCGGATCACCTGACCGTGCGCTTCCGCCAGCGCGGCGGGCGTGAACACAACGCGGCGCGGCAGCCAGCGGCGGGCCGGGCCGCCGGGTTCGGGGCCAGCGGCCGGGGTCACTTCCTGGGCTTCGGTGAGTTCCGTGAGGAGGTCAGCAGGAGCTTCGGTTGGCATAGCGGGCAGTGTCTTCTTTTGCCAAGAACAGTTCGCCCCGCCGCGAGGCACGGATGCTCGCCGCACCTTCGAATGAACACATTCCAGAGTACATTTCTGCCGGAGCCGGGTCACGCGCGACGACTACCGCCGCCGGACGACAAACACTGACAACGACGACAAAATCCGACATAAAACCGTCTTCTCCTGCCTGTCTTCCGCGTGAGGAAAACGGCCTGAGAAGACGGTGAAGCCGGGACAAATTTCCCGACAACCCCGCGCCCGGTGGGTTCTCCCCGGGCGGTGTAACTAGGCGGTCAGTTGTTGCTAGCGGCCTTTTTTAGCGCGCTCGCACCCGTCGCCCGACCGGCGGCAGCTTTCGCTGGCTTCTTGGCGGCGGCACCGTTGCCTTTCTTCATCGTGTCGGAGAGTGTGAGCACGTCGCGGCGCATGATTTTGCCACTTTTGAACTTCACCGTCGCGCGAGGCGGGATGGCGAAGTTGCTGCCGGGGATGTTCGGGTTGCGGCCAACGCGTGCCTTGCTCAGGCGCACCTGGAACACGCCGAAGTTGCGCAGTTCCACGTCCTGTCCGGTGGACAGCGCGGTCGTGATGTGGTCCAGCGTCTTCTGGATCACGTCAAAGACCTGATGTTGGACCATTCCTGTCTCGTTGCTGATCTTAACAACGAGATCTCTTTTCGTTAGATTGGGCATAATCTGTAGAAACAGTGTTTCCTTGGTGGGTTGTCTTCTGTGTCCGCGGCTGGCGGACTTGGGCGATGCAGGAAAAACCGGCGGCTTCTGCTGGCGTGGCCAGCCGGGGGTGTGCCCAATTTTTCCCTCACGCTTCGACCCGGATTTTTCCGGACCTGAAGTTCAGACGTTCTTCGGGAGCAAACGTTCAATATCTGCATCCACAATATATTCGCACAACAGCAAATAGGCGGATGGCCCCACTTGCAGAAGGCGCGATAAATCAGGCTGATCCGTGGTGTTTTTTTAACAAAAAGTCAGGATTTGTCGTCGGGGCGGCCCCGTTCTTCCTCCAACGGGCCAAATTCCGCCGGGGCGATCTCGCGCGCCGTGCGGAAATGCGTCTTGGCGAGCTGCCGCAGCGCCCCCGCCCCGTCGCGTGCGGCGATGTCCCGCGCCGCGGCCTTGACCTGCGCCGACGCCCCGCGCGGCAGGGTGACGCCCCGCGCGCGCCCGGCGGCCTCCAGCCAGTCGATGAACCGTTCGCGCGCCAGGATGGACGCCGCCGCGACCGCCGGGTCGCTCTCGGCCTTGGTGCGCTGGTCGATCTGGATCCGACGCGCTTTTTCGAGCAGCGCGCGTTGGATGATGCTCGGGTTGGCGAACTGGTCACTGAGCGAGCGCGGACAGTCGGGCCGCTGCTCCAGGAGGTTTTCGATGACGCGCGCGTGGCCCCAGCCGAGCAGGTTGTTGACGTTACGCATCTTTTGCTGGAGCACGTTGTAGCGCTCGGGCCCGATGGCGATGACGTTGTGGACCGCGCCCGGGATGCTCCTGATGATGCCGGCCAGCCCGCGGATTTTCGCGTCGCTGGTGATGCGTTTGGAGTCCTGCACCCCGGCGTCCTTGAGCGCACGCGCGATGCCCCGATCCACGTACACCCCGGCGACCACGAGCGGGCCGAAAAAGTCGCCCTTGCCACTTTCGTCGATGCCGAAGTGCGGGCTGTAGGCCTCGGGAGTCAGCACTTCCTCGTAGCCCAGCTTCGCTTCGCCGAGGATCTCCGGCTCCAGCCGGAATTTGACGAAATCCTCGGTTTCCTTGCCCTGGACGAGGATTTTCGGGCCTTTCGTGTAAACGGCGAGATTGAGTTTGCCCTTTTGCGCGGCGTAGAGCGTATAAGGTTTCTCGACGAGTTCGAAGCCCCAGTCGTCGAGGCAGCCGCGGAGCTTGTCCGCTTGTGCGGCGGTGAGAGGGGACGTAAAGGAGGTCAGAGGTGGCATCGGCAAGAAAAACTGGCACGCGGCTCAAGCTCAAGGAACCAGAAAACCGCCTCACTTTCCAGTCCGCGCTCGTGGAATGGTTTGCGCGGCACGGGCGCGACCTGCCCTGGCGGCGCACGCGTGACCCGTATGCGATCCTGGTCAGCGAGTTCATGCTGCAACAGACGCAGGTGGTCACCGTGTTGGATTTTTACCGGCGCTGGCTCACGCAATTTCCCACCGTCACCGCACTGGCCGAAGCCCCGGAGGCGGACGTGCTGCGCGCATGGGAGGGCCTGGGTTACTACGCGCGGGCGCGCAATCTGCACAAGGCGGCGGGAATCATCCGGGACCAGTACGGCGGGGAGTTCCCGCGCGAGTTGGAGCAGATTGCGGCGCTGCCCGGGGTGGGCCGGTACACGGCGGGCGCGGTGTTCTCGTTCGCGTATGATCTGCGCGCGCCCATCGTGGACGCGAATGTGGCGCGCGTGCTCGCGCGGCTCATCCACCTGCGCCTTCCCATCGACACCGCCCCCGGCCAGCGCGCCCTGTGGGCGGCGGCGGAGGAACTCCTGCCCACGGAAAACGTGCGTCTATATAATAGTGCGTTGATGGAACTCGGCGCGCTGGTCTGCACGCCGCGCGGTCCGCAATGCCTCTTATGTCCGGTGCTCTCCTATTGCGCCGCCGCGCCGCACGACCCGCAACGCCTCCCGATCAAGAAGGCGCGCAAGCCGACGACGGCGCTGACGGAAGATTGCGCGTGGATCGTCCACGGTGGGCGCTTGTTGCTGCAACAGGGCGTCGGCTCGCGCTGGAAGGGGCTGTGGAAGCTGCCGCCGCTGGTCACGCCGCCCCCCGAAGACGAGGAGCCGCTGATGCACCTGACGTATCCGTTCACCCATTACCAGGTGATGTTGCGGGTGTTCCCGGCCCCGGCCCCCGCCACGCCCGGCGAGCACCAGGCGTGGTGCCCGCTGGATAATCTGGAGTCCGTCGCCATGGCTGCCCCGCACCGCCGGGCGGTGCGACAGCTCAGCAAGTGAGTCCTTGGGCTATCGAATGCTTCTTCAGCCCCTGGGTTACTATGTGCGCCTCGACGATGTTCCGGTGCAGTAAAAGGGTCCACGGACCTCTTTGGTTGACGCCACCTCCCACGCCCTTACGTTGCCGATTCCCATGCAAACGCTCCCCGACGCCCACGGCTACTTCGGTCCCTACGGCGGCATGTTCGTGCCCGAGACGCTGATGACGCCCCTGCGCGATCTCACGCAGGAATACGAGCGCGCCCGCGTCGATCCGCAATTCCAGGCCGACCTCGCCGCGCTCTTGGGCGATTTCGCTGGACGCCCCACGAAGCTCTACTTCGCCGAACGCCTGACCGCCAAACTCGGCGGGGCCAAGATCTACCTCAAGCGCGAGGACCTGCTCCATACCGGCGCGCACAAGATCAACAACGCCCTCGGCCAGATCCTGCTCGCGCAACGCATGGGCAAGAAGCGCATCATCGCCGAGACCGGCGCGGGCCAGCACGGCGTCGCCACGGCCACGGCGGCAGCGCGCTTCGGCTGCGAGTGCATCGTGTACATGGGGGCCGTGGACATGAAGCGGCAGGCGCTCAACGTCGCGCGCATGAAGTTCCTGGGGGCCACGGTGGTGCCCGTGACCGCCGGGGCCGCCACGCTCAAGGAAGCCATCAACGAGGCCATGCGCGACTGGGTGACCAACGTGCGGACGACGTTCTATATTCTAGGCAGCGCGTTGGGCTCGCACCCGTACCCGATGATGGTGCGCGACTTCCACCGCGTCATTGGCGTGGAGGCGCGAAAGCAAATGCTGGAGCGCGAGGGACGGTTGCCGGATTTGCTCGTGGCGTGCGTTGGCGGCGGCAGCAACGCCATCGGGCTGTTCCATCCGTTCCTGGAGGACGAGGGGGTCAAGATGGTCGGCGTCGAGGCCGGGGGCGAGGGTACGCTGGAGGGTCAGAAGCACGCCGCGCGGTTCTTCGGCGGCCGGTTGGGCGTGCTGCAGGGCACGAAGACGTTCCTGCTGGCGGACGACGACGGGCAGATTTTGCTGACGCATTCGGTGTCCGCCGGGCTGGACTACGCGGCGGTCGGCCCCGAGCACAGCAACCTGCGCGACGAAGGCCGCGCGGATTACGTGTACGCGACCGACGACGAGGCAATGGCGGCATTCCACGAACTCTCCCGGACAGAGGGCATCATCCCCGCGCTGGAAACCGCGCACGCCGTCGCGCACGCGATCCGCGTCGCGCCGACGATGGGCAAGGACCAGATCATCCTCGTCAACCTTTCAGGGCGTGGGGACAAGGACGTGCAGCAGGTGGCAGAGATGGAGCAGGTGGCGCTAGAAAGTTAATCCTCAATGCTTACAAGCCTAACACAGTGTGTGCCATAAACGTCTATGAGTCTTTCTGTTGTATGGTGGGAGCACGAAGATGCACTGCGGGTTGAAGACTCACTTGGAGATGAGGTAGAAGCTTACTTCGGTGAAGACGTTGAAAACCTTCTCAAGTGCCGAACATTTGATGGATCGTTTCCAGTCCAATGTGCAATGATCAAAGAGTTTGAACACTCAGATCGTGAAATTTTGAGCTGGGATTGCAGCACTCATATCTTGTTGCTAGAAGAGGTTCTCGACCTCCTTGCACTGAGAAGACGGATAATTCTTGCTGCAAGGAAAAGTTTGGAGAACCGTCTTGAGCTAGCCATCAGAGATGCTCTCAGACCGACGCGGCTGAACATTTTGTCTTCCGCTTTCGCCCGCGATGCATTGCAGAGCGAAGCTTGGCATTTGGACGAACCCATCATGATTCATTACTTGAATTACATCTTGCCCCGTTTTGACGATGATGATCGGCTGGACCTAGATGTCTATGCCAACGACCTAGACGGATTTGGAGCATACCTAATCACCTCCGGATTAGCCCAACCAGGTGCTACAACGGATGGCCGCCATTGATGAGTGTTCCACCAACTTGCACGTTTACTCCCCCGTTTACTTCCATTGAGCTTGGAGTATGAGGCAATCTTCGTGCATTTCCATCATTTCCGTTTTGCATCTCTGAGCGATGGAACAGTTGCTGCACTTCGTGATATGTCACTCAAGCCTCATCTGCTAACGCTACATACGCTTGACTGGACACATCATCCTTGCGACACTTTGCCCATGGCCAAAGCACTCGCAGAAGTTGCCAAGGACGCCCTTGAGCTTGCGCCACGTCAGCGGCTCGTGCTCGCGGAGTTTTTGCTTGAGAGCGCCGAATCTGCTTCTGATCCTGAAGCTGAAAGTGCGTGGGAGGCCGAAATTCAAGACCGTATCCGTGCTATCGATGAAGGCCGCGCGGTTGGCGTCGCGTATGAGGAGGTCACGAGAGCGGCCGAGAAAAGACTCACCCGATGATCGTCTGCCTCGTCGAAGGGTTGTCTAATGCAACCGAAGCCATTTGACTGGACAGTCCCGCGAACGTCCCGCGAGAGAGCGTTGTGATCAAACGCGCCGCTTTGACATCCCCCACATCGCTGCCATCCTTCCCGATGCGCAGCATGACCGGGTACGGCAGTGGACGCGGCACGGCCGCCAACGGGACGCCGTGCGCCGTCGAAATCCAGAGCGTCAACCGCAAGCAGAGTGAGGTGGTCGTCAACCTCCCGCGCGACCTCGCCAGCCTCGAACCCCGCGCCCGCGAGATCATCAACGCGCACGTCTCGCGCGGTCGGCTCGGGGTGAACATCTCCCTCCAGGCACGGCCCGCCGGAAGCGCCAACGGCACCGGCGCGGACGTTCCCCCGCCCGCGCTCGACGTGGCCGCCGCGCGCTCCTACTACCAGGCGATGCTCGCGCTGCAACGCGAACTCGGCGCGGGCGGCGAGATCACCATCGAAACCATCCTGCGCGCGCCGGGCGTGCTGCGGCTCACGGAGGAAGCCGTGTCGCCCGAGGAAACGTGGCCCAGCGTCGAAACAGCGCTGCGGCAGGCGCTGGCCGACCTCGTCGGGATGCGCTCGCGCGAGGGACGCCACCTCGCCGAAGACCTGCGCGCGCGCCTGGAAGAAATGCGCGCGCGGCTCGCCGAAATCCGCCACCGCCAGCCCGACGCCACCGCGAACTATCGCGCGGCGCTGCACGACCGCCTCCAGAAGGCCGGGCTCGACGTGCCGCTGGACGACGACCGGCTGGCCAAGGAAATCGTCCTGTTCGCGGACCGCTGCGATATCTCGGAGGAAGTCACGCGCCTGGAAAGCCACCTCGACCAGTTCGTGTCCCTGCTGCCCAAGGACGAACCTGTCGGCCGCACGATGGATTTCCTGACCCAGGAAATGGCGCGCGAACTCAACACGCTGGGCGCGAAATCCAACGACCTCGCCATCAATCAGCTCGCCCTGGCGTGCAAGACGGAATTGGACAAAGTGCGCGAACAGGTGCAAAACATTGAATGAGCGCCCCGCCCGCCACCGAGCCCAGGAAAGTCTTCCGGGAAGGCATCCTCTTCGTGGTGTCCGCCCCGTCTGGCGCGGGGAAATCGACGCTCTGCTCGGCGTTGCGCACCACGAAAGATTTCATCTACTCGGTTTCCTGCACGACGCGCCCGCCGCGTTCCGGCGAGATGCACGGCGAGGATTATTACTTCCTCTCGATGGAAGATTTTCAGTGCCACATCGCGGCGGGTGAGTTCCTGGAGTATGCGGAGGTCCACGGCAACTTCTACGGCACGCTGCGCGAGAACGTGCTGGTGCATCTGCGCGAGGGCGTGGACGTGCTCATCGACATCGACACGCAAGGTGCGGCGGCGATCCGCGCGAACGCCGACCCGGTGATCCAGGACGCGCTGGCCGACGTGTTCATCCTACCGCCGGACATGGCGGAACTGCGCCGCCGCTTGGTCAAGCGCGGCACGGAGACGCCCGAGCAGATCGAGCGCCGCCTGGCTAACGCCGCGGGCGAGATGGCGCGCTGGCGCGATTACCAGTACGTGATCATCAGCGGGTCGGTGGAAGAAGACCTTTCCAAGTTCCGCGCGATCATGAAGGCGGAGCGGTATCTGAGTCGGCGGTTCGCCGACTTGGTCTGAGAAAATCGGAAGCCGGAAGTCGGAAGGCGGACCCAGAGAAACCAGCAAACAGATCAAACGCCGTCGATCCTCTGCCACCGGTTACTTTCCGTCCTCTGCTTGCTGGTTCCGACTTCCCACTTCCGACTTTTCCCAATGGTCCCGGACGCTCCATCCTTGAAAAAGAAGACCGTCGTGTTGGGCGTGACGGGGTCCATCGCGGCGTACCGCGCGGCGGACATCGCCAGCCAGCTCACCAAACGCGACCGCGAGGTACGCGTCGTGATGACCAGAGAGGCGCAGCATTTCATCACGCCGCTGACGTTGCAGACGCTCTCGCGCCAGCCTGTAGTGACGGATCTGTTCGACGAGAAAATCGGCTGGCACCCGGGCCACATCGAATTGGCCGATGACGCCGACCTCTTGCTCATCGCACCCGCCACGGCGCAGATTATCGCGGAACTCGCGCATGGCTTCGCCAATCACGCGTTGAGCGCCATCGCGCTGGCGACGCGCGCGCCGATTCTCCTGGCTCCGGCCATGAACGGCAAGATGTGGCTGCATCCGGCAACGCTGGCGAACGTGGAGAAGTTGCGCGCGCGCGGCGTCGCTTTCATCGGGCCCGAGGAAGGGCTGCTCGCGTGCGGATACGAAGGCGTCGGGCGGCTCTGGCCCGTGGATGGAATCGTCGCGGCAGTGGAGAAAATGCTCGCAGGCGAAAGGGCAGAAGCAGAGAGCGCAAACGGCGAGGAGCGTCAAGACCGGACTGCACTCGATGCTTTGGATTAGATTTCTCCGCCTTTCTCCTGCTGCCTTCATGCGTTTCCTCCTCACCGCCGGGCCCACGCGCGAACCGATAGACCCCGTGCGCTACCTGAGCAACCGCTCCAGCGGCAAGATGGGCTACGCCATCGCGCGGGCCGCGCTCGACGCGGGGCACGAGGTCGTGCTCATCAGCGGACCCGTCGCCCTCGCCGCACCCGCGGGCGCGCGGTTGCTGAACGTCGCCACGAGCGACGAGATGTACGACGCTGTACACCAGTGGGTCGGGTGGGCCGACGTGTGCGTGCTGTGCGCCGCCGTGGCGGATTTCCGGCCCGTCAGAATTGAGACGCAGAAAATCAAAAAGAGTGCGCGGGGCGGGATGACGCTTGAACTCGTGCCGACGCGCGACATCCTGCTCTCGCTGCGTGATCTCGCGCCGCCGGCGGGCCGCACACGTGCGGCGCGCATCGTCGGTTTCGCGGCGGAAACCAACGACCTGCTCACGCACGCGCGGCGTAAGCTCGCGGAGAAAGGCTGCGCGCTGATCGTGGCCAACGACGTGAGCCAACCCGGCATCGGGTTTGAGAGCGATGAGAACGCGCTGACGCTGCTTTTCGCGTCCGGTGAAGTGCGCGAACTTGCACGGGCCGCAAAAAGCGTGTTGGCAACCGAATTAGTGAAGATTTTCGCGGAAATCGCGAAATAATAGTTGACGAAGCGGAGGTGGCTAGCTAACTGCTAGGTCATGTAGAGCGCACACGCGCCCTATACCACATATAGCGCCGCCACTCGCGGCAGAAAGGGGTGAAATAATAGATGCCCACCAAGAAAGCGACTCCCGCAACCAAAGCGACCAAAGCAACGAAAGCGCCCGTGAAGGCGGCTGTGGCCAAGAAGGCCCCCGCGAAGAAGATGGCTGCCAAGAAGGCTCCCGCCGCGAAACCCGCGGTTGAGAAGAAGGCGGCTCCCGCCAAGAAAGCTCCTGCCAAGAAGAAGTAATTCTGGCTGGAGTTTTTTGTTCCATCACCAACAATCACCTTCAACCGCTCAGGGAGAGAAGACTTCGGTTTTCTCTCCCTGATTTTTTTCACGCGAGACGCGAATGCAGGATGCAGAGGAAAATTGTTTTGATGTCGCTCCAAAATCGATGCTTCGGGCAAGTTCATCGTTCGTGTGCGTGCGCCTGAATTGCGCCTCTGTATCTTGTATCCTGCATCCTGTATCTTCTGTCTTATGTCCCAGTACCTCGACACCGCCATCGCCGCCGCGCAGGCCGCGGGCAAACTCCTGCGCGAAAACTTCGGCCGCAACCCGGACGTGAACGAGTTTCACGCGCACGACATCAAGCTCGCGCTCGACGTGGAAACCCAGGACCTCATCACGCGGATGCTCCTCGCGCGGTTCCCCGACCACGCCATCTTTGGCGAGGAAGGCATCGACGGCAACCAGGACAGCCCGTTCCAATGGATCGTCGACCCGCTCGACGGGACGGTGAATTATTTCTATGGCATCCCGCACTTCTGCACGTCCATCGCCGTGCGGCAGGGCGAGCAAATCCTGGCGGGGGTCATCTACGATCCGATGCGCGACGAACTCTTCGCCACCGCGCGCGGCGAGGCTGCCACGATGAACGGCCAGCCCATCGCCGTTAGCCAGCGCGCGAAGCTGGGCGACGCGATCCTTTCCATCGGGTTGGCCAAGGTCGCGGAGACCATCGACACGAACCTGCCCGTGCTGGAGGACATGATCCACCGGGTCAGGAAAACCCGGATGATGGGCAGCGCCGCGCTGGATTGCGCTTACGTTGCCAGCGGTCGGCTCGACGCTTACGTGGAAGCGGGCATCAGCATCTGGGACGTAGCGGCGGGCATCCTGCTCGTGGAAAACGCGGGCGGCAAAATCACGATGACCCCGCGCCCGGAAAAGCCGG
This sequence comes from uncultured Chthoniobacterales bacterium, assembly GCA_964247665.1. Taxonomy (GTDB): domain Bacteria; phylum Verrucomicrobiota; class Verrucomicrobiia; order Chthoniobacterales; family SZAS-18; genus CAHJWO01. The sequence goes on along the minus strand of CAXTVY010000040.1, from coordinate 8,720 downwards.
GCAAGTATGCCATCATCGCCAGCAGCGGGCACATCCCGGAGATCGAGGAGAAGGCGGCGGTGATCGCAGGATGAGGTGTGTACGAAAGCTACGCGATGAGTGAATTGCAACGGTTACAAGATTGGTACGCCTCTCATTGTGATGGAAATTGGGAACATAGTTGGGGCGTAAGCATCTCTACTTTGGATAATCCGGGATGGAGTCTCACCATTAATCTGAACGGAACGGATTTGGCCGGAATGATCTTCAATGAATTTAAGCAGAACTACGACCATCCAACCGATTGGATTATCTGCTATACCCGGGACCAAAAGTTTGAGGCACGTTGTGGTCCACGACAGCTTCGTGCCGCCATTGATGTTTTTTTGGCTTGGGCCACTGCCGCGACAGTGTGAGCCCGATTTGGCACGCCAAGCTACTTTTACCGTTCCCAAGTGCAATTTGGGAACGTTGCGGATGATGCAGATGATGAGGTCCATCCCGTCGGCCTCTTGCGCACGATTTGTTTTTGTCCCACCCAAATTTTAGATTTCCCCATGCCCCGCAGCACTTTCTCCGGTATCGGTTACGACGTTCACGCTTTCGCGGAGGGCAGGCCGCTGTTTCTCGGCGGCATCGAAATCCCACACGCCAAGGGATTGGACGGCCACTCGGACGCCGATGTGCTCATCCACGCCATCGCGGACGCGCTGCTGGGCACGGTCGCCTCCGCCGACATTGGCCACCACTTCCCGAACACCGACCCCTCCATCAAGGGCATCGCCAGCACGGACATCCTCTCGCGCGTGGTGGACATCCTCGACGGCCAGGGGGCGCGCATCATCAACATCGACGCCACGCTCATCGCCGAAGCGCCCAAGATCGCGCCGCACCTGACGCAGATACGCGCGCGTCTCGCCGAATGCGTGCGCCTGCCCGTCACGCGGATCAGCGTCAAGGCGACGACCAACGAGAAGATGGGTTTCCTCGGGCGCGGCGAGGGCATCGCGGCGATGGCCATCGCCAGCGTCGAGCGCGAGGAGGACGACGTGGAACGCGACACCGCCCCGCCCGTTCCCCCGCCCGGCCTCTGACCTTTCGCCTTCCGCGTTATCACCCTGCGGGCGATTTCTCGCAGACTCGAATCTGCCTTCCGCCTTTCCCAAATGGCCACACGCCTCTTTAATACCTACAGCCGCGAACTCGAGGAGTTCCAGCCGCTCGACCCCGCGTCGCACGCCGTCAAGCTCTACACCTGCGGCCCCACCGTTTACAGCTTCGCGCACATCGGCAACTTTCGCGCGTACATCTTCGAGGACCTGCTCCAGCGCCACCTCGAAGCGCGCGGCTACCACGTCCATCGCGTGATGAACCTCACCGACGTGGACGACAAGACCATCCGCAACAGCCGCCAGCAAAACCTGCCGCTGGCGGAGTTCACGGCTCCGTTCAAGAAGGCATTCTTCGAGGATTTGCTGACTCTGCGCATCAAACCGGCGGCCGAGTTCCCCGAGGCGACCGCGCCGCAGTTCATCGCGCGCATGATCGAGATGATCGGCGTGCTCATCGAACGCAACTACGCCTACCAGGCCGAGGACGGCAGCGTGTATTATCGCATTAAGGAGTTCGCCAACTACGGCAAGCTCGCCCATCTGGACCTGGAAAACCTCCGGCCCACGGGACGCATCGCCAGCGACGAGTACGAGAAGGAAAGCATCGGCGATTTTGCGCTGTGGAAAGCGTGGGACGAGGCCGACGGCGACGTGGGCTGGGACAGCCCGTGGGGCCGTGGGCGGCCCGGCTGGCACATCGAATGCAGCGCCATGGCGGGCGCGCTGCTGGGCGACGAGATCGACATCCATTGCGGCGGCGAGGACAACATCTTCCCGCACCACGAGGCCGAGATCGCGCAGAGCGAGGCCGTGACGGGCAAGCGGTTCGTGCGTTACTGGATGCACTGCAAGCACCTCATGGTGGACGGCCAGAAGATGAGCAAGTCGCTGGGCAACTTCTACACGCTGCGCGACGTGCTGGCCAAGGGCTACACGGGACGCGAGGTGCGCTATGCCCTGTTGCGGGTCAACTACGGGCTGCCGCTCAACTTCACGTTCGAGGGCATGGCTGACGCGCGCGCGTCCCTGCGGAGGCTCGACGCCTGGGTGTCGCGCTTGACGGATCACGCCGCGTCTGCCCCTATAGGCGAGCCGCATGGGCTGGCCGAGCACGACCGTTTCGAGCAGGCGATGGACGACGACCTGAACATCTCCGGCGCGCTGGGCCAGCTTTTTGAGGTCGTGCGCGAGAGCAACCTCCTTCTCGACAAGCACGAGCTTTCCCCCGCGCACGCGCGCCGTCTGCTGGAGTGGTGGAACCGCATCAACGCCACGCTGGCCATCGAACCCGACGCCGACGCGAACGACGTACCCGCCGAGGTGCAGCGCCTGCTCGACGAACGCGCGCAGGTCCGCCAAAATAAGGACTTCCGCCGCAGCGACGAGTTGCGCGACGCTATCGCCGCACTGGGCTGGGCCGTCAAGGACACCAAGGACGGCCAGAAAGTCACCAAAGTGTAACCACCATAAGAACTAAGGGAAGGAATGACCAAGGACCAAGTTCCAATGACCAAGGCAGAGACGACGAAAGAGGGTGCCGAGCGGCGGGCCTCACCGCATAGGACCAAGCGCGATCCTTTCCTGGTCATCGTTGGACCTTGGGCGTTGGATCTTGGTCATTTATTCCTTTCCTTCTAAGCATCCCGCGCCTGCCGGATGGCTGGTTCCGACTTCCGACTTCCGACTTCCATGAGCACGCCCGCCCCTTCCTTTGCGCCGCAGGATTACCTCGACCTCGGCCAGACCGCGCACCGGATGCTTTTCGAGAACGTGGTCAACGTCTGGGAGGCGCTCGATAAAATCGCCAGTTACCTCCAGTTCAGCCTGCGCCCGGGGTGCTTGGCCGAGCTGGTCGGCAAGCCCTACATCGGCGAGAACGTGTTCGTGGGCCAAGGCACGATCATCGAGCACGGCGCGATGATCAAAGGCCCGGCGTGGATCGGTGCAAATTGCCACGTGCGCAACGGTTGCTACGTGCGCGAGAACGTCGTGGTGGGCGACGACGCCGTGCTGGGCAACTCGTGCGAGTTCAAGAACTGCGTGTTGTTCAACGGCGTGCAGGTACCGCACTTCAACTACGTGGGCGACTCCATCCTGGGTTACAAGAGCCACCTGGGGGCTGGGGTCATCCTGAGCAACGTCAAGCTGGACCACGGTGAGATCATGGTGGAAGCCGCCGACGGCCAGCGAGTCGGCAGCGGACTGCGGAAGTTCGGCGCGATCCTGGGAGACGGCGCGGAGGTCGGCTGCAACGCTGTGCTTAACCCGGGGTCGGTCATCGGGCGTAATTCCGTGGTTTACCCCGGCGCGCAGTGGCGCGGCGTGCTGCCGGCAGACAGCATCGCCAAGTTCCGCCAGAGCTTCAGCGTCCTGGCGCGACGGAATTGATCCTCGACTGAAACATGATCAAGCCGCTTCGCTTCGCGGTTTTTGCTGCGGTCCTGCCATGGTTCGGTGGGTGCGTCCCCACCACCGAAATGTTCTATCCTAGATCAACGTTTACCGGGACGATTACCGGTGTCATACTGAACACTCAGCATCAACCGGTTTCGGGCATCTATTGGAGCCCTTGCGTTCACATCATTCCGCCGATCAACAGCCGGTACACGGTGGGCGAGACAGTGACCGACGCGCAAGGTAGATTCTCACTGATTACTTCCAAGAAGGTCGAGCAACTCGACGCCATTTCGAGCGACTGGCTTTCTGGGGGGCAACTGGACAGGATCTCGCAAACGGGAAACACAATCACCATCCAGAGTCGGGCGGAGTGGATGGCTCAGCGGACCGTCCGCCGGTGAATCCACACGCTCTGCACCATGCCCAGTGCGAACATGATGATCATTACGAACGTGCCGCCGTAGCTGATGATCGGCAACGGCAACCCGGCGATGGGCACCAGCGAGATCGTCATACCCGCGTTCATGAAAATGTGCGTGAACAACAGCCCCGAGACACCGATGCAAACCATCAGCCCGAGTTGGTCCTTGGCCTGGTACGCACAGTAAAGCACCGTCACCAGCAACAGCGCCAGGAGGACCAGCACGGCCACCCCGCCCACGAAGCCATAGGCCTCGCCGATCACCGAAAAAATAAAGTCCGTGTGCGCAATGTTCTTGGGCAGGAGGTCTTGTTCGACCAGCGTGCCGTGCGCGCGAAATCCTTTGCCGTGCCAGCCGCCGGAGCCGATGGCCGTTAGTGATTGCTGGATGTTCCAGCCCGCGCCGAGCGGGTCGGCACCAGGATCGAGGAACGTCGTCAACCGCTGGTATTGGAAAGGCTTGAGCAGGTGCGCGCCGATGGGCATGACCGCCACGACCAGCAGCACCAGCGCGATCAGGTAGCGCATCGGGATGCCGCCGACGAAGAGCATCGCCAGCATGACCGGCCCCCACACGATGACGCCGCCCAACTGCGGCTGCGCCGCCACGAGCAGGCACGGCGGCCCGGCAATCAGCCCGCAGAGCAGCAGCTTGAGCATCGGGTGCATCCGCCGGTATTCGCTGAGCAGCAGCGCGATGATCATGATGCCGCCGAGGATGGCGAGCTGCGAGGGTTGCAGGCTGACACCGCCAAATTCCAGCCAGCTTTTCGCCCCGTAGTGCGTCTTGCCGATGAACTTGCACAGGACGAGCAGGCCCACGCCCGCGATGTACACGGGCAGCGCGCCCCACTTGATCCAACGGTAATCCACGAGGCTCGCCGCGATGAAGATGATCATGCTCGCCGCGATCCAGACGGTTTGCTTGCGCGCGGATTGCGCGAGGTACGACGACGAATCGCGCATGAACGTCGCCGAATAGATGGCGATGATGCTGACCACGCAGAGCGCGATCATGACCGCGAGCAACACCCAGTTGAAGCGGAAGAGTTTGCGGAGATAAGGATTCACGGGGCCGGCGCGGGAACGGACGGCAGCTTACGTGGAAACCCGGCGGTCTGCAATTGCGGAGCGCGGGGGACGCTGCGCGTCGTGGCGGGTGGCGGGCACCTGCACCCGCCACGGCGGCTTCGCCCCCCACCGCCACCCTCTAGAACACCAGGTTCTCCAGGTGCACGATGGCCGCGTTCCAGCCTGCGGCGCAGTTGTTCGGGGCGGCGTACTGGTAGTCGAACACCTTGTCGCCGTGGCGGTCCACGCCCATGATCTCGGTGTGCAGGAACGGCCCCGCCGTCGAGTAGTCGATCAGGTAGTTGCCCGGCAGGTCCACGTAAACACTCGAACAGATCGGGCTGAAGATGCTTTGCCCGTCGGGATAGTTCCACGTCTCGGCCGCCACGCCGCGCGCGGCGTCGATCTGGTATTCCCGCGGCGCGCTGTACGTGCGCGAGATGCCCGCCGGCACCTGATCCAGGCTCCCGTAACCGTCATCGAAGAGGAGCAACCGGTCGTTCTCCAGGGACAGCGCGTGCTGGCCGATGGGCGCGAGCGTGCCAGGCGCGAGCTGCAAAGCGCGGTCCCGCAGGGTCGGGTAATCGTACCAGTGCTTGCTCGTATCCCCTAAAATCCATCGGATCTCGCCGGAATCATAATCCAGCGCGACGACAAAATTTTCGCGGCTGGAAACGAGCAGCGTGTTGTCCGACGCGCGGTAAGCCGTGGCGTTGTTGTGGAACCAATCCGTCCCCAGATAGTTTTGCACGAAACCTGCGGGGTCGTCACCGCCGAAGGCCATCGTTTCCGCCAGGATCATGCCGACGTTCCACTGGCGCAGCACGTTGCCGCCGGCGTCCACCTCCAGGTTGACGGATTCGACCGCCCACGGCAGGTCCACGTCGAGGATCAACCCGTCGCGGCCAAAATCAATGTTGTGGTGGAAGTCGATCATGCCGGTATCGCTCAGGTCACGGTTGAGCGTGATCGCGCCGTCGAGTTCCATGCGCACGAGGTTCGTGCCGACGCCGAGGTAAACGCCGTTCTGGTAAAACGCGGAGGCCGCCGTGCCGAGGTTGTCGCTCGGGGGGCCCGCCCAGCGCAGTTCTCCATCGGTGTCGATGATCAGGGGAGCGGCGGGTTCATCGTAAGTTTTCAGCAGGAAAAAGTCGTAGCTCAGTCCGGTGTGGGCTTGCCGGGCTTTCAGCACGCTGAATTGCGTGTGCGGATCGGCGAACGCCGCCGTCTGGATGGAAAGCGTTTCCGACTGCGACTTGCCATCGGCGAAGCGGAAGGTCAGCGTGACTTGGTTGAGGCGGTTCTGGTAGAGGCCGAAGACCGGCAGCGTGACCACCGTGGAATCCAGGTTCAGGAAGCCGCGCGCCATCAGCGCCGCGTTGGAGTAGAGCGCCGAGATCGCCCGGGTGTCCGACCCTTTCTTCGGTTTCACCGTGAACTCGTAGGACCGGAGCGCGGCGGGGTTAGTCATTGTCGCCGTGATCAGGCTGATGAATGGGGTCACGCCGGGTTCGTTCCCGGTGATCCGCACCACGGGAGCACTCGCGAACGCGCCAGCGGGCACGGCGAGGACCGCCGCCACCATCCAGAAGCCCAGCAACCTGGTTGCGTTCCCATGCTGCCTGACCCAATCCCGTATGTTCCACCGTGCTGTGCCCACCGTTTGCATGATGATCGTGCGCTGCCTCTGCCACCTGTGGCGGCACGCCGGGATGAAACCATCTTACAACCCGGAAGTCGTTATGAAAAGGGTGCAGATTTGTAAGCGATTGTAAGCACTGACCCACGGGCAAGCCGCTTTGCCCGCGTGCCGCCGCTCAAACCGCCGCGGCAGCCGCCAGCAGCCGCCGGGTGTACGGGTGCTGCGGCGCGCGGTAGAGGGTCTCCGCGCTGGCGGCCTCGACGATTTTTCCGTGGTACATGACGAGCACCTGGTCGCTGAGATGTTCGATGACCGCGAGATCGTGCGCGATGAACAGATAGGTCAGCCCGAGTTGTTCCTGCAAATCCTGCAACAGGTTGACGATCTGCGCTTGCACGCTGACATCCAACGCGCTGACGGGCTCGTCGCACACGATAAATTTTGGCCGCGCCGCCAGCGCCCGCGCGATGCCGATCCGCTGCCGCTGCCCGCCGCTGAACTCGTGCGGATAGCGGCTCGCGGCGTCGGCGGGCAAGCCGACCTGGGCGAGCAGTTCCGCCACACGCGCGGCGCGGTCGCGCTTCGACAGGTCGCGGCAGTGGATTTCCAGCGGTTCGGCGATGATGGACTGCACGCGCTGGCGTGGATTGAGCGAGTTGAACGGGTCCTGGAAAATCATCTGCACCTCACGGCGCAACGGACGGAAGTCCTTTTCGCGCAGTGGCAGCACTTCCCGGCCCGCGTAGAGCACTTGCCCGGTCACCGTCGCCGTAGAAGGCGTCAGTTTGAGCAGCGTGCGCCCGACGGTGGTCTTGCCGCTGCCGCTCTCACCGACTAACCCGACGGTGGTCCCCTCCTCCACCGTGAAGCTCACGTCATCGACGGCGTGGATCGGACCGTCCGGCGTCGGGAAGGTGATGCTGAGGTTTTTGACTTCCAGAAGTGGCACGGCGATCACTCAGCGACGAAGCACACCATCCCGCGCACGTTTGAACGGCAGCCCGCGCGCTTTGAACCACACGATAATCGCCATCACCGTCGTCGCCCCTAGCACGAGAACGATCCCTATGGGATCGGTGATGCTGCCGCGGCGGTCCAGCCCTCGCAACGCGCCCTTACCGTTTGCCTCTTCCCTGCGTAAGTTCATTGGTTAGTTCCTTTTCGCAAAAATCCTGTCAGCGGGCTCGTTGCACTCGCCGTCATCCGCTGCTCACCCAACCCGATCTCGAACGCCTCCCGCCCAGCCTCCACGGCCTGCCGGAACGCCCGCGCCATCCGCACGGGATCGTGCGCCACGGCAATGGCCGTGTTGACGAGCACGGCGTCCGCGCCCATCTCCAGCGCCTCCGCCGCCTGACTCGGCGCGCCCAACCCGGCGTCCACCACGACCGGCACCGTCGCCTGCTCGATGATGATGGCGATCTGTGCACGCGTCTCGATGCCCCGGTTGCTGCCGATGGGCGAACCGAGCGGCATCACCGTCGCCGTGCCCACGTCCTGGAGTCGCTTGGCCAGCACCGGGTCGGCGTTGATGTAGGGCAGCACCACAAACCCATCCTTCACGAGTTCCTCCGCCGCCTTGAACGTTTCCACGGGGTCGGGCAGCAGGTAACGGGGATCGGGATGAATCTCCAGCTTCACCCAGTTGGGCAGCCCCGCGCCGCGCGCCAGCCGCGCGAGCCGCACGGCCTCGGCGGCGTTCATCGCGCCGCTCGTGTTGGGCAGCAGCAGATACCGTTGCGGATCAATGAAATCGAGAATGTTGGCGAACGGGTCTTTCTTGCCCGTGAGGTCCGCACGCCGCAGCGCCACGGTGACGAGTGCCGTGCCGCTGGCGTCGAGCGCGTTGCGCATGGCTTCGTTGGAGGAAAATTTGCCCGTGCCGACGAGCAGCCGCGAGGAGAACTCGCGTCCGGCGATGACGAGGGGCTTGGAACCAGGATGCATGGCCCCCTACAGTAACGCGCAGCGTCGCGGCGGCAAGTCGGCGGAAGGCGGCCGACAAAGGAACGTCTGCCCAAAATCGGTCTGTCATCTTCGGGCGATCCCACTTCCGCCTGCCATCTTTCGCGTTACCACCCTGCGGGCGGTTTCTTAC
>CAXTVY010000039.1:0-23255 GCA_964247665.1 uncultured Chthoniobacterales bacterium | reverse complement strand
AGGCCCCGGCATGGTGTGGGTCAATACGAAGAGCAAGGTGTACCACACGTCCACCTCCGCCTATTACGGCAAGACGAAGCATGGCAAGTACATGACCGAGCAAGCCGCCCAAGCCGAGGGCGATCATGCCGACAAGGACGAAGCCACGCCCAAGCAGTAAAGCGATTAGCCCGGCGCTGTCGTGACCTGTGCTCAGGTTCCGCACCGCCCGCGCAGCCAGCCGTATACGTCCGTCGCCCTCAGCGCGGCGGGCAGGTGGGCGGCGGGCGTGCCGGTCAGGAGCACGGGCCAGTGCGCCTCGTCCTCGGGGGTGCGCCCATGGGAGCCGCGCACCAGCCCGGCGTCGAGCGGGATCACGTCCAACAGGGCGCGCAGCCCGAGCTTCTTCTTGAGCAGGAACCCCGCTACCCGCAGCGCGGGCAGGCGGATCGCGGGGTCGATGAACAACTCCGCCGGGTCGTAGCCGGGCTTGCGGTGGATGTCCACCGTGCGCGCGAAATCCGGCGCGCGCCGGTCGTCTTCCCAGTAGTAGTACGTGAACCAACTCCGGCCGTCCGCCACGGCCAGCAGATCGCCGCCACGCGGATGGTCCACCCCGCGTGCCGCCTGGGCGGTCCGGTCGAACACCTCGCCCACGCCCGGCTGCGCCGACAGCGCGGCGCGGGCCTCCTCCAGCAGGGCGGGATCGTTGACGTAGACGTGCGCAATCTGGTGGTCCGCCACGGCGAACACCCGGCTGGCCCCGGGGTCGAGCACCTCGGTCCCGAGTTCATCGCGCAGGGCGACCCACCCCCGGGCACGGAACACGCGGTTGAGGTGCACGGGGCGGTCCACGGCGGTGATCCCGTACTCCGAAAGCACGGCGACCTCGACGCCGCGCCCTGCCAGGAAGTCGATCAGGTCCCCGGCCACGTCGTCGATGGCCCGCAGGTCAGCGGCGATGCGCGGGTCGTGCGGCCCGAGGCGTTGCAGGTTGTAGTCCAAGTGCGGCAGGTAGACGAGGTTCAGCCCGGGGCGGTGTTGCTCTTCCACGCGGCGCGCCACGGCGGCGATCCAGCGCGACGAGCCGATGCCCGCGCGCGGCCCCCAGAACGTCTGGAAGGGGAAAGCGCCCAGCGCGGCCTTCAGACTGGTGCCCAGCGCGGCGGGATGGCTGTACACGTCGAACACCTTGCCACCGTCCGCACGGTAGATGGGCCGGGGCGTCACGGAGTAGTCGGCGGTGGCATACATGTTGTACCACCAGAATAGTTTGGCGCAGGTGAAGCCCGGGGCGTGCGCGCGCAGGTCCTCCCACAGCTTGCGCCCGGCGACGAGGTGGTTCGATTGCTTCCAGAACTGGACCTCCGCGAGCGCGCGGTCGTACCAGCCGTTGCCGACGATGCCGTGCTCCGCAGGTGGCAGGCCCGTCAGGTAGGTGGCCTGCGCCGGGCAGGTGAGGGCGGGAAACGCGGGCCGGATGGGGCTCATCCCGCCACGCGCCGCGAACGCCGACAAGCGCGGCGTGTGTTCACCCAGCAGTGAGCCGGTCAGCCCGACGACGTTGAGAACGGCCAGACGCTTCATCAGGTGGCGGGAATGGTCCGCTGGAACAGCCGAGCCGCCACGAACAGCCCGGCGAACGTCAGCAGCCGCATCACGTCCAGCGACGGGCTGAGCAGCAGGTCCAGCAGCGCAATGGCCGCCAGCAGGTCGCCGATGGGCGGCCGACCCCGCCCGGCCGAAGCCCACGCCTGCCACAGCCGCGACCCGAACGGCCACAACAGCAGCCAGCCCAGGCGCGGATCGTAGGCGGCATGGCGCGACAACACCCACCAGCCCAGCAACGGCGCGCCTGCCAGCAACGCCCACGGCCAGCGCGGCGATCCACCGGGCAGGCTCTCGCCGCGCGCCAGGTACGTGATCCCCGCCACGTACACGGCCAGCGCCGCCCCGCCCACCAGCGCCAGCGGGACCACGCCGCCCGCGCTGACGCTCGCCGCCAGCGGATACAGGCAGAACCGGCAGGCCGCCATCAGCCAGCTCGCGTGCGCCCACTGCTTGTGGACCCGGTTGTACGTCTCGATGCACGCGGTCAGCGCCAGCGTCCAGCAGGCCGTCCCGAACCCCAGCGGCGACAGGCAAACCCAGCCCAGCGCAATCGCCGCGACCCCCGCCCGCACCACCGTCCGCCGCCCGACGAGGCCCGCCGGGATCGGGCGCTCGGGGCGGTGCCGGGCGTCCCACGCGCTGTCGCAGGCGTCGTTGAGCCACATGCCCGCCGTGTAGAGCAGGCTCGCACCCACGAGCAGCAGCGCCAGCCGCGCCGCCTCGCGCGCGTCGCCCGCCCAGCCGCCGCCCAGCCACCAGCCCGCGAGGCAGTTCGACCACACGGTAGGGAGGTTCGAGCCGCGCGAGAGCACCAGCCACGCACGCAGGCGCGGATAGGTTGGGGGCAACGGAAAGTTCGGGTCGATCTTCACGGCGGCAAACGGTGGCGGTCGGTTCAGTTTTGTGCCTCCGGCGCGGGCCGGAACTTCGGGCACTGGCTCAGGAACCGGAGCGGGTTCCCGTAAATCAGCCGGTCCACGGCTGCGGGCGAGTGGCCCCGGCGGCGCATTTCCACGGCGGTCTTCGGCACGGCGAGCGGGTCGCTGTGGCCCCAGTCGCACGCGCAGTTGAGCCAGACGCGCTCGGCGGAATGTTCCTCCACCATGTCGATGGCGCGCGCCGGGGTGCACTTGCTCTCGGGATAGAGCGTGATGCCCGCCCAGCAACCGGCGGCGAGCGCCAGCGGCAGCGTGTGCTCCTCGACGTGGTCGATGAGCACGCGGCCCGGGTCGATGCGCGGATTGTTCTTGATGGCGTCGAGGATCAACCGCGTGCCCTTGAGCTTGTCCTCCAGGTGCGGCGTGTGGACGAGCAACATTTCCCCGCGTCCGGCGGCGAGGTCGATGTGTTGCTCCAACACGGCGAGTTCGTTGCGGCTATTCTTGTTGAGCCCGATTTCACCCACTCCGAGCACGTTGGGGCGGTCAAGAAACTCTGGCAGCAACGCGAGCACGTCAGCGGCCAGGCCCAGGTCCTCGGACTCCTTCGGGTTCAGGCACAGCCAGCAGTAGTGCGGCAGCCCGTAGCGTGCGGCGCGGCGCGGCTCGTACTCGGTCAACTGGCGAAAGTAATCCCCGAACGCCGCCGCCGAGCCCCGGTCGAACCCGGCCCAGAACGCCGGTTCGCACACGGCCTGACAACCCGCCGTGACCATGGCGAGGTAGTCGTCCGTCGTGCGGCTGACCATGTGGGCGTGGGGCTCGATGTAACGCATGAAGAGAAGGCGGAAGGCGGAAGGCGGAAGCTAATCTGCGGAAATCGCCCGCAAGACGTTAATGCGGAAGGCAGGAGTCAAAGGGTGAAGCTCTTTTCGGCGAAGCCGGGCCACGCCCCGGCGGCGGATTTGACCGTGGCGGTGAGCAGCGGCTCGGTGGTAGGGTCGCTCAGGAGAGTGAGGATGCGCCGGGCGTGGTGATCGACCGGGAGATCCGTGCCGAGTTCCCGCACTCCCGCGATGAACGCCTCCCAGCGGAAATCAGCCTCGCCTTCCGCTCGCTCGAGCCGATCCATGAACGCGGCCAGGTCGATGAGCTTGGATCGCGCTTCGGCGAAATACAGGTCGAGGACAGCTTGTCGGGTCATGGGGAGATAGGGTGTTCAGGTCAGCCGCGCAACGGCGGTCGTCCTGTAAGGTAGGGATGCGGGTCCGAGGCAATCTCAAATCGTCTGGAAAAGACATCCTTGCTGGGACCATCTTGCCGCTCAAAGCAGGCACAAAGCAGGCAGTTTGAGATTCGCTCGGAGAACGATCAGGACCTTGCTCTGACCGCACTGTGCGCGCAACCTCCCCGGCAGGCAATGATCGTCGTCAGGTTGCCTTCCCTTTCCCCCGCCGTCCGCCGACCACCGTGCGCGCCGTGGCGATGAAACGGGCCAGCGCGGGCGACTGGTTGTCCTTTCTCCAGGCCACGCAAAGCTGGTACTTCGGCGTCGTGTCGTCCAGCGGCACGAAACGCACGCTGGGCATGTTCAACCGGCCGAGTTGCGCCGGGAAGATCGCCACCCCGAACCCCGCCGCCACGTAGTTGACCGCCGACGGCGACCGGTCGGCCTCCATGGCAACGGCGGGCTCGAATCCCGCCCGGTAGCACAGCCCCAGCAGCCAGGGCGTGTACGCCGGAGAATCCGTTCGCGTGGTGAAGATGAACTTTTCTTTCGCCAGGTCTGCCAGCGCCAGTTGGCGGCGGCTGGCCAGCGGATGATCGTGCGGCAGGGCGGCCACCAGAGGCTCCTCGCTCATCACGGCCACCTCCAGTTCCTCGTGCGGGTCGGGCAACCCGAGGCCGATGATGCCCAGGTCCAGGCGCCGGGCGACGAGTTCCTCGATCTGGCGGGTAGGCGTCAGTTCCGTGAGCGTGATTTCCACGTTTGGTACGCGCTCCCGGAAGGACCGCAGCACATTGGGCAGCCATTCGTAGGAAAGCTGCGCGATAAACCCGATGGCCAGTTGCCCGGTCTCCCCGCGCGCCGCGCGCCCGGCCGCCCGCACCGCCTCGTCGGCTGCCCGCAGGATGCGGTGGCTGCGCTCCAGGAAGACGCGTCCCGCCGAGGTGAGCGCCACATGATGGCGGTCGCGTTCCAGTAGCTCCACCCCTATTTCCTCCTCCAATTGCCGGATCTGCACGCTCAACGCCGGTTGCGCGACGTGGAGCCGCTCTGCCGCGCGGCGGAAGTTCAGTTCCTCGGCGGTGGCGACAAAGTATCTCAGGTGGCGCAGCTCCATTTTGGCAATTCTCCGGCCAGCGAGCGTGAGCACTTTAAACGATCATCACAAGAATTACAAAGTCATTCCGTTCTCACAGAATTGTCGGATGTTATGGGACAAACCTTAGCACACATCCCGTTACTTCTGACCGCATCCAACTCCCTCGCGCTCTTCAAGACTCCCGTCTCGCGCGGCGGCTTTTCCACCGATTCCGCCTCCCCCTCTCGCGCGAACCGCCGCTCCCTCCAACCCAATAACCCGCCGCCCGCCCCCGGCCCGCTGACGGAAACCCTACCTGACGCCGAAGGCGCGCTGCTCCTGGGCTTCGCGCTCCTGGCGCTGCCCTCGGTGATTTACAGCGTCATGCAGATGGGCAGCCTGATTTCCGGCGGCGTGCTGGAAAACGCGATCCGCGCGTTCGCCCCCTGATCTGCCGCCAGCTTTCCCAGTCTTGCCCGAACGGGGCTGCCGCTTGACCGCGTCAGCCCCGTTTTCGTTTCCACGTCGCCTACTTCTGGACGAGCGCCAGCCCGGCTTGCGGGTCCGTCGGCTCCAGCGTGAACGTCACCGCACTTTTTTCCTCTGCGGATAGACCCCGCACCGACCCGAGCGTGTCCGCGATGAGATTGCCCGACGGCGTGGCCTTTGCCTTGACGAACTCCGCACGCCGGGACGGGCTGCCCGACGACTCCACGAGGCTTAGCATGTATTCCTGGCCCGGTGTGAGGCCGCTGGCCGCAACTTGAATTTCATCGATCAGGCCGAGCGAGATCACCGTCACCGAGGCGCGGCCGGGCTTCGCCTCGTCCGCCGTCCGCAACCGGTACACCTTCGACTCCTGCAAGGTCGAGAGCGGCAGCAGGTTTTCCGTGCCTGTCCCCCTGGCCGCCGCGGCGGGCACGTAGACCAACGCCTGCGGCAACTGGCCGCTGGGGATCGTGGCCACGACCTTGTTCGTGGCGGTGTCGATGGCCTGCACCTTTGCTTCGTTCTCCAGGCCGATGAACACGCGGCTGCCATCCGGCGAGGCCCAGATGCCATGCGGCAGCGCGCCGACCGGGATCGTGGCCACGGACTCGAACGGCGGCTCGCGGTGGTACACTTTCACCTCGTCGGTGCCACCCACGGTCACATAGGCAAAGTGCCCCTGCGCGTTGTCCACGCAAGTGACATGGTTCGAGATGGGGCCGGTAGCGAGCGTGCCCAAAATGGCGAACGGCGGCTCGGCGCTCATCACCTGCGTCTTACCCGAATCCTTGAGCGTGAACCACACCTGCTTGCCGTCCGCGCTCACGGCCAGGTTCGGCGAGAACGGGCTCGCTTGCGGCACCCGGGCGATGACCTCGCGCGTCTTTGTGTCCACGACGCACAGTTCCGGCGTGAAGCTCGACGGCACGTAGGCGTACTTGCCGTCTGGCCGGAACAGGATCATGGCGGGGCCGGGGTTGGTCTTGATCCGCGCGAGTTCGTCCAGGGTTCCGGCATCGAGCACGCTCACGTAATCCTCGCCGCGGACTGCCGCGTAAATTTCCTTGCCGTCCGGGGTGAAGAACGCCTCGTGCGGCGCGCGGCCCAGGTAACGGCTTTTCACGACCTTGTTCGTCGCCGTGTCGATGAGCGTGATGGAGTTCGAGCCGATGGAAATCACGCACAGGCGCGAGCCGTCCGGCGAGAAACCCAACCCGTGCACGAGGCTCTGGCCCTTGTAGAGCGGCAGCAGCGCGGCCGGAGGCAGTTCGCCGAGCTTGATGATGCCCAGCAGCTTGTTCACCGCCGGGTCGATGACGCTCACCGTGTTGGAAACCTGGTCGGCGGTGTAGACGCGGTCATGCGATGGGTCGCTGGTCTTGGCGGACACGGCGGGTTGCTCGTTGGCGACGAGCCGGTAGTCGCTGCCATCCGTGGTGACGGAGAGCGGATGATCAAGCGGTGCCGCCGGTTTCTCGACGGGCCGGGCCGCCGCGAGCCGGGCCTGGATTTTCTGGAGGTACTGGATTTCGATGGTCTGCTCGGCCAGGACTTCCTGTGCAATGTTCTTGAGGGCGGGGTCGGTGCCGTGGAGGATTTCCGCCTTGGCCATGTCCACGGCCCCTTGGTGGTGCGGGATCATCAGTGCGATGAAGTCCTCGTCCACGCGGCCGGTCAGACCGTCGTCAGCCGTTTTCATGGCGGCGTCCATGCCGGTCATGGCGGTTTTGGTTTCCTTGTAGAACGGGCCCCATTTCTGGCAGCGCTCGCAGGCCGGCGCGGTGGAAATCAAGCCGGGCAGGATCGTGCCGACGAGGAAGGATAACCACATCGGAGATAAAATGTTTTGGGGGTTCATGATGCGAAAGGAGAGCTTTGCCACGCCGAAACGTCGCTGGTGGGAGCATCGAAGCAAATACATCTTTCCGGGGGGCGGAATCAGTTCAGGAAATTGCTTGGGCAGTTGCTGCAAGCGGCGGTCGTAATCAAAGTCCTGATCGCTCTCCGAGCAATCAGGACCTCATTGACCAGACAACAAAAAACCGCCGCCCGGAATCCCCGGGCGGCGGTCTCTGTAAACCATCTCTTGCAGGAATCGGTTAACTCGCCGTGGCCGGCTCCTCGCTGCTGCTCTCCTTGGGCTCCACGACGTGGAACCCGAGCTTCGCCCCGGCCCCCGTGACCTCCAGCGTGTCTCCAGCCTTGATGTTCCCGCGCAGGAGTTCCTCCGCCAGCGGGTCTTCCAGGTACTTCTCCACCGCACGGCGCATCGGACGCGCGCCATACGTCGGATCATAACCCTTCTCGATCAGGAACTCGTGCGCCGCAGCGTCGAGCACCACATGGATCGCCTTGGCCCGCACGCGCGCCGTGACCTTGCTCACTTCCAGGTCCACGATCCGCATCAGGTCCGGCTTGCCGAGCGTGTGGAACACGATCAGGTCGTCCAGGCGGTTGATAAACTCCGGCTTGAAGACGCGCTTGGATTCCTCCAGGATCTTGCCCTTCATCGACTCGTAGTCATGCTCGTCCTTCGGCACACCGAACCCGAGCGACATCTGCCGTTTGATCAACTCCGCCCCGACGTTCGAGGTCATGATGATGATCGTGTTGCGGAAGTCGATCTTGCGGCCCAGCGAGTCGGTGATCTTGCCTTCTTCCAGAATCTGGAGCAGCAGGTTCATGACATCCGGGTGCGCCTTCTCGACCTCGTCGAACAGCACGACCGAGTACGGGCGGCGGCGGACGGCCTCGGAGAGCTGGCCGCCCTCCTCGTAGCCCACGTAACCAGGAGGCGAACCGATCAGGCGGCTCGCGGTGAACTTCTCCATGTACTCGCTCATGTCGATCTGGATGAGCGCGTCGGCGTCGCCGAACATGAACTCCGTCAACGTGCGGGCGAGGAACGTCTTGCCCACACCCGTCGGGCCCAGGAAGATGAACGAGCCAATCGGACGGCGCGGGTCCTTGAGGTCCGCACGGCTGCGGCGCAATGCCTTGGAGATGGCGATAACCGCTTCGTCCTGGCCGATAACCTGGGCGCGCAGTTCACTTTCCATGGCCAGCAGTTTCGCGGTCTCCTTCTGCTCCATGCGGGTGAGCGGGATACCGGTGAACTTGCTGACGATGTGCATGATATCGTCCTCGGTGACGATGACTTCTTTCTCCTCGCGCTGTTCGCGCCAGTCGGTGAGGATTTTTTCCAGCTTGTCCTTGGCCTGCTTCTCGGTGTCGCGCAGGGACGCGGCCTTTTCGAAGTCCTGAGCCTTGATGGCGGCTTCCTTGTCGATGCGGATGTCGTCGATCTCCTTCTCGATCTCCTTCACGTCCGGCGGCCGGGTCATCGCGCCGATGCGGGCACGGGCACCGGCCTCGTCCATCACGTCGATGGCTTTGTCCGGCAGGAAACGGCTGGGGATGTAGCGGTCCGAGAGCTTGACGGCCTGTTCCAACGCCTCGTCGGTGAGCCGCGCCTTGTGGTGCGCCTCGTACTTCGGGCGTAAGCCTTTCAGAATCTGGATGGCTTCCTCCACGCTCGGCGCTTCCACCTTGACGGTCTGGAAGCGGCGTTCCAGGGCAGCGTCCTTTTCGATGTACTTGCGATACTCGTTGAGGGTCGTGGCTCCGACGCACTGCAACTCGCCGCGGCTGAGCGCGGGCTTGATGATGTTGCTCGCGTCCATCGCTCCCTCGGCCGAACCTGCCCCCACGATGGTGTGCAGTTCGTCGATGAAGAGGATGACGTTGCGCGAGCGGCGGATCTCGTCCATGACCGCCTTGATGCGCTCCTCGAACTGGCCGCGGTACTTGGTGCCCGCCACCATGAGCGCGAGGTCGAGCGTGACGACCTTCTTGTCCCTCAGCAGTTCGGGGACGTTGCCGCCCGCGATCTCCTGCGCCAGCCCTTCGGCGATGGCGGTCTTGCCGACCCCGGCCTCGCCCAACAGCACGGGGTTGTTCTTCGTGCGGCGGCAGAGCACCTGGATGACACGCTCGATCTCATTCTTTCGTCCGATGACGGGGTCCAACTCGCCCTTCTTGGCGAGTTCGGTCAGGTCCCGGCCAAACGCGCGCAGGGCGGGAGTTTTAACGTCCTTCTTGTTTCCGTTTTCGGTGGGCATTTCTTGTTCGGCCTCCGGCGGGGTGAAATTCGGGTCCAGTTCTTTGAGGATCTCGTTGCGGGTGCGTTCAATATCGACCTCCAGGCTTTTGAGCACGCGCGCGGCGACCCCTTCGCCCTCACGCAGTAGCCCGAGGAGGATGTGCTCGGTGCCTACATACGAATGGTTGAGGCTCTTGGCCTCCTTGCCCGCCAAGGCGAGCACTTTCTTGACGCGCGGCGTGTACGGGATGTTGCCGACCATCTTGGTCTCGGGACCGCTGCCCACCTGCTTCTCGATCTCCATGCGCACGGTCTCCATGTCGAGACCCATCTTTTGCAACACGTTCACGGCGACTCCCTGGCCGAGTTTGATCAAACCGAGGAGCAGATGCTCGGTGCCCACGTAATTATGATTGAAGCGATCCGCTTCCTTACGGGCCAAGGCCAACACCTGCTGCGCTCTGGGGGTGAAATTATTCATCATTTTAGACGTTACGGGATACGCAAAGTGACCACGTTGAACAAAAAGATAGCGGGTTGCCGTTCCTTTTCAACAGACCGGGCGCATCCGCTAATAATTAAGCATAGCATATGCCTTACTAGCATAGCCCTCCGCTTTACCGGCATTCTGGCCGCCCAACCTAGACACGCTTGAGCCGCTATTTTCCTTCAAGCGGCTGAAGCGTCGGCCGTTACTACTTTCCCCACCGGGAAGGCGGGAAAAAGCAGGGAGGAAACTTGCCATTCCGGCACTTTCCCCCAAGCTCCGCACGGACGCGAGGCGAGGGGTCAAGCGCGTCAGGTTGACGCTATCAGTGCGTCACTGTGACTCTTGCACACGATCATTACCGCCACGCAATTCCTCGATGCGTTTGGAGGCGTCGGCCTTGGTGAGTTCGGCTTCTTCGTCGAACTCGACCTTGGCTTCGGTGGACAGCGTTTTGAGGTACGACTTCTGGGCTCCGGTGGCCGGCTCGCCGCCGGTGGTCCAGGTATCCGGGTCCTTGATCGTGTTGGAGTCTTCGGTGTCGGGATGGGTAGGTTTGTCGCTCATAGGTTTACCAGGATATACGCTCGGTTGGATGCCATTGGTTCCAGCCGCGACGATCCTTTTTCGAGACGCTTAAAGCCTTGACCGCGCCAGCGCGAAGTCTCATCCTCCAAACGAAATCCTTGCACCCGATGAACGATTCGGCTCCAGTTTTCGGACGCGGCGGCTGGGTGTGCATCGCCTTGCTGCTGGGGTTCTTCGCCGGTGGGGGCATCATCTGGGGCGTGCTGGCCCAGCGCGGGGCAAAATCAGCTTTCGTTGTGCACCGGCTGCCCGATCCGGTCGCTGCCACCGCCCCCCTTCTCCACCGGACAATGCCCGGCCCCGGATCTGCCCTCGAAGGGACCACCCGCGACGATGGCGTCCTGGAGCCGGTGGCGCTGGAGGAGGACGGCACGGCGGGCAGCCTGCGCCGGCCGGGGGTGAGTCTACGCAACGACCGCATCCTGCGCGGTCATCCGCAAGCGGAAGGCTGTTACAACCAGGCACTGGCCGCGCTGGCCCCGTTTACGAAGCAGCGTTTCGAACTGCGCGACAAAGTCTGGGATGGGGACCTTAGCCTAGACGAGGGTAAGGCGGTGGCCTGTCAGCTTTTCAAAGGCAATGATTATTGCTTCTGCGTCGGCACGGACGCCAAGGGAGCCAAGCTTTCGCTCCAGCTCTACGATCACGACGGTCTGCCGACCGAAGCGGAGCAAACCGCCCAAACGCTGCCCGCCGGCGCGAACGCGACGGCGTGGCTGCGGTGCCGCCAGACAGGCACGTATTTTGTCATCGTGAAGCTGGAGGCCGCCGCGCAGGAGAAAGTCCCTTGGGGGATGATCTCCGCCTATCGCTGATCCTGCCGGCGGGTTTCCTCCGCGTCCGAAGCGGGGCGAAGCGGTGGCTGGCTGCCTTCCTCCTGCGCTTCGTACTCGCTCTTGTCCATGGAGGGGCCAGCCATGTCGTCCACGAATTCCTCCTGCGATTTGCGGATGGGGAATTTCTCGCTGGTGGTGCTCTGGGGCTCGGGCGGGGTGTCGTGTTTCGGAGGAATCTCGTTCATAGCAAAGAGAGATTCGTTTGCCGGACGCGTTTGGAGTCCTCTCATGTTAAGAAGGGAGGAAATGACCAAGGCCCGAGGCCCAAGGATTCCTGGGCAAATGCCGCGCTCGGTCCGACGGGGCGACGCTTGTAACTCGGCACTCGCTCTCGTCTGCTCTGCGCTGGCCTTGGTCATTGGTCCTTGGTCATTTCTTCCCCTGGTTCTATGATGAGCGCATGAGTTGGCGCTTGGACCCCACCCGCACCGGCCTGCTCGTCATTGACGTGCAGGAGAAATTGGTCCCGGTGATGACCGGGCCGGAAGCACTCGTCCGAAAGCTCGTGACAGCCATCGCCGTGGCGCGACAGTTCGGCCTGCCGGTCTTCCACACCGAACAGGCCCCGGAGAAACTCGGGGGAACGATTGCCCCCGTGCGCGATGCCCTCGGGGCGGATGCTCCCCCGCCCCGGTTGGACCTCGCGTTCTCCAAAGCGGGCTGCTTCGCCGCCGGGGAGTTACCCGAGACCGTGTTGGTCGTGGGAATCGAGGCGCACGTCTGCATCCGCCAGACCGTGTTTGACCTGCGTGCGCGCGGGCACGCGGTCTACCTGCTGGCGGACGCCGTCTCCTCCCGCTCCGAGGCGGACCGCCGCCTGGCCGTGCACGAGTTGCGCGAGGTCGCCGGGGCGCGCGTCACGACGGTGGAGACGGTGGCCTGGGAACTCCAGGGCCGCGCGGAGGGTGAGGAGTTCAGGAAGCTGCTCAAGCTGCTGAAGTGAGGGCGGGCGACAGGACCGCATCGTTCTGCCACGCCCACTGCCTCCGCGTGCAACGGTAAAGGATAGAAGTACTTGCGTGTTGATAAAAGTCGTACCACGCTGCCAGCGCGATCCGTGCTTTTCTTTCTCTCATCATGAAACCCTTCCTCCGGTCAAACGCTTCCCGTCTCGCCCTGCGGTTGCTCTGCACGGCGGCCCTTCCCCTGTTTTCCGTCAGTCTGGCCTCCGCCCAATCCGACGGCACCCAGGACCCGGCCTTCGCCGACGCCGCGCAGGCTAATGGCAGCGCGCACGCCATCACGCTTCAGACTGACGGGCAGGTGCTCGTCGGCGGCAGCTTCACCACGTTCCGTGGCGCGAGCCGCAATTCCCTCGCCCGCCTGCGCGCGGACGGCAGCCTGGATACCTTCAATCCCGGGCTCGCCTTCAGCGGGTATCTGGGCACCACTCCGTCCGTCCAGGCCGTGGCCGTGCAGGCCGACGGGAAGGTCCTGGCCGCTGGTTCCTTCACCGTGCTCAACCAGCCGGGCGGCGGGGGAGTCGTGCGTTTGAACGCCGACGGCAGCCTGGATGCCTCCTTCAACGTGGGCACGGGCGTGGTCGATGACGGCGGCCAGGTCGGGACCGCCTACACGGTGAATGTCCTGCCCAACGGCCAGATCCTCGTGGGAGGTGCCTTTGCCACCTTCAACGGCGTGGGCACGGCCGGTCTGGTGCGCCTCAACGCCGACGGCAGCGTCGATCCGGGCTTCAACGCGGGCGGGGCGGGCATCACCGGCAACTCGTATGGCCGCGACGTGCACGGCGTCGTGGTCCAGGGGGACGGGCGGATCGTCCTCGGCGGCCACTTCAGCACGTATGACGGACAATCCGCGCAGAGCGTGGCACGCCTCAACGCCAACGGCACGCCCGACGCCAGCTTCAACGTAGGCAGCGGGGTGAGCGACGGCGGGGTCTTTGCCGTGGCGGTGCAGGGCGACGGCAAGGTGCTCGGGGGGGGCGGCTACAACACGTGCGACGGCATCAGCGTGGCTCATCTGGTGCGGCTCAACGTCGATGGCAGCCTCGACACCGGCTACGCGCCCAACGGCAGCCTGTTCATCGGAGAGGTGGACGCCTTGCTCGTGCAGCCCGGCGGCACGGTGCTGGCGGGGGGATCGTTCCTGTCGCAGGGCGGGCTGGTCAACTCGCCGCACAATGGCCTGGCGCGGCTGCTCCTCAACGGCACGCAGGACGCCACCTTCAACAGCGGCAGCAATTCACGGGCGGTGGTGGCACTGGCGCTCCAGGGCAACGGCAGGGCGCTGGTGGCATCCAACTCCAATGCCTTGACGGGTACGCCGACGGGCGACGTGTACCGGTACTACGACCTGTCGATCCCCGACTTTTTCAACGGCGCGGTGGCCTTGGACAACGGGGTGTACTACCTGAATTTCCCGGCCACGGGCAACTATTTCGGCTATTACAGCTTCCTGCCGGACACGCACTACATCTTCCACTTCGACCTCGGTTACGAGTACGTGTTCGACGCGGCGGATGGAAAGAGCGGCGTGTACTTCTACGATTTCAAGAGCAACGGCTTCTTTTACACGAGCCCGGGTTTTCCGTTCCCGTACCTGTATGATTTCAGCCTGCGGTCCACGGTGTATTACTATCCCGATCCGAGCAACGCCGGGCATTACAACACGAACGGCACGCGGTACTTCTACGTGTTCAGCACGGGCCAGATCATCTCGAAGTAATACCGTTTGCCCGTCTGACGGTGTTGTCCCCTGGTGCCCGGGCCGATTGATCCGGTCGCCGGAGCACTCGGCCCGGGCACCCTCACAGGGGAGGAGCAACCGCACACCCGGACAGCACCGGGCACCCGGACACCCGCTCCGGATGCCGGCCGTGACTACACCGCCGCCGTCTGCCGCTTGTAGCCTGCCTTCTTGATCGCCACCTTCAGCGCGTCGCCAAAGCGGTCGAGGATTTCCTTCGTGTGCAGCGAACTCACCGCCGTGCGGATCAGGTCCTTGCCTGCCGGCACCCCGGGGGACATGGACATCACCGTGAAGAATCCTTGCTCGTGCAGCGACTTCCACATGAAATACATCTTCTCCTTGTCGCCGATGACGATGGGGATCGCCGGGGTCGGGCTATCCCAGTAATCCAGCCCGAGCGCGCGCAGGATGCCTTGCAGGTAGCGCGTGTTCTCCCAAAGCTTTTCGAGGTGCTCGGGCTCGCGCTGCAGCACGCGCAGGCTGGCCAGCGCGGCGGCCGTGGCGGACGGATTGATCGCCGCGCTGAAAATGATCTGCTGGCTGGAACTACGCAGGTACTCAATCGTCGCGCGGTCCGCCGCGATGAACCCACCCGTGCTCGCCAGCGACTTGGAAAACGAGCCGCAGATCAGGTCCACCCGGTCCGTCAGCCCGTAATGGTCGGCCACGCCGCGCCCGCCTTTGCCCAGCACGCCGAAGCCGTGGCAATCATCGACCACGAGGAACGCCCCGTGTTCGTCGGCCAGCTCCACGAGTTCAGGCAGGTTGGCCACGTGGCCCTCCATGGAGTACACGCCGTCCACCACGATGATCTTGGGCCGCGCCGGGTCCAACTGGGCCAGCAGCACGCGCAGGGAATCCATGTCCTCGTGCGCGAAACGCTCCATGTCCGCGCCGCTTAGGCGCACGCCGTCCCAGAGCGAGGCGTGGATGCTCTTGTCCACGATGACCGTGTCCTTGCGCTGCGCCAGGCTCGACAGGCTGGACATGCACGCCATGTAACCCGCAACCGATACGTGGCAGGCCTCCTTGCCCAGAAATGCCGCCAACTCGTCCTCCAGCTCGACGTGGTAGGCGCGCGAGCCGTTGGCCAGCCGCGAGCCGCAGGGGCTCGTGCCCCACTCGTCAATGGCGGCCTTGGCCGCGCGGCGCACCTCCGGGTGCGTGGACAGGCCCAGGTATTCGTTGCTGGACATCATCACCATCCGCCGTCCGCGGCAGACGATGTCGATGCCATGCGCTTCCTCGACCACGTTGTAATACGGGTCGAACTTCAGCCGCAGCCGCGTGTTCGAATCCGAACGGCAACGGTCAGTGACCGGTTTGACGCGGTCCGCAAACAGAGGAAGCTTGAACATTAATGGAAGCAGGAGCATGTAACGGGCGCGGTGGGTCGGCGTCAACTGCCAATCGAGTATTCCAGGGGGAAAACCACACGAATTTTTTCCTTGGCCAAGCGGCGTTCCCTGCCTAAAAGCGGTGGGGTCCTCCCGCATGAAACACCTCTTCCGACCGCGCCCGCGATTCCTGCCTTCGCGGAAGCTGGTGGCCCTCACCACGGCGCTGCTGTGGCCTGCTTGCGGGTTCCTGGCCGCCGCGCCGCGCCGCGCGGACCCGTCCAAGGCCGCGCCGGGCGACAAGCCCGTCCAGGCGGCCCGGGCCGTTCTCCCGCCCGGCGGCGGCACCCGGCCCGGCCCGGGCAACGAGCCGGTCTACACCGAGGCGGACTGCATTGCCCTCGCCGCGCAGCAGAGTCCGGACGTGATCGCCGCCGCCAAACGCGTGGATGCCGCCCGGGCGACGGTCACCACGGCCAAGGCGGCGATCTACCCCGCGCTGACCGCCACGGGCTACTACCAGCGCCGCGAGCAGGACATCGCCAACGGCGGCGCGGTGACGAGCAGCACCAACGCCAATGGGCAGGTCGTCGTCACGAACTCGAACTTCAACCGGCCGGACGATTATTACGGCGATCTGCGCGTCAGCCAGAACCTGTATTCGGGCGGCGGGGTGCGCAACCGCATCGCCGCGGCCAAGCTGCAAACGGAGGTCGCGGGGTATGACTTTCAAACGCAACTCGACGCGACGACCCTGGCCGTGCGCGCGGCGTTCTACAACACGCTCTACGCCGAGGCGAACATCGGTGTGCGCCAGCAGGCCGTGGACCTGCTCGATCAACAGATCAAGGACCAGCAGCAGCGCCTGGCCGCCGGGTCCGTCAGCCAGCTCAACGTCAACCGCGTGCAGGTCGCCGTGGCCAACGAGCGCCCCGCGCTGCTCGACGCGAAGGCGGCCCTGGGCACGGCCTACGCCGTGCTCGCGCAGGCGCTCGGCGTCCCCTACCCGGCCGGCAGCTTCCAGGCCCCCTTCCGCGTGCGCGGCGCGCTGGAAATCCGGCCGGTGTCCATGACCTACGCGGAGTGCCTGCGGCGGGCGAAGGCGATGCGTCCGGAGGTTCAAGCCCGGCAACTGGCCATCGATGTGCTCAGGCGGACGGCGGCGGCGGAGAAAAGCGCCGCCCGCCCGCAGGTATCCGCCTTCGCCGCGTACGACGTTTACAGCGAGCCGGACATCCGCACCGTGGACAGTTCTTATTCCGGCTACACGCTCGGGGTGGTGGCCAGTTGGACGATTTTCGACGGCTTCGCCACGCGGGGCCGCGTGCGCACGGTGCAGGCGCAGGCCGGCGAGGCCGAGGCGCTGTTGACCACCACCCTCAAGCAGGTGGAGAATGACGTGTACACAGCCTACAACGATCTGCGCACGGCTGAGAGCAGCCTGGGTCCGCTCGCCGACAACAGCCGGCTGGCAGCCGAGACGCTCAACCTGACCACGCGTAACTTCGATGCCGGGCTGACCACGCAGCTCGACGTATTACAAAGCCGCGTGGACCTGACGCGGTCGAGTTCGGGCGAACTGGCGGGCCGTCTGGCGTACAACACGGCGTTGGCACGGCTGGAGCGCGCGATGGCCCTGGGCCGTCCCGCCCAGGGCAGCGCCAGCGCGATGCCCCCGCTGCCGCCCGGCAAATAAAGGATGAAGGCAGCAGGCAGAAGGCAGCAGGCAGCAGGCGGAAAGGCGGCAGCGCCGTCAGCGCACGCACTTTCTGCCATGCCGTCCCCCGAAACTCGCCCCTGGGCCTGTTTTCTCCGCCTCTTCTCTGCGCTCCTCCAGCTTCCCGGCGCATGGGCGTCGAGACTCCGCCTCCTGCCTTCTGCCTTCTGCCTGCTGCCTTTTGCCTGCTGCCTGCTGCCTTCCCCCGGCCGGGCGGTCGAGTCGCTGACGCTCGACGATTGCCTGCGGGAAACGGCGGCCGCCAACGGGTCGGTGGTCGGGCAGCAATTCGCCATCGAGCAGGCGTATGGGCAGCGGCTGGTGTTCCGCTCCCGCGCCTTGCCCACCCTGAGCTTCACCGCCCTCGGCGGTTATCAGGGCGCGCAGACCTCGGAGACCGTGCGCCAGAGCGGCGTGGACGCCAACGGCAAGCCGCTGCCCAACGTCAGCGTCCCCCGTACCAGCACGGCCATCGCCATTGCCAGCGGGCAACTCACGCAGCCCATCTTCGACGCCGCCATCCCCGCCTCCTGGCGGCTGGGCACGCTGGGCGTCACGGCCGCCAAGATCAGCGTGTACACGGTCGCCACCGCACAGCTTTTCCGCGCGCGCACCCTCTTCAACCGCGCGGTCTATTACCACGAGCGCGAGGCGTTGCTCAACCTGACCAACCGCAACGTCGAGAGCAACCTGCGGGCGCAGAACGCGCTCCTCAACGCGGGTCTGGGCACCCGCCAGGGCGTGCTCAGCGCCCAGGTGCAGCGAGGCGCCTTCGGGCCCGTCCTCTCCGCCAACACGGGCACGTACCGCAGCACCCTGGCCAGCCTGCTCCAGGTCATGGGCCGCCACCTGCCCGAAGCCACCGGCAAGGCCGATCCGCTCGACGGCTTCGCCCTCACCGGCCAGATCGAGGACGCCCCCCTATCCTTCGACCCCGCCGAGGCCACGCGGGAAGCGCTCGCCCACCGCCCCGACATCGAGAACCTGCGCACGACGATGCGCATCTACACCGAGAACGCCAACGTCGCCCGCGCGGGCTACTACCCGACCGTCAAGCTCTACCTGGCGGGCCAATACCTGCCCCAGACCTACATCCAAGCCCAGAACGCCAGCACCCGCGCGAGCGACCGCGTTCAGACCACCGAGCTGCGGCCCGGGGCGCGCGTGGACTGGGCGATCATTGACACGGGCACCGTCCTGGGCTCCACCCGCCAGTACGGCGCACTGGTCGAAGTGATCGGCGCGACCCTGCACCGGATGGAAGAATCCGTCGGCGCCGACCTGGCCACCGTGCACGGGCAGGCCGAAGCCGCCGCCCAGGCGGTCGCGCTGCTGAACGCGAACATCGCCGTTGCGCAAGATACTTTGAACATAATCCAGACGGGCGTTGCCCAAGGGGTCAACTCACAACTCGAATTTCTCGACGCGCAGAACAGCGTCTTCGCCACGCGCCTGGGTTTGCTGGATGCCCAACTCGCGCTCGGCCAGACGCACGCCGAGTTCGACCGCATCACCGGCCGCTACCTGCGCTTCGTCACCGAACCCCGACCCGCCGCCCACGCCGCCGACACCAGAAAGTGAACACCCAAGTGAACGCACTCAACCCGCCCCCGCGCCGCAGCGCCCTGGCCGCCTTCATCCGTTGGGCCGTCACGCTCCTGTTCATCACCGGGGTGCTCCTCGCGGGCTATTTCGCTTACAGCCGGCTCAACCTCGCCCCGGCGGACGTGTACGTTGTCCACCGCGGCACGGCGGTTTCGGCGGTGTACGGCACCGTGACCGTCAACCCCAACTCCGCCATCACGCTGCTCGCGCAGAACAGCGGCTTCCTGCACATGGACTCAGCCATTCAGGGCACGCCCACCAACCTCAACGGCTTCGAGGTCAAGCAGGGGCAGCTCATCGCCACCGTCATCGACGAGGCCGGCCAGCGCCAGTACACCCAGGCGAAAACGGATTTCGAGGCGGCGCAGGTACGCCAGAAGAACGGCCCGACGACCGCTACCCTCCTCCAGTCAGCCCGGAGCACCCTCGCAGCCTACGAAAAGCTGCCGCCGAATGCGATTCCCAAGGTGACGCTCGACGCCGCCCGCGGCGAGGTGACCCGCCTCCAGGCTGCCTTTGACAACGAGATGCTCGACCTCCAGCACGCGGTGGACCTCACCAGCATCGCGCTCAAGACCTACGAGGAGCAGGTCAAGCGCACCCGGGTCGAATCGCCCATGGCTGGCGTTCTGAGCGCGATCAACTTCGGCGACAACGCCTACGTGCTGGCCAACCAGGCATTGTTCACCATCTCGGAGAAGGGCATGTACGTGGCCGGCCAGGTCAACGAGGAGGATGTCGGCGCGCTCAAGGAAGGCATGAAGGCGGAGATGCGCCTCTACGCCTATCCCACGACCACGTTCAACGCCACGCTCACCGCCGTCCTGCCCAGCCCGGACCCCGGCACCTCGCGCTACACGGTGCTTTTCAACCTGGACGCACCGCCCGACAACCTGCGCTACGGTCTGACCGGTGAGATGAACGTGATCCTCGGCCGCAAGCCTAACGCCATCATCGTGCCCGCCCGCGCGGTCAACGTGGACCAGATGTTCATCGTCGATGACGGCGTGGTCGAGCAGCGCACCGTCAAGGTTGGCTTCAAGAGCCTGGAGTTCGCGGAGATCCTCGACGGCATCAGTGAGGGCGACCTCGTCATCGTCGCCGATCAGGATGCGTTCCGGCCCGGCGAGCGGGTGCGCCCGGTGCCGATCAACCAAGGTGCCAACAAGCCCAAGAAGAAGTAGCCTCGCTCGATGAGCCCCTCGCTCCACATCGGCCTGCGGTTTACCGTCAGCCGCAAACGCTCGTTAGTCTTCAGCCTGCTGGGCGTGGTGTTCGGCGTGTCGTTTTTTATCGTCCTGCAAGCCCAAACGCAGGGCTTCGAGAATTATTTCATCAAGACGATCCTGGGCACGAGCGGTGCCATCGTCATCAGCGACCGCTTCCAGAACCGCTACACGAGCTTTTCCAACGTCGAAGGCGGCACGGTGCTCAGCGGCCAGCAGCGGCGCAAATACTACGAGGGCATCACGGACGCGGGCGAGATCATGCGGGTGACGCGGCAGTTCACCAACGTGCAGGCCTGCGCGCCCATCGTGCAGGGCAACGTGTCTCTGCGCGGGGATTTCCAGACGGAGGTCGCGTCGCTCCAGGGCATCGACCTGGAGCTGCAACTGCGCGCCACCACGCTGGGCAATCAAATCGTGGAAGGCAGCCTGAACAACTTCCGGATCAACCCGGCGGGGATCATCCTGGGCACGCTGCTCGCGGACAAGATGCAGCTCAAGGTTGGCGACAACGTCACGGTGCTGGGAAGCGGCACGGAGCGCAAAGCCATGACGATCTGCGCCATCACCCGCAGCGGCGTCAACCTCATCGACGAGCGGCGCGCCTACGTGCCCATCCGCGTGGCGCAGCAACTCCTGGAAAAGCCCTCGCTGGTGTCGATGATCATCGTTACCCTGCGCGACCCGGAACGCGCCCCGCAGTTGGCGGCGCACTTCGAGCGGCTCTTCGAGCACCGCGCCCGCCCCTGGCAGGAACGCGAGGCGGGCAACCTGCAAATCTTCTCGACCCTGCGGCTCTCGGCGGGCATCACGGTGAGCCTGATCATCGTGCTGGCCGGGGCGTTGATCTTCAACACGCTGACCATGACCGTGCTCGACAAGGTGCGGGAAATCGCCATCTTGCGCTCGATGGGTTACCGGCGGCTGGACATCACGTTTATCTTCGTCTTCCAGGGCTTCATCGTCGCCGCGCTCGGCACGTTGTTCGGCGCGGGCGCGGGTGCCGTGATGACGTTCCTGATCTCGCTGATCCCGATCAAGGTGCGCGGCATTCTTTACACGGACCGCTTCATCGTGGCGTGGAGCCCGGAGCATTACGTCTACGCGGCGCTCATCGCCTTCGTGGCGGTAATCACCGCGAGCTATTTCCCGGCCCGCCGTGCCGCGAACCTCGCGCCGGTGGACATCCTGCGCGGTTCGGGTCAGTGAGGCCATTCTTTTCCCTTTCCCGTGAACCCGCCGCCAGAGTCCGAGCATCCCGAGCCGCCCGCCACCGGCGACGCCGCGCCGCCGGTGCCCGTGGAGAGCGAATCCTCATTGTCGGAGGACGGGCTCTACCCGCCCGCCGAACTGGCGTATCCGGCCCCGGCCGGCGAGGCTTATGATCCGGCGACCGCCGGGTTCGAGTACGCTGGTCCGGCCGCGGGCGAACCTCCCGCCGTGCCGGAGTACGGCTACACCGCCCCATACGAGGAGGAACCGGCCACCCTCAGTGCGCCGGAATATGCGTATGCCGCGCCGTATGAGGAGGAACCGACTCTCAGCGCACCGGAATACGGGTATGCCGCCCCATACGAGGGTGAACTGACCGCGGCGGCACCGCCGGAGTACGAGGACGCAACCTCATACGAAGGAGACGCCGCCCCGGCCGCGGCGGACTACGATTACCTGGCTCCGGTGGAAGGCGAACTGCCCCCGTCGCCGGGATACGAGTACGCCGCCCCCGCCGCGGAGATGCTCGCGCAGGTCCCCCCGCCCGAATACGCCTACCTGGCCCCGGTCGGGGACGGCCACGTCCTGCCGCCCGTACCTGAACCCACCGCGTTGTCCGCGGCCGAGCCCTTCCCCGTGCTCGAACCCGCGACCGCCGACCTGCCGGAGGCGGCGGACCCCGCTCCTTTCGAGGTCGGGTACGCCCTGCTGCCTCCCGAGCACGTGGCGGCCCCCTTGCACGAGCCGACGCCGGACGAATTGCAGTACGCCCCGCGTCCGGCCACGGCTGCCCCGGTGGCGCACCCTGCGCCCCCGGTGTCCCTGCGCTCACCGCCCCCGAACGTACCCGACGATCAGGTGGCGCTGCTCTGCGAAGGGCTGGAACGCTTCCTCGGGGCGGCGGAGGCGCGGGTGCACGTTTTGCGCGGGGTGTCCCTGCGGTTGGAGCCGGGATTTGTCCACGCGGTGGTCGGGCCGTCGGGCTGCGGCAAGAGTTCGCTTCTGTACATCCTCGGCCTGCTGGACCGGCCGGATGCCGGGCGGCTGGTGATCAGTGGACGGCCCGTGGCCAATCTGGCCGACGACGAACTTTCCCGGCAGCGCAGCGCGCTGCTCGGCTTCATCTTCCAGTTCCACTTTCTGCTCCAGGATTTCTCCGCGCAGGAGAACATCATGATCCCCATGCGCCAGCTCGGCGTGCTTTCCGAGCCGCAGATGCGCGAGCGGTCGGCCTACCTGCTCGACGCGGTGGGCCTGGGGGATAAGGGCCACCGCGCCAGCCGCCATCTCAGCGGCGGCGAGCAGCAGCGCGTGGCCATCGCGCGCGCCCTGGCCAACGATCCGCAGGTAATCCTCGCCGACGAGCCTACGGGCAACCTGGACACAGCCAACTCGACGCGGGTGTTCTCGCTGCTGACCGACCTCGTGCACCGCGAGAACAAGGCGCTGTTGCTCGTCACGCACAACCCGGCCATCGCCGAGGCGTGCGACTGGGTGCACACGATGCGCGACGGGCTCATCGTAGACCAGCAATTCGTGGGAATGCAGAGCTAAGGCGGAAGGCGGAAGCAGAAGGATGCAGGATGCAGGATGCAGGATGACCGAGGGGACGAACGCCTTTTCGTTGCGCTCAGGAGGACAGCCAAAGAGAAGCCGTGGCACGAGTGCGCTCCGAGAGGACCAAGAGCAGGCACAAAGGGAGACCTACCATCCCGCCACCCACGCATCCTGCATCCTGCATCCCGCATCCCGCATCCCGCATCCTGCATCCCTCTGCTTCCGCCTTAGCGCCGGGCGCGGACGACTTCGCCGTCGCCGATCACGTACCGGCCCCCGGGCTGGACGGTGACGACGAGCCGCTTCCCGGCGGCCTCGTTGCTGAGCGCCTGCACTGGCAGGTCCACCGACGACGCGCCTGCGGGGATCACAACCCGCCCGGCCAGCGGCGCGTAGTCCACGCCGTTGACCGCCGTGCCCCCGTAGCGCAGCGACACCCGCAACGGCTCCTCCGTGCCACCCGTGCGGGTGAGCGTGACCAGACCCGTCAGGCCGTTGCGGTTCGGCGCGCCCAACGACACGACGGGCAGGAACGCCGCCGTCAGGGCGGGGGCATCGTCCACCGGGTCAGCGGTGGTGAAGTCCACCTTGACGTTCGTGCCCGCCGTCCAGGCCA
>CAXTVY010000038.1:22017-23263 GCA_964247665.1 uncultured Chthoniobacterales bacterium | reverse complement strand
CTTCGATCTCGTCTCACTCGCCTCGGGACGACAGAAGTTCTGGGCGGTAGAAGTTCTCTCACCGCAACGCGCAACGCACCGCAGGTGCCCCGCAACCCGCAACGGTGCGTAGCGCCCTCGGCAACGCGCAACGTGCCGTAGGCACACCGCAACCCGCAACCCGCAACGGCGGCGAAGCCGCCCCGCCTACCCCTCCACGGCGCGCTTCTTGCGTGTGGCGGCGGCCTTCTGCGCGGACGCCGCCTTGGCTGCCGCCGGACGTGCCGCCGAGGCCGCGCCGCCCTTCTTGCCGCCAGCTTTCGAGGGGGCCTTGTTCACCGGCTTGCCCCGGCCCGAACCACTTTTCTTGCCGCCGCCGCTGATCTTGTTGACCGTTGCCCAGGCGCGGCCTTCGGCCTCGTCCTTGGGCATCCCGCGCTTCTCGTAGCCTTCCTCGATGTGGTCGGCCTGCCGAATCTGCTTGTCCGTGTAAGCGGATTTATCACCTCTGGGCATCTCGCATCCTCCTCCGGTTGTGGTTGTGGGCCTGACAGGAAACTACTTCCTCAATCGTCCCCGGACCACGCCGGAGGTTGTACGTTTTAGAGGCGCGCGACGTACACCGTGCTGGCGGAATCGCGTTCGAGCAGCGGATTATAAAACGACACGACCCGCGCCTCGACCCCGGCGAACACGCCGCGCAACGTCTCCAGGAACCCCTCATCCGGCGGATCGTCGCTCCACAGCGCGAACACCCCGCCCGGATGCAGCCGCCCGGCGAGGGCGCGCAGCCCGGCCGGGGCGTAGAACGCGCCGTGGCGCACATGCAGCAGGTGGCGCGGCGAATGGTCGATGTCGAGCAGGACCGCGTGGAACTTCCGGCCCGGCTCCGCCGGATCGAAACCCGGTCCGGACGCCGCGGCCAGCGCAAAGAAATCGCCGTGGACGAAGCGGCAGCGCGCGTCGGCGGTCAGCTCCGCGCCGAGCGGCACCAGGCCGCGCTCGTGCCATTCGATGACGGCGTCCAGCGCGTCCACGACGAGCAGCGCGCGCAACGCCGGATGCCGCAGCGCCGCCCGTGCGGTGTAGCCCAGGCCCAGCCCGCCGACGACGACATCCAACGCGGGCGCAGCCACCGCCGCCAGCCCCAGGTCCGCCAGCGCCACCTCCACCTCGTGGAACAGGCTCGACATCAGGAACGCGTCCCCGAGCTTCACCTCGAAGACTTCCAGGCCGTCCAGGGCCGCCACCCGGCGGCGGCGCAGG
Source organism: uncultured Chthoniobacterales bacterium (assembly GCA_964247665.1). Classification (GTDB taxonomy): domain Bacteria; phylum Verrucomicrobiota; class Verrucomicrobiia; order Chthoniobacterales; family SZAS-18; genus CAHJWO01. Next base: position 22,018 of record CAXTVY010000038.1, on the reverse strand, counting down.
G
>CAXTVY010000038.1:0-22007 GCA_964247665.1 uncultured Chthoniobacterales bacterium | reverse complement strand
GGGTCAGCTCGCCGAGCGGCGTCTGGCGGTAGTCGAGTTCGGCGAAATCAGCACTCATGCCGGTATCCTAGCCGACCCACCCGGCCGTCGCCAGCGTCCCCGGGAGGGAGCCGGGTCGGTTTTGGCGGAAAGCGTGCTTGCTTCCGGCCGCTTTTTTCTGCATCTCATTCCGTGCGCGCGTTCGACGGGCCGCCCTGCGATAAAATCACCACCCATCAAATTACTTCCTGTGGCAGACAAAACGAATCGACTTCCCGAGAGTGTTCCCGGTCCCTGGTATGTGGATGACACCTGCACGCCCTGCCACGTCTGCCTGGACGAGGCGGGTCCGCAGGCGGGCTTCACGTTGTTGAAGTACAACGACGACGAGAGCCGGGTGATCTTCGTCAAGCAACCGGCCACCGCGGAGGAACTGGAAGCCTCGCAACGGGCCCTGGAAATCTGCCCGACCAACGCCATCGGCGACGACGGCGATTAGCCCGGGCGCGCGCCGGGGCGGCCTGGGTCCGGGCGCACGAGGCGGCGGGGCGGCCGGCTTTTCCGGGCCAGTTTTCATCCATCCAGCCAGGTCCGTGCCCCGCCTCCGCGCATTCCGCTGCCTGTCCGCTGCCCTGTTGTGGCTCGTGGCCGCCGCCGCGCTCCGCGCCGACCCGCCCGCGAACGGCGGCGCGTCCGGGACGGCCGCCGCGCCCGACGCGCCGAAGGGGTTTTTCGACCGCGACTCTCCCCTGCCCGACCCGGGCGGCTGGCGCGGGGCGCTCGCGGACCGCGGCGTCGTCCTGGGCGTGCTCTACACGGGCGAGGTGTTCGGCAACCCGGTGGGCGGCTACCGCCAGGGAGCCGTGTACGACGGCCTGCTCACGCTCGGGTTGGACGTGGATTTCGCCAAGCTCGCGGGCCTGCCGGGCCTGAAGTTCCACGCGCTGGCTTACAACCCCCACGGCGTCAGCGGCACCGACCGGTACGTGCACGACCTCAACCGGTTTTCCAGCATCGACGCCTTTGACAGCATCCGCCTCTTCGAACTCTGGGCCGAAGCCTCGCTCTTTGGCAACGTGGTCAACCTGCGCGCCGGCCAGTTGGCCGTCGATGCCGAGTTCGCCGCGACGCAGGGCGGCGCGCTCTTCGTCCATTCCAACGACGGGGCGCTGCCCTCCCTCACCCTGAATGTCCCCACGCCCGACTATCCCCAGGCCGTGCCGGGCGTGCGTCTGCGCCTGAACACGCCCGACGCCCGCTGCTACTTCCAGGGCGGGGTTTACTCCGGCAACGCGAACGCCGACCGCGACGGGGACCCCGATCCGGGTTTTCACCCGGGCACGGCCTACAACGACGACGGCATCCGTTTCCCCATCAGCGGCAACCAGGGGCTGTTTTCGATCTACGAGGTGGGGTTCCTGCTCAACAGCGGCCAGGACGCCCGTGGCCTGCCCGGCGCCTACCGGGTGGGCGGCTTCTTCGACACCGACGGCGTTTCCGACCGGCGCTTCGATGCCCGGGGGCTCTCCCTGGCCGACCCGCGATCCACCGGCCGCCCGCGCCGCCACGACGGCGACGGCGGCGTTTACGCCGTGGCCGAGCAGGTCGTTTACCGGCCGCCCGGCGCGGGCGGCGGCCAGCGCGAGGACGTGTCGCAGACGGCCGCCGCGCCCGTGGGCAACGCCGAGGATTCCTCGCTGACCGGGGGGGCCACGCCCTCTGGCCCGGAGCTGCGCGTCTTCGGCCGGGCGAGCTTCGCGCCGCCGGACCGCAACCTGGTGGACTGCTACCTGGAAACCGGCCTGAACTATCGTGCCCTGCTGCCCGGCCGCGGCCGGGACGTGTTCGGCCTCGGCTTCACCTACACGGACCTGTCGGGCGACGTGCGCCGGGCCGCGCGCGACGCCAACCATTTCCAGGGCACGCACCAGCGCCTGCCGGACTACGAGGGCGTGCTGGAAGCCACCTATCAGATCAACGTCTCCCCGTGGCTCCAGGTGCAGCCGGATTTGCAGTACATCGTCCACCCCGGCGGCAGCCCGCGCTACGGCAACGCCCTGATTCTCGGCGTGCGGTCGGTAATCACGTTCTGAGGCGGGCTGGGGCCGCTTCAGAGCAGCCGGATCTGCCCCTCGTCCGCCGCCGCTTCCTGCGCCAGCTTGCGCCGGGCGGGCCGCCGGTGGCGCGCCACGCCGTTGCGCAGGGCCAGCGGGCGTTCCCGGCTGCCGTGCCGCGCGTACACCCGCTGCGCCTCCCGCCGCGCGAAATCCGTCCGGCGCAGCGCCCCCATCGTCTCGCGCGCCTGCCGGTACGCCGTGGCGTGCTCCACCACGGGCGCGGGATAATCCCGCCCCACGCGGCAACCGCTCTCGATCTGCATCAACCCGGGCATGAGGTGCGGCTCCGCCAGGAACGACGCGGGCACCCGCGCCAGCTCCGGCACGAACCGCCGGATGAACGAGCCCTCCGGGTCCTGGTCGAGCACCTGCTTGGCGGGCGAATAAATGCGGATCGCATTGATCCCGGTGACCCCGCTCTGCATCTGGAACTGCGGGTAATGGATGCCCGGCTCGTAGTCCAGGAAGTGCCGCGCCAGGAACACCGCCGTGGGTTGCCAGTGCAGCCACAGGTGGTACGCCGCGAACGAGGCCAGCATCGCGCGCATCCGGAAATTGATCCACCCGCTGCTGTGCAGCGCGCGCATACAAGCATCCACGAGCGGGTAGCCCGTGCGACCCTCGCGCCACGCCGCGAAACGCTCCTCCGAAAACTGCCCCTCGCGCAGTCCGTCGTAGGCGTGCGACAGGTTGCGCTCCTCCAGCGCGGGCTCGTCCTCCAGCTTCTGGATGAAGTGGCAATGCCACCGCAGCCGCGACTGGAACGAGGCCAGCGAACGCGCCCAGCGCCCGTCGTACCACACCCCCGCCGCGTCGTACTCCGCCAGCGCGTGCTGGCGCTCGCGCGTGGCCTGGTACGCCTGCCGCATCGACACGCAGCCGAACGTCAGGTAGGGGCTCAGGCGGCTGCACTGCGTCCAGGCGGCGCGCGGGGCCGACATGGCGCGGCGGTAGTCCATCCCGCGCCGGGTCAGGAACGAGGCGAGCAGCCGCTGGCCGTTGCTCTCGCCCCCGGCCTGCGCCAGGGTCTTGGTGCTCGGCGGCAGCCCCAGGTCCGCCGGGGTCTGGAGGCGGCCCGCCTCGATCTCGGGGATGACGCAAAGCTCGCGCGGCGCGGGCGTGACCGGCTCGGCCATGCGCGCCGTCCAGCGTTCGGCCCAGCCGTCGCGGCTGCGGTGCGGCCGGGACACGCCGTGCTGCGGGATTTCCGTCCAGCGCACCCCGCGCCCGGCGGCCCACGCCTTCACGCGCTGGTCGCGCGCGTAGGTCAGCGCGTTGCCCGTTTCCTCGTGGCTCCACAAGCCCACCACCCCGCCGTGCCGGGCGTGCAGCTCATCGAAAACCTCCGGCAGCCGGCCGGTGCGTAGCGTCAGGCGTCCGCCAAGGGCGCGCAGCCGCGCGTCGAGTTCCGCCAGCGACTGGTTGACGAACACCAAGTGCGAGGAATCCGCGTCCGCCGCCCCGGCGATTTCCGGCTCGTAGACGTACAGCGCCACCACGGGCCCGCCCGTCCGCGCGGCCTCCCAGAGCGGCCGGTGGTCCCCCACGCGGAGGTCGCGCTTGAACCACACGATTTGCAGTCCGGCGGACATTCATGACTTTCCCACTTTTCCGTGAAAAAGCAAACGCCGCCCGCCAGGAAAAGTCCCGGCGGGCGGCGGGGTGAAGGACTACGCGGCGCGGGGGCTCAGCGCGCCACCAGTTTCGGGCGTCCGCGCTTGGGTTTGTCGCTCGCGTTGCTCGGGGCGAGCAACAGGTCGCCCCGGGTCAGGCCGCGGGCGTGGGTCTTGGCCAGTTCGCGCACGAAGTTGGACTGGCTGCCCAGGTACTTGAGCACGAGCAGTTCCTCCTTGAGCCCCTTGGCCGCCGAGGAACGGATGTACTTGTCTTCCACGAGCCAGGCCACGAGACTTTCGATCAACTTCTCGCTGGGCGAGCGCTGGCTGTTCTCCAACTTGATCCAGCCCGGGGTCGAGACGAACCCCTGTGCGCCGATGGCTTCCTGTGAGAGGCCGCAATCGCGGCGAATCGCTTTTAATTTTTCTCCGAGTGTCATGGCGTTAATACTCGCAGGGGGTAATTGTTTGCCAAGCACTATTTTTGCGCTTTGTAAGGATTTGTCGTCAGGATGTACGTAGTTCTGCGTACCCCCGGCGGGCGGGCTCTTACTCGTCGCGCAGGGCGACCATGGGATCGACCCGCATCGCCCGGCGCGCGGGCATCCAGCACGCCAGCAGCGCCGTCCCCGCGAGCACCAGCGTGACCACGCCCAGCGTCAGCGGATCGCTGCCCGTCACCCCGTAGAGGATGCTCGCCAGCGCCCGTCCCAGCGCCAGCGCCACCAGCAAACCCACGCCCAGCCCGATGCCCACCAGCGCCGTGCCCTGGCGCATCACCAGCCCCAGCAGGGCGTTGCGCTGCGCGCCCAGCGCCAGCCGGATGCCCAGCTCGCGCGTGCGCTGCGTCACGCCCAGGGACATCACGCCGTACAGGCCGATGCTTGCCAGCACCAGCGCCAGCGCCGCGAACGTCGCCAGCAGCACCATCGTCAGCCGCTGCGCCGACAGGCTCGCGTCAATCGTCCCTTCCATCGTGTCCACGTCCGCCACGGGCAGTTCGGGGTCGATGGATTGCAGGGCGCGCCGCACCGGCTCCGCCAGCCGCCGCGGATCGCCCGCCGCCGGGCGCACGATGATCGAGCAGTTGGCAGACCCATTCTGGGTCGCGCAGTAATACATCTGCACCAGGGCGGCGACCGACGGGTTCTCCCCCGGCGCGTCGTTGCGCACGTGCCTCACGACACCCACGATCGTCGTCGGTGGCGCGGTCTTCGGATCGTCCGCCTGATTGTCGTCCAGGTGCTGCCCGACGGGGTCCCGGCCCGGGAAAACGTGCCGGGCGAAGTCCTCGTCGATGATGACCGACGATGGCCGGTCCACCCGGTCTTCCACGCCGAAATCCCGGCCGCGCAGGATCGGCATCCCCATCGTCTGGAAATAATGGGGCGAGACGCTGTTCACCGATACCTCGGGGCTCTTGCCGGGCTCGTCCGCCGGGGTGCCGGTGACGTGGTAGGAGCTTTCCCAGTCGCTGCCACCGAAGGGCATGTTGCTCGCCAGCCCCGCCGACTCCACGCCGGGCAGGCCACTGACCGCTTCGAGCAACCGGGAGTAAAAGAGCGATTTCTTCATGGGGTCCCCGAACGGGTAGCGGGCGGCGGGCAGGGAAACCGACATCGTCAGCAACCCGCCGGACTGGAAGCCGAGCGGCTCGTGGTACATCCGCCAGAAGCTCTCCAGCGTCAGGCCCGCGCCGGTCAGGAGCACCACGGCCAACGCCACCTGCGCGACCACCAGCACCGCCCGCGCGCGGTGCTGCGACGCGCCGCCGCTGCTGCCCCGCGCGCCGCTCTCGTGCAGCGCCGAGGCCATCGCCGCCAGCCGCGTCACGCGCCACGCGGGCCACGCCCCCGCCACCACGCCCGTGCCCAGCGCCACCAGCGCCGTGAACCCGAGCGCCGCCAGGTCCAGCCGCGCCTCCCCGAAGCGTGGGCTCGCCGCCGGCGCGAGCCGCAGGATCGCGTCCACCGCCCACAACGCCAGCAGCACGCCCGTCGCCCCGCCGAGCACCGACACGAGCACGCTCTCGGTGAGGGTCTGGCGCACCAGCCGCGCGCGGGTCGCGCCCAGCGCCGCGCGCACGGCCAGTTCCTTCGTGCGCCCCGTCGCGCGTGCCAGTTGCAGGTTGGCCACGTTCGCGCAGGCGATCAGCAGCACGCAGCCCACCGCGCCGAGCAACAGGTACAGGCTCTGGCGGTAAGACCCCACGGTGTTGTCGAGCAGCGTGTGCAGGTCCACGCTCCAACCCTTGTTTGAGTCGGGATAGCGCCGCTCCAGTTCGGCGGCCAGCGCGGTGAACTCCCGCGTGGCCGCCGCCAGCGTCACGCCCGGGCGCAACCGGCCGATGGCGGTGAAGCCCGGGTGGTTGTCGCGGCGGATGATGTTCGGTTGCACACGCAGGTTGCCGAACGGCACGACGACCTCCACGCCGCGCGTGGAGTTGAGCGTCGCGGGCAGCACGCCGACGATCTCGCGCGACTCCCCGTCAACCACCAGGCGCTCGCCGAGCACGTGCGGGTTGGCCGCGCACCGCAGCCGCCACAGGTGGTCGCTGATGATGACCGCCAACGGTCCGCCGGGCGTGTCTTCCGCCTCGACGAAGTTGCGGCCCAGCGCGGGTTGCACGCCGAGCACGGTCAGGTAATTCGCTGTCGCCGTGGTGCCGCTCACGCGCTCGGGAGGCACGCCGCTGCCGGGGCTGAAGGACAGGTTGACGCTCTCGCGGCGCGAGAGGGTGAGGTCGGTGCACGAGTGCTGGGCCGCGCGCCAGTCGAGGAAGTCCGGCAGGGAAACGGAGGCGCTCGGAAACGTGCTGGTACGGCAGCGCACCGTGACGAGCTGTTCCGAATTTGGGTAAGGCAGGGGCCGCAGCAGCACGGCGTTGATGACGCTGAACACGGCGGTGTTCGCGCCGATGCCCAGCGCCAGCACGAGCACTGCCGCGACCGTGTAGCCCGGCGATTTGCGCAAGCCCCGCAGGGCGTAGCGGAGGTCTTGGAAGAAAGTGGACATGGCGGAGAAGGCGGAAGGCGGAAGGCGGAAGGATGCAGGATGCAGGATGCAGGATGCAGGATGGCTGCTAGCGAGGGCAAACGATTGGGCAAGGAGTGCAGGGTTTTAACGCAGAGCATACAAAGGACACAGAGTCCGGAGGAGAAGAAGCAAAGAGGGAAAAGACAGGAGCCAAAGGCAAGCAGGCGCACGGCGCTGGTCCGCCGCCGGGCTCTCCTTTGCCTGCATCCTGTATCTTGTATCCTGTATCTTGCATCCTCCGCCCTTCCGACTTCTGCCTTCTCCGCCTACTCTTCCCGCAGGGCCGACAATGGGTCGATCCGCGTCGCGCGGCGCGCGGGCAGGTAGCTTGCCAGCAGGCCGACCCCGCCGAGGACCAGCACCACCAGCAGGAGAATTTCCACGTCCGCCGTGCTCACGCCGTAGACGATGCTCGACAACAACCGGCCCGCGCCCAGCGCCGCCGCCAGCCCCAGCGCCAGCCCGATGCCCACCAGCCGCGCGCTTTGCCCGAGCACCAGCCGCAACACGCTCGCCCGTTGCGCGCCTAACGCCAGCCGGATACCCAGCTCCCGCGTGCGCTGCGCCACGCCCAGCGCCATCACGCCGTACAATCCCAGACTCGCCAGCCCCAGCGCCAGCGCCGCGAACGACCCCAGCAGGATCAGGATCAGGCGTTGCGAGGAAAACTGCGACGCGATGTTCGCCTCCATCGTGCCGACCCGCGCCACCGGCACCTCCGGGTCCAGCGCCAGCACCGCGCGCCGCACGGGCTCGGTCAGCCGCAGCGGATCGCCCGAGCGCGCCCGCACCACCAGCACCCGCTGCGGGATTCTCCTCTGGGCCATGCTGCCATAAATCTGCGGCAGGTGGTCGAAATGCGGGCTGTTGCCCGGCGGCTCCTTGCGGTTGTGGGGCACCACCCCGATGATCGTCATCGGGACAGGTGGCTTGTCGCCATCGTTCCCCTGGTCGATCTGTTTGCCCACGGGGTCCTGCCCGGGAAAGAAGTTCTGGGCGAACAACTCGTCGATGAGGACCGTTTCGGGTTGTCCCTTCCGGTCCTCCGGTCCGAACGTCCGGCCGTGCAGGATCGACATGCCCAGGACCTGAAAGTAGTCCGGCGTCACGTAGCTGATCTCCGTGTCGGGGTCCTCGCCCGGAGGCGCGGGCGGCGTGCCGACCACATGAATGCCCACGTCCCAGGTGTCGCCGTCGAAGGGGATGTTCACGCCGGCGGCGGCCGATTCCACCCCGGGCAGCGCGCGCACCCGGGCGAGCAACTGGTCGTAGAACTGCGTGATCTTTTCCTCGCTGTAACGGGCTTCCGGGAGCGAGACCCGCAGGGTCAGGACCCCGTCCCGGCGAAAGCCGAACGGCTCGTTCTGCATCCGCCAGAAGCTTTTGAGCGTCAGGCCCGCGCCCGCCAGCAGCACGACCGTCAGCGCCAGTTGTGTGACCACCAGCCACGCCCGCGCCCGGCCCTGCGAGGTTCCCGCCGAACCGCCGCGCGTGCTGCCCTCGTGCAGCGCGTCGGCCAGCGCCGCCGTGCGCGTGACGCGCCACGCGGGCCACGCCCCCACCAGCAGTCCGCTACCCAGCGCCAGCGCGCCCGCGAACACCAGCGATTGCCAGTCCATGTGCAGGTCCTCGAAACGCGGGATGTCCGTCGGCGCCACGGCGACGATGGCGTCCGTCGCCCACAGCGCCAGCAGCACGCCCGCCACCCCGCCGAGCGCCCCCAGCACGGCGCTCTCGGCCAGGAGCTGGCGCACCAGCCGCGCGCGGCTGGCACCCAGCGCCGCGCGCACGGCCAGTTCCTTCATGCGTCCGGCGGCCCGCGCCAGTTGCAGGTTGGCCACGTTCGCGCAGGCGATCAGCAGCACGCAGCCCACCGCGCCGAGCAACAGGTACAGGCTGGCACGGTATTCCCCGACGCTCTGGTCGATCATGCGGTGCACGACCACCCGGTGCCCCGTGTTCGTGTCCGGGTAGCGCCGCTCCAGGTCCCGCGCGATGCTGTTGAGGTTGTCGCTCGCTTGCGCGACGCTCATCCCCGGCCGCAGCCGCCCCGCCACGACCAGTCCCGGGTGGCTGCCGCGGTCCGTCAGGTTGCGGTCCTGCCGCACGTCGCCGAAGGGCACGTAGATTTCCGCGTGGCGTGGCGAGCGCACCGTCGCCGGCAGCACCCCGACGATCTCGCGGGTCTCGCCGTCCAGCACGATCCGGTGGCCGAGCACGCGCGCGTCCGCGCCGAAGCGCCGCCGCCAGAGGCTGTCGCTGATGAGGGCGGCCTTGGGGCCGCCGGGCGTGTCCTCGGCGTCGGTAAACGGGCGTCCCAGCGCGGGCGGGATGCCCAGGATGGGCAGGTAATTGGCGGTCACCTGCGCGCCGATGATCCGCTCGGGCTCCGTGCCGCTGTTGCCCGGGAAGGACAGGTTGAAGCTCCAGCTCCGCACGACGCCCAGGTCGGTAAACGTCTGCTGCCCCGCACGGTAGTCGAGGTAATCCGGCATGGAGGCGGAGTTCGACTCGAACTGCGGCGTCTTGTCGTTGAGGAACACGATCCGGTCCGCCTGCGGGTAGGTCAGGGGTTGCAGGAGCACGGTGTAGATCACGTTGAAGACGGCCGTGTTCGCGCCGATGCCCAGGCCGAGCACCAGCACGGAAACGACGGTGAAAAGCGGTCGCCGCAGCAGGGCGCGCAGGCCGAGGCGGAGGTCGTGGAGCAGGATCATCATGGGTGGTTGGGATGGGTGGGCCGGGTGGATGCCCGGCGGGGACGGGAAGCGGGGCGGACGGGGGCCGGGTGGACGATTTCCAACCCGGGCATGACCAGCCACGCCAGGAAGAGTTCGGCCACGGAGCCCACGGGCGGAACGCCTTCCGGCGGCCGGGGCGGCGGTGTTCTCCGGCGGCGCGCGCGGGCGGTGGCTTCCGTCCTGTCAGCCACCATTTCAAAAGATTCCATCAGTTGGGCCTTGGTCATTGGAACTTGGTCATTTCGCCGCGCCGCGCGGCGTTTCAGTCCTCCCGCAAGGCCGTCAACGGGTCGATCAGGGCGGCGCGGCGCGCGGGCAGGTAGCTGGCGAGCAGCGCCACCGCGCCGAGCAGAACCGCCACCAATCCGAGCGTGAGGGGATCGCGCGCGTCCACCCCATAGAGCAGGCTGGCCACCAGCCGCGCCAGCGCCAGGGACGCCGCGAGCCCCAGCCCGAGCCCCGTCAGGATCAGCCGCACGCCCTGGCCCAGCACGAGGCGCAGCACGTCGCCGCGCTGCGCGCCGACCGCCATGCGGATGCCGATCTCGCGCGTGCGCTGGCCGACGCTGTAGGAAACGGTGCCGTACACCCCCAGCGCCGCCAGCCCGAGCGTCAGCCCCGCGAACAACGCGAACAGGGCCAGGTAGAGCCGCGTCAGGCTCGTGGTGCCGTGCAGATCCTGCGCGAGGGTCGAGACATCGGAGACGGGCAGTTCGCGGTCGAGGTTCCAGACCGCGGCCTGCACCGGCCGGGTGAGGCTTTCCGCCGGAAGGTGGGCCGCCGCGCGGACGTAAAGGGTGGCGAAGTTGGGCGGACGCTGGAAGCACGAGACGTACATCTGCGGGGCCACCGGCTCGTTCGCACCCTGCCGGTGCAGGTCCGCGGTGACGCCGACGATCTCCAGGGTGGTTTTATCGTTGCGGGACACGATCACGAGCTTCTGGCCCAGCGGATCGACCCCCGCCGGGAAGAACCGGCGCGCGAACTCTTCGTTGACGATCATCACGGGAGGAGCGGCGGCGTTGTCCTGCGCGTTGAAGACCCGTCCCCGGCGTAGCGGGATGTCCAGGGTGGCGAAGCATTCGGGGTTGATGGCATCGTAGTCCGCCGCCTGGGCGGCGGCGGCGGGATCGTCGCCCGCCTGACCGGCCTTCAGGAAAGTAAAGCGCATCGTCCAGTTGAAGAACTGCGTGGTGGACAAGCCGACGTTTTCCACCCCCGGCACGGCGCGCACGGCTTCCAGGACGTGCCGGTAGAAGTCCACCGACCGGGCCTTGTCCGGGTAACGCTCCAGCGCGAGCGACATCCCCAGGGTCAGCACGCGCTCGGTGCGGAAGCCGGGGTCGGCGCGCAACAGCGACAGGAACGAGCGGCCCAGCAGCCCGGCCCCGGCCAGGAGCACCAGCGCCAGCGAGATCTCCGCCACCACCAGCCCGGCGCGCGTGCGCGCGCCGCCCACGCCGCCCGCCGCCGCCCGGCCGCCGTCGGCCAGCGAGCCGGCCGGGTCCTGCCGCGCGGCGAACCACATCGGCAGCGTCCCGGACGCCACGCCCACGAGCGCCGTCAGCGCCACGGCGAACGCGAGCACGGGCAGGTCCAGCGCGATCTCGTCCTGCCGGGTGAACCCGGCGGGCAACAGCGCGCGCACGCCGTCCACCCCCCACGAGGCCAGCAGCAGGCCCAGGCCGCCGCCCACCCCCGCGAGCAAGGCGCTTTCGGCGAGCAGTTGGCGACCGATCCGCGTCCGGCTGGCCCCGAGCGCCATCCGCACGCCCATTTCCCGCCGGCGGGCGCTGGCGCGCACCAGTTGCAGGTTGGCCACGTTGGCGCACGTCACCAGCAGCACGCAGCCGACCCCGCCCAGCAGCAGCCAGAGCGCGTGCTGCTGCGCCCGGCCCGCCAGCGTGGCGCCGCCCAGGGGGTCCACCGTCAGTTGCCACCCTTTGTAGTTGACCGGGTCGGTGGCGGCGAGGTTGGCCGCGACCGTCTCCAGGGCCGCCCGGGTCCGGTGCAGGTTCTCCGCCGTCGCGGCGTTGAGCCGCCCCATCCCGTCGAGCGCGCGGCTGCCCGGCGCGCTCGCCATGGGGTTGTTGGCCTGGATGGGCAGCCAGACCTGGGCGACGTTGTTGGGTTCCTTGAACGAGGCGGGCATGATGCCCACCACCGTGCGGGGCTTGTCGTCGATGCGGATCGTCTGGCCGAGGAGGCCGGGATCGGCGTGGAACTGGCTGCGCCAGAGCTTGTCGGCGAGCACGACCGTCGGCGCGGCGTCGGCCCGGAAGTCTTTCTGGTCGAAGAGCCGGCCCAGGGCGGGCTGGATGCCGAAGACCCCCAGGTACTGCTCCGTCACCAACCCCACGGTGAGTTGTGTGGGCTGTTCCACGCCGGTGAGGTTGCAGTAGTCGTAGGTCTGGCCGCCCAGGGCGGACAGGCCCGTGTCCGGGCGGGTCAGGATGTTCGCCACCGTCATCGGCGCGATGCCGTTGGCGGCCTCGCTGCCAATCGAGGGGTTGGCCATGTTGACGTGGACGAGTTGCTCCGGCCGCGCGTAGGGCAGCGGCTTGAGCAGCACCGCGTACACGACGCTGTAGATGACCACGCACGCGCCGATGCCCAGTGCCAGCGAGCACATGGCCGTCAGCGTGAAGAGCGGCTGGCGCGCAAACGCGCGCAGGCTGGACCGCAGGTCTTGGAGAAAGCCTTGGAACATGGTGGTGGATTAAAATGACCAAGGCCCAAAGCCCAAGGTCCAAGACGGACCGGAATCTGCGCGCATCACCGTGCCATGTGGTTCGGTTGGGTCGTTGGTCACTGCGTTCATTTGAGAACGATCTGTTTCCGCCTTGGTCATTGGGCCTCGGTCATTGGGCCTCGGTCATTGGGCCTTCCCCCTTCAGGCTGTCAGCGCAACCGGGGTTTCCTCCCGCTCCTCCTCCACGACGCGGCCGTCGAAGACGTGCACCGTCCGGGCCGCGCACCGCGCGAAGCGGTCGTCGTGGGTGACCATGACGATGGTCGCGCCCGCCGCGTGCAGGTCGCTGAGCAGGCCCATGACGGCCTCGCCGTTGCGGCTGTCGAGGTTGCCCGTCGGCTCGTCCGCCAGCAGCACGCTGGGGCCGCCCGCCAGCGCGCGCGCCACGGCCACGCGCTGCTGCTGGCCGCCGGAGAGCTGATTCGGCAAATGCCGGTTGCGGTGCCCCATGCCGACCCGCTCCAGGGCATCCAGCGTGCGCTGCTTGCGCTCCGTGGCGGTCACGTCGGAGCGGTAGGTCAACGGCAGCTCGACGTTCTCGAACACGGTCAGGTCGCCGATCAGGTTGAAGCTCTGGAAGATGAAGCCGATCTCGCGGTTGCGGATGCGGGCACGGTCCGCGAAGGACAACCCTTCGACGGGGTGGCCGTTGAGCAGGTAGCGCCCCTCGCTGGGCGAATCGAGCAGCCCGAGGATGGAGAGGAGGGTGCTCTTGCCGCAGCCCGAGGGCCCGGCGATGGACACGTATTCGCCCGGCTGGATGTCCAGGTAGATGCCCGCGAGGGCGTGGGTCTCGACCTCATCGGTCAGAAACACTTTCTTGACCCCATCCAGATGGATGAGGGACGACGGTGGCGATGGATGGGTGGTGATCATGGGAAAAGCAGTGGTGCGGCGGTGCGGCAGTATTTGGTCCGAACAATCTGAAGCTCCTGAAGCTCCTGAAGCTCCTGACGACTAATCAGGGGAGTTTTCGCTAATTGATGCGCAGTTTATCGTTGCGGTCGTAGGCGGAGGTGTCCGAGAGGATCACGCGGTCGCCGTCGCGCAGGCCGTCGCGGACCTCCACGGTGCTGACCGACCCGCGGCCGAGCGTCACCTTGAGGCGGTCGGCCTCCGACCCGTCGGCCGAGAGCCGGAACAGGCTCACCTGGCTGTCCTCCTGGCCGAAGGCCGGGCGGCCGACCACCAGCGTGTCGGCGATGCGCTCCAGTTCCACGGTGCCCTCCACGCTCAGGTCGGGCCGTGCGCCCCGGGGCAGCGCCGCGCCGCCGAACGTCACGTCCACGAGCACCGTGCCCTCGGTGACGGCCGGGTTGATCCGCGACACCTTGCCCTCGGCGATGCCGTTGCGGGTGTCGATGCTCGCGGGCAGCCCCGCCACGATGTCGCGCGCCTGGGTCTCGGGGATCTTGATCTGCGCCTTGAGCTTGGTCGGGTCGGCCACGCGGGCGAGGTTCGTCCCGGCCTGCACGCGCTGGCCGACTTCCACGGGCACCTGCTGGAGCACCCCTGCCATCCCGGCCTGCACCTGGAGCGCGTCCCACTGGCTGTGCCGCAGCCCCGCCGTGGCCCGGGCGCTGTCCACATCTCCCTGCGCCACGGCGATTTGTGGCTCGATGGCCTGCTTGGTGAAATCCACCCGCTGCCGCTCGATGTCCAGGCACGCGGCGAGTTCCTTGGCCGAGATCTGGCTCTTCTTGAGTTCCACCTGGGCGATGAGCCCCTGCTTGGAAAGCCGTTCGTTGACCTCCACCTGGGCGGCGGCGGTGTCACTGTCGCCCTGGGCCTTGGCGTAGGCGCTCTGGCGCTCCAGTGACTGGCCTTCTAGCTGCGCGCGCAGGTTGACGAGCTTGGCCTGCGCGGCGACGACGGCCGTATCGCCGTCGAGCACGCTCTGCTGGAGTTCGGGGTTGCTCAACGAGAGGATAACGGTGTCCGCCGCGACGGTCGCGCCCGGCTGGACGACGATGCGCTCGACGCGGGCGTCCGTGCGGGCGGCCACCCAGGTGATGTCCTCCGGGACCAGCGTGCCCAGGCCCCGCACCTGGCGCACCATCGGGCCGCGGTGCACGGTGTCGATCCAGACGCTGGCGCGGTCGAGTGTGGGGGCCGCCGGCCGCAGCCGCGCGATGCCCACCGTGGCCGCCGCGAGGGCGAGCAGCCCGCCGCCGATCAGCATCCACCGGCGGCGGCGGCGCTTCCGGCCGTGCTCGGGCGAGCGGACCACGTCCATCCCGCCCTTGCCCGCCGGGGTGAAGCCGCCGGGCCGCCCGGCGGGGCTTCCGCCGGCCGCCGGCGTCTGGAGAAACGCGGGGTGCGGTTGCACGGCGGAGAAGGGAGGCAGCGGAGCGCGCATGGCAAGTAGGAAAGGGAGAAGGTTGGTCGGGTGGAGCGGCAAGGCGGATGGCTTAGAAGGCCTGGCTCGCTGCCTGGACGGCGGCGGCCGGGGCGCGGATCAGCTGCGGCATGTGCATCGTGGGGCAGGCCAGGCGGACGTTGTCCGAGAGGTCGTCCGTGGCGGGTTGCAGGTGCAGCGCGCTGATGACCATGGCGCAAAACAGGCTGACGACCAGCCCCATGCGCAGGAGGTTTTCGAAGCGTTCGGCGCGCTCGTCACCGGCGGTGAGCCGCTGCCAGGAGTTGGATGCGGCGTTGGTGGCCGGGGTCAGATTGAGGAGGTCGCGGTCCTGGAAGATCGTGGTGTGGACAGTGGATTGGGTATTCATTTGATGAGGAGTTTCGTGTTCCTGCCTACCCTATTTGCAAGCGCCGTGCCACATCTGAAAACAATTTGTAAATAGTTCTCTTTGAATAGCTTGTAAAAAATGCTGTTTTTGGGAGCCCCCGGCGTTTGTCCCGTCGCCGGGACGCCGTCGTCCCGGTTATGGGACGAGCCGAAGGCGATCCAAAACAAGGTAGGGATCGCCCTATCCCGGCAGCCGCAGCGTCGCGCGGCAGCCGCGCTGCCCGTCGGGCCGGTTCTCCAGCGTCAGCGTGCCGCCGTGCGCCTCCGCGATCTGGCGGCTGAGCACCAGCCCGATCCCGCTGCCCTGCGGCTTGGTCGTGAAGAACGGCACGAAAAGGTTGGCCGTCCCACCCAGCCCCGGGCCATCGTCTTCCACCGTCACCACGGCCGCCCCGCCCTCCGTGGACCAACCGGCCCGCACGCCGCCGCCCATCTCCAGCGCGGCGTCGGCGGCGTTGCGGATCAGGTTGATGAGCGCCTGTTCCACCTGGTCGCCGTCCACGTCGGCCATGACCGGCCGCTCCGTCACCCACCGGACCTCCAGCCGCGTTTCCAGCGCCGCCGCGCGCCGCACGAGCGGCCCCAGATCCTGCCGTCGCCGGGCCGGCGCGGGCAGCCGCGCCAGCCGCGAATACGCCCCCATGAACCGCCCCAGCGATTCCGCCCGCGCGGCGATGATCCCGAGGCCGTCCCGGGTGTCGTCCAGCCAGTCGTCCGCGCGCTGGTCCTCGGGGCGGCCGACGAGGGTTTTCAGGCTGTCGGCGATGGACCCGATGGGTGCCAGGGAGTTGTTGATCTCGTGCCCCAGCACCCGGATGAGCCGCTGCCAAGCGGCCCGTTCCTCCTCGCGCAACGACTGGCTGACATCGGCGAGCACCAGGAGCCGGTGCGGCTGCCCGCCCTCGCGGAACTCCGTGCGGTGCAGGCTCCAGCGCGCACCGACCCGCCCCGGAAAATCCGAGGTCAGTGTCCCCCGCGCGTCGCCGTCCAGCGCCGCCGCGAGGCCCACGTCACCCGCGGCCTGCCCGACCAGTTCGTTCTCCCGCTGGCCCAGCAGCGCCGCCCCGGTGCGGTTGACCAGGCGCAGGCGGCGGTCGCCGTCGAAGGTGAACACGGCCACGTCGATCTCGGCCATCACGGCGCGCAGCAACGCGTTGGCCTCCATCGCCTCGCGCCGGCGGCCCTGGAGGGTGACGCCCAGCGCGTTGATCTCGCGCATGACCTCGCCCAGCGCGTCGTCGCGGCGGGCGCGGCGGGAGCGCAGGGAATAGTCCCCCTCGCGCAAGGCGGCGAGCAAGTTGGTCAGCGTGTGCATGGGATAGATGACGCGCTCGCGCACTCCCAACACGCAACCCAGCCAGCTCCCCAGCACCACCACGGAGAACGTCCATTGCACCTTCGGCGACCAGTCGCCGCTCCAGAGCAGGAACAGGCACACGGCCGCCCCCGGCAACCCGGCGCACAGCGTCAGGACCTGGACGGCGCGGTCATGCGGCAGCTTGCGCCACGCGGAGGGATGTTCCACCGGCAGCGCCGGAGAGCGGGGTCTGGAGGCGTCTTCCATGAAGGCAGAAGGCAGAAGGCGGAAGGCAGCAGGATGCAGGATGCAGGATGCAGGATGCGGGTAGGCCGACAAGAGGGCGTGCCCTGAAGTGTCTGTTATTCTGAGCGGAGTGCAACGGAACCGGAGGACCTCACCCGG
This sequence comes from uncultured Chthoniobacterales bacterium, assembly GCA_964247665.1. Classification (GTDB taxonomy): domain Bacteria; phylum Verrucomicrobiota; class Verrucomicrobiia; order Chthoniobacterales; family SZAS-18; genus CAHJWO01. The sequence goes on along the minus strand of CAXTVY010000038.1, from coordinate 5,315 downwards.
AGTACGAGTTGGCCTTGGCTCTGTCCCACCCGGATCGAGTGGTCTGCTAGCCTCGCAGATCATGCTGGTTTCTCCTGTAGAGCTTTTCGCGGGTGACGAACGGCGTAGAGGCGGACGAGCATCCCGCTGGCGAGGTCCTTCGGCTCTGCTCAGGCTAACAGTCCGTTCTGGGGGCAAGCGCCCTCCTGTTAGCATCCTGCATCCTGCATCCTGCATCCTGCATCCTGCATCCTGCTGCCTTCCGCCTTTCCGCTCAGAGTCCGTACTGCTGGAGCCGCCGGTAGAACGCGCTACGGCTCAGGCCCAGCGATTCGGCGGCGGCGTTGGCCCGGCCGCCATGGCGCGCCATGGCTTTCTGGATGAGGAACTTTTCCACTTCCTCCAGGCTCATATCCTCCAACGCGGGCACACCGGACCCGCCGCCGGTGGCCGCTGCCGCCGCGCCCCCGCCCGCCCAGAGGCCCAGGTCGCTCGCACGGACCAGTTCGTTCGTGGCCATGAGCACGGCGCGCTCCATGGCGTGGTCCAGCTCGCGCACGTTGCCCGGCCACGAGTGGGAAAGCAGCGCGCGGGTCGCGGCGTCGTCCAGGCCGGTGACGCGCTTGCGGTAGCGCGCGACGTGCCGGTCCAGGAAGTGCACGGCCAGCGCCGGGATGTCTTCGGGCCGGTCGCGCAACGGCGGCAGGTGGATTTCCACGGTGTTGAGCCGGTAGAGCAGGTCGCGCCGGAACCGCCCGGCGGCGACCTCGGCGTGCAGGTCGGCGTTCGTGGCCGACAGCAGCCGCACGTTGGCCTTCTGCGTGCGCGAGGAGCCCACGCGCTCGAACTCGCCGGTCTCCAGCAGCCGCAAGAGCTTGGCCTGCTGCGCCATGGGCACGTTGGCGATCTCGTCCAGAAAAAGCGTGCCGCCGTCAGCCAGCTCGAAGCGGCCCACGCGGTCCGCCTTGGCGTCGGTGAACGCCCCCTTGACGTGCCCGAACAGCTCGCTCTCGAAGATGTTCTCGCTCAGGCCGCCCATGTTGACCGCCACCAGCCCCTTGTCCGCGCGCGAGCTGGCGGCATGGAGGAGCCGCGCGGCGAGCCCCTTGCCCGTGCCGTTCTCGCCCGTGATGAGCACCGGCGCGTCCGCCGGGCCCACGCTGTCGATGGTGTCGAGCACCGGCTTCATGGAGGCCGATCCGGCGACGTATTCCTCTCCCTTGCCCGTGCCTTTCCCGCGCCGCACGACGGGTTCCTCGCAATCCCGCCGCAGGAAGCCGTTCTCCGCCTCCAGCCGTTCGTTGCGCCGCCGGATTCCCGCGAGTTCGAGCTGGGTGCGGATCGTGGCCAGGACGCGGGCGTTTTCCCACGGCTTTTGGATGAAGTCGCGCGCGCCCCGGCGCATGGCTTCCACGGCGAGATCGACCGTCGCCCAGGCGGTCATCACGACCACGGGCGGCGCACCTTCCAGGGCGAGGAGTTGGGCCAGGAGGTCCAGCCCTTCCTGGCCGCTGGTGGTGTCGCGGGTGTAGTTCAGGTCGATGAGCGCGAGATCGTATTCCTCCTTTTGCACGGCGGCGACGGTTTCCGCCGGGCTCGTCACCGGCACGGCCAGGAACCCCTCGCCCTTGAGCAGCAGGCGCAGGGCGTCGCGGATGGCGGCCTGATCGTCGGCGACGAGGATGCGGCGTTGCGGGCTGGCCATGGGGCGACGCTGGACCCGACCGTCCGGGGCACGCAAGCAAAAAGTCCGCAGCCTCCCCGTCGCTGACGCAACCGGCGGCCAGGACAAATCGTCTGCCGCTGGAACGCTGCCCCGCTGCCGGACGTTGCACCCGGCGGCAAACCCGCTTTAATCTCCCGCCTGCCGCGAATCCTCCACACGCCATGCCTGACCCAGCCACCAGCGACACGCAGTATTTCCTCCGGACGGGACGGGCCGACGGCCTCGTGCACCGGGCGAACGGCATCGAGTTGACGCTCGACGGCGGCGAGGACCGCCTGCGGGTGGAAGTCCTGCGCGCGGACGTGCTGCGGCTCAAGATCAGCCGGGGCGGCCGGTTCGACGAACAACCCACGCTCGCCGTGGTGGACGGCGCGCTCGCGGCCCTGGGCGGCAGCGCGGATTTCACCGTGGACGACACGCCCGAGGCGGTGCGCGTCGTCACGGCGGAACTCACGCTGACCGTCGGCAAGTCGCCTTTCCGGCTCGACGCCCACCGCGCCGACGGCAGCCCGGTCTTCGAGAGCGTGGCCACCACGGAAGGCCATTTCTCCGCTTACGCCACGCTCAACGACGAGTTCCTGCTCACCCGCCGCTGCCAGCGCGAGGATGCCTTCTACGGACTGGGCGAAAAGTCCGGCCGCTTCAACCGCGCGGGCAGCGCGTACACGCTCTGGAACACCGACGTGCTCAACCCCAACACGCTCGGCGAGGCCCGGGCGAAATTCGGCGCGGACGATCCCCGGGCCGACCCGCGCGGCACGGTGTTCGATCCCTACTACGTCTCCATCCCGTTTTTCTACCACCACCCTCACCTCCAGCCGGCGATGGCGGGCTTCTTCATCGACAACCCGTACCACGCCCGTTTCGACTTCGTCGAGGACGAGGAATTCACGATCCGCTTCCTCGGCGGACAGTACACGGAATACGTCTTCGCCGGGCCGCGGATGCCGGGCATCCTCGCCGCGTACACGGCGCTGACCGGCCGGATGCAGGCCCCGCCGCTCTGGGCGCTGGGCTACCACCAGTGCCGCTGGTTCGCCTACACGCAGGAGACCACCTTGAAGTTGGCCGCCAAGCACCGCGAGCAGGATTTTCCCTGCGACTGCCTGTGGCTGGACATCGACTACATGCGCGGCTACCGCGTGTTCACCTGGAACCCGGACACCTTCCCCGACCCGCAGGCGATGCTCGCCGCCTTGCGCGCGCAGGGCTTCCGCGTCATCACGATCATCGACCCGGGCGTGAAGTACGAGCCGGGCTACGCCGTCTTCGACGAGGCCCGGGAAAAAGATCTCCTTTGCCGCACGCAGGCCGGGGAAATCTACGTCGGCCAGGTATGGCCCGGGCGGACGGCGTTCCCGGACTTCTCGCTGGCGGAGACCCGCGCGTGGTGGGGGCGGCTCAACGCCGAGCACGTGCAGAGCGGGCTGGCGGGGATCTGGAACGACATGAACGAGCCCGCCACGGGCGACATCCCCCCCGGGGCGATGAACTTCGGCGGCGGCACCCTGCCCCACGCGCAATTCCACAACCAGTACGCCACGCTGATGGCCATGGGCACGGTCGAGGGCTTGTTGGCCGCGATGCCGGACCAGCGCACGTTCGTCCTGTCACGCGCCGGGTCGCCGGGGATCCAGCGTTACGCCGCGAACTGGCTGGGCGACAACTGCTCGCGCTGGGAGCACCTGTGGATGAGCATCCCCATGGCGATGGGCTTCGGCGTCAGCGGCCAGCCTTTCGTCGGGGCAGACATCGGCGGCTTCATGGAGAACACGTCGCCGGAACTGCTCGTGCGCTGGTACCAGTACGGCGCGTTGACCCCGTTCTGCCGCAACCACAACTGCCGCAACCAGAACGACCAGTACCCGTGGGTGTTCGGCGCGGCGGTGGAGGCCATCTGCCGTCACGCGGTCGAACTGCGCTACCGGCTGATGCCCTACCTCTACGCCGCGTTCCTCGCCGCCAGCGAAACCGGCGCGCCCGTGCAGCGTCCGCTCGTGTTCGACTACCAGGACGACCTCGGCGCGCGGCAGGTGGACGACCAGTTTTTGCTCGGGCGCGACCTGCTCGTGGCTCCCGTGTACGAGAAGGGACAAACCGCCCGCCTGGCGTACCTGCCCGCCGGGACGTGGTACGACCAGGACGGCGGCGCGTACGAGGGACCGGCGTGGATCACGGCCCCCGCACCACTGGAAACGATTCCTTTTTACGTGCGCGGCGGCAGCGTCGTGCCGATGTGGCCGGAGGCACCCCGGTCCACGCTGGATCACCGCCCCGCGAGCGTGGAGCTGCACGTGTTCATCCCGGAGGAGGACGGCGAGACGCGCTCCGTGCTGCACGAGGACGACGGCGAAACGTTCGCGTTCCGCCACGGCGCGTTTTACCGCACGGAGTTCACCCTGCGGCGCGACGGCGGCGACGTGACGCTGGACGCCACGGTGACGGGCACGGGCTACCCCGCGTTCGCGCGCCGGGAGTTCGTGCTGGTGTTCCACGGCCTGTCCAGCGACGAGGTGACGCTCGACGGCCAGACGGTCGGGCTCGACGGCGACCGCATCACGCTGGCGAACGCGGGCACGGGGTTCTCCGTGCGCGCGGGGATGGACGGCGGCGAATTTTGATCCTTGTCAATCCGCCGGGGCCGCTGCCCGGGCGATGATCTCCGGGGCGTCCGCCGGGGAACAATTTTTATAAGCGCAACCCTGCCACTCGGCGTTGGGGGCCATCCGGCAACGGTCGAGGCAGCCGACGCCCTCCAGCGTGATCTGCCCGGACAACCCGCCCGCCGCCAGCCCGCGTTCGAGTGCGGTCCAGAGTTCCCGGCCGCCCTGCCGCCAGCAATTCTTCTTCGTGCAGACCTGGATGGGGCCGACGGTGGCGCGCGGCACCGGCGCGCCCGGCACCGGAAGGATTTCGACCACCACCCGCCGGACGGCTTCCCCGGCGGCGTTGCGCTCCGTGTCGCCCGTCAGCCGGATCGTCTCGCCCCCGCGATGGCCAGCCATGATCCGCCGCCGCAAGAGCCGCGGTACTTTCAGCAACCACTCTCCCCCGGGGACGCGCAGGCGCAGGCGGCGTTTCCCGGCGGCGTCGCGCACGATGCCGCCGTATTCGCCGGTGAGGTCGAAACGATTGGGAGAAGGCTCGCTCATCGGTGCCTTCAATTCCGCAGCGGCTTGCCGGTGGACAGCATGTGCCGGATACGCTCGTGGGTCTGCGGCCGGCCGCAGAGTTCGATGAACACCTCGCGCTCCAGTTCCAACAGGCGCGCTTCCGGCACGTTCCCGGCCGGCGTGCCCGCGCCGCCGCCGGTCAGGATGCGCGCCAATGCCGCGGACATGCTGACATCGTACTCCGTCCATTCGCCCGCGGCCTGCCGTGCGCGCGCGCCGTCCATCAGGCGCTCGTAACCGCCACCGCCCAGCACCGCGATCTCGCGTGGCGCGGGAGCCGTGTAGCCCGCCGACGCCAGCGCCAGCAACGCGCTTTTCGCGTCGCCCAACAGACGACGCTTGTTCATCGAGATCCCGTCGCCCGCGCGCAGGTAGCCCAGCCGCCGCGCTTCCAGCGCCGACGCGCTGCGGCGGCCCGACGTGATGAGGTCGAACAC